>DATBRZ010000254.1:0-3455 GCA_036560025.1 Gemmatimonadaceae bacterium | reverse complement strand
GCAGACCGATGGGCCATCTGGGCAACGCTCAAAACGACCTGGTTCGAGCGGTTCTACGATTTCTATCCGTTGTATCTGGCGAACTCAGGTGGAACGACGCTGGTAAGCCACGGCAAGGTTGTGTTCGACAACGAGGCAGCGGTCAAAGCGCTCGAGATATTGCGTCGAGGATTTGATGAAGGTGTGCTGCCTCGCTCGAATTTCGCGCTTGGACGCGATCCATTCGCTGATGGAACTGTCGCGATGAAGATCATCGGACCCTGGTTCGTGAAGGAGCTCGAGCAGATCAAGGTTCAAGGATTACGCTACAACGTGACTCCGGTTCCTTCCGCTGACGGAACAGATCCACGCGATAGTTATGCTTTCGCGGATTTGAGGAGCATTGCGATATTCTCGACGACGAAGCATCCCGATGCTGCAGCACGATTCGTTGCTTTTCTCACCTCGACTGATGCCGATCGAATGCTGATCGAGGAGGCCAGCCAGCTCCCGTACCGGCGAGATCTCCTCGGCGATCAACACTTTGCGGCATCCCTTCGTCGCTGGCCAACGCTGCAGATGTACGCATCTTACGTCGGGCGCACCCGTGACATCGATCTGGATCCCGACATCGTTGAGATCTTCGATCTTCTGTCGGAAGCGTACGAAGGAGCGGCTATCTATGGAACAGTACCGGTGAGACAGGCGCTTGCAAAAGCAGCCGCAGAAGCGCGGAACATTCTCAATGCGCGCTGAACGTCGTTCCGGAACTCTGCTGGCCGCCCCGTACGCCGCCTTCCTGTCAGCTTTTGCGATCTATCCGATCCTTTTCGCGGTCATTCTCGTTTTCATTCAGTGGGATCTGGTTACCGCACCGTCGTTCGCCGGGCTCGACAACGTCCGTATGCTTGCGCACGACGGTCGCTTCTGGCGCGCAGTCGCAAACACTTTCGTTTTTCTCAGCATTCATGTTCCGCTTCAGATAGCCACCGCACTCGCGCTCGCGATCGCGCTGAATCGGCGTCTTGCCCTGCTCAGCTTCTGGCGGGCTGCGTTTTTTCTTCCGGTCGTGATCTCCGGCGCAGTCGTCGCTATTCTCTGGAGCAATCTCTACGCGACTGATGTCGGGCTGATCAACCGCCTGCTGATGAAGATCGGCGTGGCGCCCGTTCCCTGGCTAACCGATCCCGCCACCGCGATGCCCGCAATCGCTGTAATGGTGACATGGAAGAACGTCGGCTTCTACGTGATCATCTACCTCGCAGGTCTTCAGTACATCCCCCGGAGCTGTCAGGAAGCAATCGAGATCGACGGCGCGTCTGCGTGGCAGCGTTTCCGCTACCTCACGCTTCCCTCACTTCTTCCGCAGACGATCCTCGTCATCACGCTGTCCACGATCAACGGATTTCAGCTCTTCATCGAGCCGTACGTAATGACAGGCGGCGGTCCACTTCGTCGCACGTACTCGGTGGTTCTTTATCTCTACACGAATGCGTTCTCGTACCAGAAGATGGGCTACGCTGCAACCATCGGCGTCGCCCTAGCGCTGATCATTGGACTCGTCGTCATGATCCAGCGGCGTTTGATCGGGAGAGCGGAAGCACTATGAAGACCGCGGGACGCGTTGCGCTGTATGTCGGTCTGGCCATCGCCGCACTCACATTCATTTACCCGTTCCTCTGGATGGCCTCGGCCACGTTCAAGCCCCCCTCCGAGGTCGGCTCGCTGGCACTCATTCCACACGAAATTACTCTCGACAATTACCGCACAATGTGGGCGCGCGCGCCGTTCGGCCGCGCGCTCCTCAACAGCACCATGGTTGCCACGACGATCACGCTCGCCGTCCTCCTATTCGGCTCGATGACAGCGTATGCAATGGCGAGACTGCATTTCCGCGGACGTGCCGTGCTCAACGCCGTCACCATCGCGATTCTTCTCGTCCCTGGTCAACTGACGCTCATTCCGCTCTATACGCTGATCGTGCAGCTCGGGTGGATCGATACATATGCCGCGCTCATCGTCCCTTATCTGTTCAATGCGACGGCGATCCTCATGATGCGTCAGTTCTTCCTGCAGATTCCGCAATCTCTCATCGACGCTGCACGCATGGATGGCATGGGCGAGCTGCGAATTCTATTCACCATCTTCTGGCCGCTCTCCAAGCCTGTTCTATCGATCGTTGCGATCTTCACCTTCATGGGAGCGTGGAATGAAGTACTGTGGCCGCTCCTCGTCGTTCGCGACCAGCACATCATGACCCTGCCCCAGCTGCTCACGGTATTCGCACTCGGCGGCGGAGCCGGCACAGTCGGTGTTTCGCTGGCGGCGTCGATGGTGCTCGTCGTTCCCGTAGTAGTCGCCTACGCCTTTCTCCAGCGAAACTTCATCGAGAGCATGGCCGGCGCCGGGATCAAGGGATAATGGCGACGGTCTCCTTCGATCGCGTATCGAAGAGATTCGGCGACGTGACTGTCGTCGAAGAATTCAATCTCGATGTAGAGGATGGTGAGCTGCTCGTGCTGGTTGGCGGCTCCGGATCCGGGAAATCGACAATCCTTCGAATGGTCGCCGGACTCGAGGAAGTCACGTCCGGCCGGATTCTGATTGACCAACGCGACGTAACGGCAGTGCCGCCGCGTGAGCGAGACGTCGCGATGGTGTTCCAGGATTACGGTTTGTATCCGCACATGACTGTGCGCGAGAATCTTTCTCTTGGACTCCGTCTCAGAAAGGTCGCTCGGCAGGAGATCGAGCGACGCGTGAAATGGGCAGCTGAGATACTCGGCCTCGAGAAGCTGCTCGACCGGAAGCCGAAACAGCTATCTGGAGGACAACGGCAAAGAGTAGCCATGGGTCGCGCGATGGTGCGCGAGCCTCTCGTTTTTTTGTTCGACGAGCCGCTGTCGAATCTCGACGCCGGTTTGCGCGCCCAGATGCGCATTGAAATCGGAAGTCTGCAGCGCCGTCTGAAAACCACGACCATCTACGTGACGCACGACCAGGTGGAAGCGATGACGCTTGGCGATAGAATCGTCGTGCTGGCCGACGGGCGCATTCAACAGGTTGGACGGCCCATCGATCTTTATCGGCATCCTGCGAACCGATTCGTGGCCGGATTCATCGGTACACCGCCAATGAACTTCGTCGAGGGACTGATAATGTCGGACGATGATGCATGCGTGTTCACGACAGAAGATGCGCAGGTCACGCTGACATCAACGGCGCCGGTTCCGACCGGTGCGATAACGCTGGGCGTGCGTCCCGAGGACCTGGAAGTCGATCCGGACGCTCCGGCCGGCAAAGGCCTCAGCGGTCGCGTCGTGCTCGTTGAGCGGCTGGGAGGCATCAGTCACATCCATTTCGATGTCGGGCGTCACCGGCTGCTGGCATCCGTCTCCAACGAGTCAGTCGCGGAGGTCGGCGACAGCATCAGCGTTCGGGTGCCGGCGGATCGCGTGCACCTGTTCGACGTAGCG
>DATBRZ010000253.1:0-9866 GCA_036560025.1 Gemmatimonadaceae bacterium | reverse complement strand
AGAAGCCTGCAGCCGGCGTCATGAGGAGCACGAGGGCGGTGCTCATGAGCATCCACGCCGTGTCGGCGGGCGCTATGACGGGCGTCATAAAAAAAGCGCGCGAGTGTGCGAGCTCATGTTGGCGAAGGAATGGAGGTGGGGTGCCGACCGATCCCGTTAATCGCGAAGGTAATCCGGCCGAGTCCGTGTGTCAACGAAAATGTGCAAAAATTGCACGCGGCCGTTTCCATTGCCGCAATTTTTTCCCGCCCAACGACCCGACTCCGCCCTATTCAGTGCTCAAAATGCAGGTTTTTAAGTACGCATGGCGATGACGGCCTCGAATGTCCCTGGTTTAGATTGATTAATACATCCAGGGAGAGAATTGATGAAGGAATTCGAGTTCGTCGAAAATGGCGTGAGATTCTTCTGTTCGGTCGAGGCGCCGCGACACGAAGGCATGCCGCCATGGTGGTGGTTCCGAATGGAGGACGAACCGAGCACTCGACACGCTCCTTTCGCCGCTTCGCCGGACGACACTGAGAAGAGCGTGCGAAAGCGGGTGCTGGCATACTATGCGGACCTGCTCGCGATCAGGGCGCGTCCCGTACACCAGCGACCTTCATGGCACAACCGCGCGCGTATCAACGGTGAGAATCAAACGAAGCCAAACTCTCCGACCGTACACGCAAAAGAATAGATACCGGAGGCCCTTATTAAAGGAGCCGCCGCTCCGTTGGGTTGAGCGGATTGACGTAGCTTTCGAGCGTACAACTCACCCGAGTACGCCGATGACTACGCCGATGACTACGCCGACGACCGCCAAATCCGAAGACGCCGACCGCTGGGTGACTGCCAGCGTTGGCAGCGCTGGATTCCGGACTGATCTCCAGACAAATGCGCACACTTGGGTTGCAGATGAGCCGGTATCAGTCGGCGGCACGAACGCGGGTCCAACTCCCTATGAATATCTGCTCAGCGCGCTTGGGAGCTGCATGGTGATGACACTCAGATTTTACGCCAATCGGAGAGGTTGGCCGCTCGAGGGCGCGCAGGTTCAGCTGCGATCCGGCCGTTCACACGCCGCCGACTGCGAAGCGTGTCCGAAAGAAAAAGTCGGTATCGCGCGCATCGAGCGCCGCATCGAGCTAACCGGGCCACTCACCGACGATCAGCGCGCTCGTCTCCTCGAGATCGCTGATCGGTGCCCCGTGAAGCAAACGCTGGAGAGCGGGATAAAGGTGGAAACAGTCGCCTGACGCTTCACTGTCCCGCGGGTTTGGCAGCTACCGCGAATTCGACAGTATATCGCAGCTCACTGAACCGCCTCAGCAAATCGCCGGCATCGAGACCTTCACGCTCGCTTCCCGATAGATCGGCCAGGATCTCACCGCGATGCATCATTATCGTACGATTCCCCTGCTCGAGCGCCTGTTCCATACTGTGCGTCACCATCAAGGTGGTGAGCGAATGCTCGCGCACGACCTGGTTGGTGACGTCGATAATCTGTTGAGCGGCACGCGGATCGAGCGCTGCAGTGTGCTCATCCAGAAGCAATAGCTGCGGCCGCTTGAGTGTGCTCATCAAGAGCGTTACAGCCTGACGTTGTCCGCCGGAAAGCGTTCCCATCGTAGCTTTCAGTCTTTTCTCCAGACGCATACCCAAGCCTGACAAGAGGGCGTGATAGCGCTCGAGCGCCGAGCGACTCAGCCCTACACGTAAACCGCGACGGCCGCCACGCAGCTCGGCCATCCGCAGATTCTCTGCGACACTCATCGATGGACAGGTGCCCTTGAAGGGATCCTGAAATACACGTCCGATGAGAGCGGCCCGTCGAAACTCCGGTTGACGAGTGACATCGGTCCCGGAAATCCGGATTGTGCCGGCGTTCGGAAGAAAGGTGCCCGCGATCGCATTGAGCAGTGTCGATTTGCCGGATCCGTTCGAGCCGATAACCGTCACGAACTCTCCAGCGGGAATGACGAGGTCGACCGAACGCAGAGCGGGAACGCGGTCGCCACCGGGCTGCACGAAAGTCTTTTCCAGGCGCTCGATCTCGATCATTGGGCGACTCCGACAGCACCTCGACTGTACCGCAGCTTCGGGAGCGCGAGTGCGGCCAGGACGAATCCGGCAGTGATGAGCTTGAGATCGATTGGATTGAGTCCGGCACGAAGAGCCAGCGCCACCATGCCGCGATAGAGTATGGCGCCGACCGCGACCATCGTGATGGTGACTCCCAATCCTCTTCGATTGAACAGAAGCGTTTCACCCATGATCACCGCTGCCATGCCCGCGACCAGAGTGCCGACACCCATTCCGACGTCGGCAAATCCCTGCTGCTGAGTCATGAGCGCACCCGAGAATGCCACGAGGCCGTTGGCCAGGGCGACACCGAGCTCGATCATCCGCCGGCGGTCGACGCCTTGCGCCGTGATCATTGCAGGGTTGTCGCCGACGGCGCGCATCGCCATCCCGAAATCAGTTCGGAGATACCAGGTGAGCAGCACGCCAATCACGAGAGCGACAGCCAGAAAGAGCACGGCGAGTGAGCGATCGTCGGACCATGTTACAGATGCTGGAATCAGCGCGTGCACGTCTCCAACAATGGTGCGCACGTCGAGCAGCGACACATTCGATTTTCCCATCACGTGCAGGTTCACAGAGTAAAGCGCAGTCATCACGAGAATACCAGCCAGCAAATCCTTGACTCCGAGTCGCGTGTGCAGCATGCCGGTGACATATCCTGCGATCATTCCTGCAAGGAAAGCGACCAGCGTCGCCAGAAGCGGATCCGTTCCTCCAACGATCAAGGAGGCCGCAACGGCTCCGCCGAGTGGAAAGCTTCCGTCGGGCGTGATGTCGGCGAAACGCAGGACGCGTGAGGACAAATACACGCCCCACGCGAGCGCGGCGTAAGCGAGACCCTGGGTGATCGCGACGAGCCAGAATTCCAGTGGGTTGTTGCCGCGCCTCACCGGCGGCCGATCAATCGAGCGAGCGGCGACAGACCGAGACGCTTTTGCCGGCGGATTCTCCAGAACCGAGTCCGCCCGGCTGACGATTGCAGCAGGAATGGTGACGCCGTACTCGCGCGCAGCGTTCAGGTCGACGATGAGCTCACGCCGGTGTGCTGCCTGAAACGGAATCGCCGCCGGGCTTTCGCCCCTCAGCACGCGGATCATGAGCAGCCCCATGTCGTAGCCGTTGGCGAAAAAGCTCAGTCCAAACGCGATTGGCGCGCCCTTGTTGCTTGGTGAGGTCGAGATGAGCGGCATATTCGCTTGCCGCGTCGACTTTACGACTGCCGAAAATGCCGATCCGATCATGACACTCGGGATCTGCACTACACCGCCGGCCCCGTTCGCCTTGAGCGCCTGGATGCCGGCGCCAATGTCTCCCGGACCAGTGCAAGCGACTGTCACGAGCCGCACTCCCGCATCCCTCGCAGCCTTCCTTATTCTCTCCAGATAGAACTCTGCGAACGGATCGGCGGGATCGAACAGAGTCCCCCACGCTTCGACTGACGGGAATGCCTCATGCGCGATGAAGAGCGCAGAGTCGACGGGCAGTGGAATCTCTGCGCCCGTGATGTTGGGCCGATGATTCGCCGATGACGTTCCGGCGCCGATGACGTACGGATTTGCAACGGCGCCAAAAATGATCGGACGATCCGTTACTGCCTTCAGTGCTGCCTGAGTTGCGACTGAAGAAACGGTGGCGACATGCGTAACGCGTTGCTGAATGAACTCACTCATGATCAGCGAGAGCGTAGGGATGTCGCCCTGCGCATTCCGCTCGAGCACCGTGATGGTCTTGTCGCGCACGTAGCCCGAGTCCGCGAGCGCGCGGAAGAACCCGTCGCGAGTGTCGTCGAGCGCTGCTGCCGACGACACCTGGACGTATCCGATGACGCTGCGCGTTCGGGCTTTCGTGTTGCAGGCAGCGATGAGCAGGAGCGGAAGGACACTTACCGCGTAGCTCAGCTTTCGCGCGAGTCCAAGGGAAATCATCGAGCTCCTGCGGGGCGTGAACGAAGGGCGTGTGACTCCAGCCACACGCCCTTCGACTACGATATCAGTTGTCCCGAGCGCCGGCTCAGAGTTCTATTTGCGAACGCCTTCACTGATGACGATCAGAACGCTGTCCGGACCCTTGATGTTGTAGTGGGCCACCGTTCGCCCAACCAGCTTTCCATCCTGTAGTCGATATACACCGTGCGTCGTGACCGTTGCGCCTTTGCGAATAGCGCTCGGGTACGGACCTGCTTCGGTCACGATGCTGTCGCCCGCGACGGAAATGATTCGAACCTTCTCTGTCTTCGCTCGATTCGGAAACTTGATCGTCCAACCGGCGGTGTCAGTAGTGTTCAACTCGTAAGTAACGAGAGTCGAGTCGCCGGCTTCGTTCTTTCCGGTCACGGTGTAAGTGCCGGCGACATCCTTGAGCGACACAGGTGCGGCGGCGGGTGGTGCCGCCTCCGGCGCCGGCGCTACTGCCATCCCGGTGTCAGCAGGTGGAGCTTCCTTCTTCGCACATGCGAAAACGAGAACTGCAATGCACAGCGGGGCAAATCGGCGCATCTAAACCTCCTGAGCTACGATTGCGGGGCGGCTTGAACGGGCGGGGCGATTAACATGTAGCAGCTGTCCGCAGACAGCAAGCTGAGGCGCCGAGCTTTACTTCAGAAACTGATGAAGACTTCTCCGCCTGAGATCTGAGGAGCGCCCACTGCCGACTTGACGTTCTCGGCGACCCACTGACGGGCGCGTTTGGTGGATTCGTCGGAGCCGGCCTTGTCGTTGAAGACCGACACGCTCGTCATCGTGTCGCCTTCGCGGGTCGCGTAGTAGGCGACGAAACCCGGAACTTCGCTGATGATCTTCTTTACGTCGTCCTTCTTTGCGGACATCGCATCGACCAGCGCCTGCGCATTCTTGTACTGCCTGAGTGTGGCGTACATCGGAAGCTCCTGGTTGGTATTCTCCTCCGAAATGTCGTCCGACCGCATCCGTGTCAAGGCAGAATCAGATGAAGATCCCCAAACTCGTGCCACAGGTAACGCCGTTCGAGCGCTGTTGCATAAGCGAGCGCCAGGTGATTGCGGCCCGCTAATGCTTCGAGCATGAACAGATGAGATGCCTTCGGATCGTGGAATCCAGTCAGCATTGCATCCACTGCCCGGAGCTCGCGCTCAGGCGTGATAACCAGGTCGGTCCAACCTGCGCCACCACGAACCATGCCGTCGTATGACGCGACAGTTTCGAGAGCGCGAACAGCAGTCGTGCCAACCGCAACGATGCGACCGCCGGCCTGCTTCGCCGCGTTTATCATGTGAGCCGTCGAATCGGGCACGCGATACCTCTCGGGATACGGCGGCTCGTCGACTTCCAGACTCGATACTCCGGTGTGCAGAACAATCGGTGCTATCGCCACACCCTTCCTTATCAATCGATCGATAACCCGATAAGAAAACGGTCTCCCTGCAGACGGCATTTCCGCGCTGCCCGGCTCATTCGCGAATACGGTTTGATAAAACGCCAGCGGCCATTGCTCGGGCACGTACCCATACCGAATCGGGGATCCGTGTCGCGCTGCGTATGACAGGACGTCGCTTGGAAGCTCGAGATCTGCAACCCAGAGTCTGACGTGCCCGAATGATAGACTGCCGTCGAGTGAGTATGGCTCGAGCAAGAGCGCAGTCGCACCTGCCGGCAGGTGGATCCGCTCGCCCGCCTCTGCATCCCACAACGGACTGCTGCCATTCGGGGACGTACGGCGAAGCTCAACAACCCATCTGCGGAAAGACAGCGGCGTCGAAAGGTGCAGCAGCACGGTTTCTGTCGAGCCGTCATGTCGGGTGCGTCTCGCGCGAACGGATGCATTGATGGTCGCGCTCGTGTTGACGACAAGCACATCACCAGCCGCTAGAAACTCCGGCAGCTTTGAAAACCGTGTATGCGTGATAGAGTCATCGCCGGCGCGCGACACCATCAGACGCACCTCGTCGCGCGCCAACCCGCGTGCTTCGGGCGGCTCGTGCGCGGCAAGCGCGTCGGGGAGACGAAACTCGACCGCGGCCTCCATTACGGTCATGCCGCCTCCACTGCTCGTGGGCCAAGTGTCGAAGCGACGTAGCGTCCGCTCGGTAGATCACCTTCGAGAAGTGTGACGAATGCGGGAACGCGCACCTCAGGCAGCGGTCGATCGCTGATGTCCTCGCCCGGGAATGCGGCCTGATGCATGTCGGTGCGCAGATCTCCGGGATCGACCCAGTAGACGCGAATCGATGGATTCTCTGCGGCGAACACTGCGGACAACTGCTCGAGCGCGGCCTTGCTCGATCCATAACCGCCCCAGCCGTTGTACGCGTTGACTCCTGCATCGCTCGTCACGTTGATCACACGGGCGCCGGGCTTGAGCTCATCCCTCAAGGCCTGAAGGACGCCGAGTGGTGCGATGACATTCGCTTCGAATACGGCGCGGAGAACGTCTAGCGGATAGTCGAGCAGCTCCGGCTGTGGACTCGGGCCGAGTGCGCCCGCGTTGTTGATCACCGCGTCGAGCCCCGCGTGTCCGCGTGCGAGCACTGCGAGCGCGCTTCGATGCGCGGGCTCGGTGACATCGCCTGCGATCGCCGCAACGTGCGTTCGCTTCGCGAGCTCGTCGCGCACTGTGCCAAGCCGCTCGGTGTCGCGTGCGGTGAGAATGAGATTCCATCCGCGGTTTGCCAGTCCGCGCGCGAGGGCAAGTCCCAGCCCGCGCGATGCTCCAGTGATCAATGCTGTCCTTTCTCTGGGGTCGTTCATTTGGTCCTCGCGTTCAATGCCGTGGATAGCAAGGTACAAGTTCAAGTGAACTTGAAGTCAAGGCCTGCTTCGAATAGATTCGGACTCATGGCGGATCTTCTGGTCATTGGAGAGGTCGCGCGGCGGAGCGGCGTCGCCGCCTCCGCCCTCCGCTTCTATGAGGAGCGCGGGCTCATCACATCCGAGCGGGAAGGCTCAGGCCAGCGACGTTATCCCAGAGAGGTACTTCGGAGAATCGCGTTCATCGTTTTCGCACAGCGGATCGGGCTGACTCTCGATGAAGTTGGAATCGAGCTCGCCAAGTTACCGCCCCACCGAGCACCTACCGGTAAGGACTGGTCGCGTCTGTCGAAGACATGGACGTCACGCATCGACGAGCGAATCGCGGAGCTCGAGCGACTCCGCACAGGCCTTACCCAGTGTATCGGCTGCGGCTGCCTCTCACTCGATCGTTGCGCGCTGTCCAATCCGGGGGACCGTGCCGCTCGCCTCGGGCCCGGTGCCCGCTACTGGATCGGCGACAAACCGCCAAGATAGGTCGCGAGTTGCACCCTCATCTGGAAAGGCGGTGGGGCCGTCGGCGTTACTGGACTTTCTTCAGCGCCGGTGCTAACGCCGCGCAACGCGGCTTGATCGCCATCGACTCCGTCGGCATGTATGAAAACCTGAGGTCATTCGGCGGCGCCTGACCAGCGACCACGGCATCGCAGAATGGTCTCACTCGCGCCTTCAATACGAAGTACTGCCTCGACGTGAAGCCTCCAGCTTCGGCGCCGATCGCGTCGTACTTCCCCCGCGTCAACGCCGTCCCACCCTCGTCCCGCTTCGTCCCTTCGGCTGCGAGCGCCGCGGAAAAGCGGGTGAGAACCTCGGCATTGATGTCGAGAATCGACTCGGGAGGCTCGGTATCGCTCGAGAACGTGTCGGGCAGCGCGGTTGGTCGCGACGCGGTTGCCGACGGCCGGCCGCTTGCCGGCGTTTCCACCCTCGGCTGCGCCGCGGCTTTTGGACCTTTCGTGGCTTTATCGATGATCTCGCCGAGGTCCTTTGTCTTCGGCGTAAGAATCTTGGCCGTCTCGATCAGAATCTGCGCTCGTGCCGGTGCCGCGATGAACATCGCAAACATCAGCACTGTTCCTATACGTAGCTGAATCTTCATCTAATCCTCCATTAATGAGACGAGTCAGCCCCGTCCCCGATTCTCCGATACTTGGTTCTGGTATCGATGTAGCGCTTGGCTGCCTTTACGGCAATGCTACCGCCGGGGACGAAGATCCCGACCGCATCCAGGCCGACGTCGAACAGGAAGTTCTGGAGAACCTTTCCAAGATACTCGCTGTCGCGAAGCGTGACGCTCTTCACTTCCCTTCCAGCCACGGCAACCTGATAGTTCGTTTTTCTCGTATACTCGTACCGCGCTTGTGCGATGACGTGCCAGAAAGGCTCGTAACGGTGCTCGCTGTAAGTTAGGGCGAATTCCTCATATTTCGGCCTGCTGAGAAAGCTGGTCACTTTGCTCAGCGCATCGAATGCACTGACTTTTTTCTGCCATGCTTTTTCCTTAGCCTGTTGCGGAGTTATCTGATCCTTGAGCAGCAACATCCGCTGGTTCGCGACTTCGATCTGCATTGTTTACACGTTAGCAGGAGCATTTGTCAGACGAGGGAGCCTACGATAACACATCTCAAGCCCTCCGTGGAGAAGCACACGCACGTTCAACTGCCATCGACCAATGAGTATCTCTGACGCCCCGGTGAGGCCGCTGTCCAGCCTCGATGTCAGTCTCGAACGCATCGAGGAAGCGGCGCGCGTGATCGATCCCGTGTTCACGAATACTCCGCAGTACATCGACGACCAGCTGGCCGCCGCGCTGGGACGCAAGATCATCGTCAAGGTCGAGACAGCGAATCCGATCCGCAGCTTCAAGGGTCGGGGTGCGGATTTCGCGCTCGGTCGCGTCGGCGCAGCCGAAGAAGTCGTGTGTGCATCGACCGGTAATTACGGTCAGGCGATCGCGTACGCTGGACGTCGCCGGAGCATCCCCGTGAACGTGTTTGTACCGGAGGATATCAATCCGGTGAAGCGTGCCCGCATGCAGGCATTTGGAGCGAGAGTCACTGCCATCGGTCGCGATGGAACGGCAGCTGATGAAGCAGCGCACGAATACGCGGCTCGTCATCCCGCCGCTGTGTACATCGATGACGGAAAGGATCCGACAGTCGCCGAAGGAGCCGGAACCATTGGTGTCGAGCTGATCCAATTCGGACGGATCGACACGATCGTAATTCCAGTCGGTGGCGGCGCTCTCATTTCCGGCGTGGGCCGATGGATCAAGGAACATTCGCCGAGTACTCGTGTGGTCGGAGTTTGCGCGACCGGTGCGCCATGCATGGCGCTCAGCTGGCGCGCTGGAAAGCGCGTGGCAACGGACAGTACGAATACGATTGCCGAGGGAATCGATGTCCGTGCGCCGGTGGCCAGCGAGTCGGTGCAACGTCTGCGCGCGCTGGCCGACGATATGGTTCTCGTCGACGACAAGGATATGATCGAAGCAATCCGGCTCGCGTCGCGCACCCTCGGACTGTTGCTGGAGCCATCCGGCGCCGCGGGACTCGCAGCAATAAAGGTTCATGATATTCCGGGTGACCGAATCGCGACGATTCTAACCGGGAGCAATCTGCGCGAGGAGCAGCTCAAGTGGCTGGTTCAGTAGCCGCTCCGTCCTTGCCTCGCTCCGCCGCATCCGCCGTGGTGCACAAGTTCGGGGGCGCCGCTCTCGCCGATGCGAAGGCCATTCGGCACGCCGCAGAGATCGTCGCCGCGCGGCCATCGGGCGCCGTTGTCGTTGCATCGGCGATGAAAGGCGTCACCGACGCACTGCTCGACATCGCCGTTGTCGCAAGTCGAGGTGAACACCGCGCTGCCCTCGCTGCGATTGAGGCAGTCCGCGAGCGCCACGTGATGACGGAGGCTGAGCTTGCGGCTCAACTCGAGGGATTCTCGACCGCCGATACGTTCGATCGGTGTTTCGACGACCTCAGTCAGCTCGTGGAGAGCATCGA
Source organism: Gemmatimonadaceae bacterium (assembly GCA_036560025.1). Lineage (GTDB taxonomy): Bacteria > Gemmatimonadota > Gemmatimonadetes > Gemmatimonadales > Gemmatimonadaceae > UBA4720. Next base: position 16 of record DATBRZ010000253.1, on the reverse strand, counting down.
TACCGGAGGTCTGCCT
>DATBRZ010000252.1:0-5117 GCA_036560025.1 Gemmatimonadaceae bacterium | reverse complement strand
CCGGTTGCATCGACGAGTGACGCGGCGCCGAGCTCCATGTCGTCGCGCCAGTTGTCTTCTTCGTAGAAGTAGGGTGAGCTGCCCGGGGCTGTCTGGCACACACCCTCGTGCTGCATGCCGAGTCGGAATGCGGCTTTTGCTTTTTGTGTGAGCAGGCGCGCCAAGTCGGGATCGGGCACTCGATAGAGAGATGCAGCGAGTCCGAATGCCGCGGCGTATTTGCCCGCAGTTGATGCGTATCCGGTAGAGCGATTCTTGTTTTCCGGCTTGACGATTCCCTGCGGTTTCCCAGTGCACGGATATACCGGTCGCTCCTTTCCCTTTCCCCAGCCGTAGTTCGCCGAATCGTTCCACGGAAAATCCCAGTACGCGTGATCGCGGTCGTCGGCGATCTGATTGAACATCGTCGAATCGTCCGGATACATTCGGAGCAGCCAGTCGATTCCGTGTCGCGCTTCGTCGAGGATGTCGGCGACGCCGTTGGAGCCCGGCATTCCGCGCGCGTCGAACTTGTCGGAGAACGCCGATGGATTGTCGCGGTATGCCATGAGCATCACGAACGTCGCATTCGCAGATGTGGTGACGTACTGCAGGTAATCCGACGCGTCTGCCCATCCGCCCGAGACGGGAACGAACTGACCCGAGCGCGTGGGATGGTCGACGATGATGCCGTCGCGTTTGTGAACCGAGTCCTTGATGATCGGATTGAAGCCGGAGCGCTGCCCTCTCATATAGTAGAGGAGAGTGTCAGCGGCGCCCGCGTACACGTGCGAATCGATACGGATCCGCGGAGATGCAGCCCCACCGGCGAGTATCGTGTAGTGGCCCGCGCGCCTCAGCGCGGTGAAATCAAGCCGATGCGTGGACTTGCATGGTCCGAATGCACCTGTGCTCTTCGCTGCCGCCGGTCCGAAGACGCGAATGCCGTTGTCGTTCTGGACCGTGAAGGTTTTGATCGATGCAGCATCGAGCGAACACGCGATCGCGATCTTGGGACCGGATGGCAAATACCCCAGCTGATTGACGCGGATATACGTCCGCGGCAGGAGTGACTGAGCCGGAGCCACTGCCGGCGCGGCAAGCAGCACCGCTGCCAGCAGATGAACTCTCGAGCTCCTTACCAATCAGCCCCCGGGTGGCGGGATGGGTGCACGCGGTACGATCCCATTCATGTTCGCGACGGTGTTTGCAACTACCGCCATGACCGAAACGCAAAGCCCGATCTCTCGCGGATCGAGCTTATCTATGGTATCGGCTTCGGTGTGATGATACCAGAAGTAGCGCGTCGGATCCGTATTGATCGCGATCGTCGGAACACCCAGCGTATTGAGCGGCCAGACATCCGCTTCGGGTCCGCTTGCCTGTGCCGAATCGGCGCCGATGCTGCGCAGGAGGTGAGCGAGCTCGCGAGCGAACGTCAATCCCTGCTGCGATCCCGAGTACGCGATTCCGAACGGCTTGAAGACGCCGTTGTCGGATTCCATCGCGAGAATGTGTTTGTCGAGCTCCGCCTTATGCGCGTCGCGATACGCGAATGCCCCGCTCAATCCCAATTCCTCATTCGTCCACAGCACTACGCGGATCGTGCGCTTTGGACGGACGCCGGATTTCTTGATGAGACGCAGCGCCTCCCAGGCTGCGACTGCTCCGCCGCCGTCGTCCATTGCGCCAGTTCCAACGTCCCATGAATCGATGTGTCCTCCGAGGACGATGACTTCGTCAGGGCGCTCGGAGCCGCGCACTTCGGCGATGACATTTCTCGATGGAGAGTTAGGGAGGGTTTGTGCGCCCATCGTCAGCCGAATGACTGGTTTTTCTCCGTTGCGCTGAAGACGGTGCAGCATCTCCGCGTCTTCGGGTGTAATCGATGCGCCAGGAATTTGCGGGACTGTGCGGATCGAATCAGCGTATGAGAGTCCCCCGGTGTGTGGTGTCTGGAGTGATCTGGGCGTTGCAGAGCGGGACAACGCCGCGACTGCGCCGAATTGCGAAGCAGAGTCGACGCCGTACGCGCGATACTGAACGGCCTGCCCGTATCCGACGAACGGATGCACCGTCGTGTCGAATGGGAAGTCGTACACGACGATTTTTCCTTTCGCTTCTGCTGATCGTGCACGCAGCTCCGCGAAATCGCGAACGACAAGCACTGGCGCAGTGATTCCACCGGCCCGCGTGCCGACGCTTTTGCCGAGTCCGAGGATGTGAAGGCGTACGCGGCGGGGGGATTCCATGAATGCGGATTCTTCTCCGCGCACCCAGTGCGCCACCATCACCGGCTGGGTGCGGACGTTCTCGAGTCCGTCCTTCTTCATTTCGGCGACGATCCAGTCGAGTGCGCGCTCGAGGCTGGCCGAGCCGCTCTGGCGATGGCCGAACTGATCGGTGAGGCGAGCGAGTCGCTGGTAAGCCGCGCTGTCCTTGAGCGCGGCAGCGATGAGCTTCTCCGCCGCCGGTCGATGCGATTCGAGTGACTGGGCGGAAGCGATGAACGGAAACGCGAGGGAAATGATCGCGATACTGCGCATGAGGACCCGAATGATGAGTGGGCTCTCAAATTGAGTTGTGGAGTGAGCGGGCGGGAGATGTTCCATTGTCAACATTGAGCAAGAAACTGAAAGCGTCGTGGTGAGTGACGTAGCAACCCCCTCTATAGCTTACGCGAGCACAGGGAAGGAGCACGCGGAGCACGCGGAGAAAACCAGGAAATCGCTATCTGGTTTTTAACAACAGAAAAGCTGTTCCGTAGTTCTCCGCGTGCTCCGCGCGCTCTTTCCCCTGTGCCCCTGTAAGTAATAGAGGGGGTTGCTACGTCACGCGATCCGGTACGTCGAGAAGCTTCAAAGCTCCAAGCACGGCGGATGTGTCGACGACTTGCACGAACTCACCATTGATCGTTGCAAGCGAGATCGCGTGAATCACCTCAGGGGTCGCCTCGAGCTTCGATCCACCGGGAAACTGAAAGTCCACATTCCCTTCATTCGCGGCGGTCGCATCAGAGACGACGTAGGTGTCGAAGCCGAGGTTGCCGGCCATGCGCGCGGTGCTCGATACGCAATGCGGAGTGGTGAGTCCCGTAAGAACCACGGTCTCGATTCCGCGCGAGTGCAGATACTGCTCGAGATCCGTTCCGATGAACGCGCTGTTCGTGTGCTTCTGGACGAGCAGCTCTCTGTCGAGAGGCTGGACGACATCCTTGATCACCGAGCCGTGATTGCTCTCATGAAATACCGAGCCCGGGTTCTCCGAGAGATGCTGGATGTGGATTATCGGCCTGCCTGTCGCGCGCCAGGCGCTCAGCAATTCCGCGATCCGGTCCTCGGCATTCGGGTTGTTTCGTTTGCCGAACCGAGGATCGTCGTGGCCGTACTGGACATCGATTACGAGCAGGGCGGCATTGGGCGGCAGAGCGTCCATAACCGAAAGAATCTACTAAAAAGAATCCATCTGCTCGGGTCGGACTGCGGATTGAGGCCGCAAGGGTATAGTCTTGTTTCCATGGACTTCACTCAACTCGGCCGTTCAGGCCTGACCGTCTCTCGCATCTGCCTTGGCTGCATGACTTACGGTAGCTCGAAGTGGCGGCCGTGGGTCCTCGACGAAGCCGAGGCGCGGCCCTTCTATAGAAAAGCACTCGACCTCGGCATCAACTTCTTCGATACCGCCGACATGTACTCCGTGGGCGTCAGCGAAGAGATCACCGGGCGAGCGCTGCGCGAAATGGCGAAGATGGAAGAGATCGTTCTCGCGACGAAAGTGCATTTCCCCATGAGCGACGGACCGAACATGGGAGGACTGTCGCGAAAGCACATCGTGCAGGGATGCGAAGCAAGTCTCAAACGACTTGGTGTGGAAACCATCGACCTGTATCAGATCCATCGATTCAAAAGCACCATGCCGGTCGAAGAGACACTGGCGGCACTCGATCATCTCGTGAGACAGGGCAAGGTGCGTTACATCGGCGCGAGCTCGGGTTACGCATGGCAGATGGCAAAGGCGTTGTCACTGTCGGAGCGCAACGGCTGGGCGCGATTCATCTCGATGCAGAATCACTACAACCTTATCTATCGGGAAGAGGAGCGTGAGATGATTCCGCTGTGTGTAGCGGAAGGCGTTGGTGTAATTCCGTGGTCACCGCTCGCGCGCGGTCGACTGGCGAGGACCACGCCGTCCGCGGTCGAGGGAACGATACGCGCCGACACCGATCAGTATGCTGTGGACCTGTACGATTCGCCCGGTGATCTCGAGGTTGTGCAGGCAGTGAGAAAAATCGCCGAGGAGAGCGGACGAAAGCCGGCGGAGATCGCGCTCGCGTGGCTGTTGTCCAAGCCCGCCGTTGCAGCGCCTATCATTGGCGCGACCAAAGTCGAACATCTCGAGACTGCAGCCGGCGCGCTCGAGGTTAAGCTCACGCCGGAGCAGGTTGCGTTGCTCGAGGCCCCGTATCGGCCGCATGTCGTGAAAGGACACTAAAATGTTACAAGTGGGGCTGTCGGCGACCGGCTACCCGTAACCGGCAACTGCTTGATTACACAGATGTTACTGGCCTGAGTCTCAGGCCGTCATTACTCTGGTCGCCCACGTGAGAGGTACACCGTTTCACAAGCCAGAGTAATGCCCGAACCACATCTGCCGGATTATTACGAGGTCCTACAGGTCTCACCGCGTGCTGATCGAGACACGATCGAACGCGTCTATCGCTTTCTCGCGAATCGCTGGCATCCCGACAATCTCGACACCGGTGATGCGGAGCGTTTCAGCGAGATCGTCGATGCGTATCGCATTTTGTCCGATGCCGACGCGCGAGCGAAGTACGATCTTACCTACGAGAAAGTTCGCGAATCGCGGTGGAAGCTGTTCGGCCAGGAATCAGTTCAGAACGATGTCGCATCTGACGCCCGGGTTCGGCATGCGATCCTCTCGATTCTGTATGTAGTTCGCCGCAACAATCCGACGGAGCCTGGTGTCGGAAGCGTAGAGCTCGAGCGATTGATCGGTTGTCCCGAGCCGATGATTCGCTTTCATCTGTGGTACATGCGCGAGAACACCTGGGTGACGCGGCTCGACACCGGTCACCTTGCAATCACAGCTCTGGGCGTCGACAAACTGTTCGACCTGGG
>DATBRZ010000251.1:0-12230 GCA_036560025.1 Gemmatimonadaceae bacterium | reverse complement strand
AAGTGTGTGTACGTTAATAGCGTACCGTGGGTTCGAATCCCACCCCGTCCGTCCCTGATTAGGCATGAGTGACAGCGGATCGACCTCGAGTCCTGTGGCTCGAGCGCCATTGGCTGAAACCGGGATTCGGTCCGTTAAGGTCGGGCTCGCGATCAATTTTCTGCTTGCGATTGTCAAGCTGATCGCGGGCATAGTCGGCAACACTTACGCCCTCGTTGCCGACGCAGTCGAGTCCACCGCGGACATTTTTGCCTCGCTGATAGTTCTGAGCGGGTTGCGGGTGGCGAGCCGCAATCCTGACGAGGATTATCCGTTCGGCTATGGAAAGGCCGAGGCGTTAGCGGCGGCGGTTGTCGCGGTGATGCTGGTTGCTGCAGCGTTGGGAATTGCGATCGAGGCTGTTCGTGAGATACGGACGCCGCATCATACGCCCGCGGCGTGGACGCTACTTGTGCTCGTGTCGGTACTTCTGATCAAGTACGGCCTCTTTCGGCGAACCGCGAAGGTGGCTCAAGCGGCGGACAGCACGGCTGTCAAGGCGGATGCGTTCCATCATCTAAGTGATGCGTTCACGTCTGCGGCTGCGTTCATCGGGATCTCGATTGCAGTGGTTGGCGGGCCGGGGTGGGAGGAGGCGGATGACTGGGCGGCGTTGTTCGCGTCGGCGATCATCGCGTACAATGGCGTTCTTCTCGTTCGGCCTGCTTTGCATGATCTCATGGATCGCATGCCCGGAAGTGAGATCGTCGAGGAAGTACGGGCCGCTGCTGAATCGGTGCCGGGGGTACAAGCGGTCGAGAAGCTGACCGTGCGAAAGGCGGGAATGGTTTATCACGTTGACATCCACGTGCAGGCTGATCCTGGGATGTCGCTGCATGACGCGCATGCGTTGAGTGGGGCAGTGAAGTCGTGCATCAAGCAGCAGGTTCCGCGGGTACTTGGCGTGCTCGTTCATATGGAGCCGTTCGAGCCTACTCGCCTGGGGTGATGCGGCGGCTGGCCCTGGCGAGGCAGGATTGTTGCGCTTGGCATCGGCATGATTCACTTCGGTCCGGCGGGCTGGCATTACAAGGACTGGGAGGGGATCGTGTATCCCCAGCCTCATCCTAAAGGATTCGATCCGCTCGCGTATCTCGCGGATTATTTCACGACGATCGAGATCAACTCGACCTACTACCGGCCGGCGACGGCTTCAACGGCTACCAAGTGGGCGGCTCGTGTGGAGCACAACCCGAAGTTTCGCTTTACCGCGAAAATGTGGAAGCGATTTACGCACGAGCGCACGACTGCGTGGACCAAGAGCGAGGTGCGCGAAGTACGAGCCGGAATGGATCCCCTGAAGGCTGCGGGGAAGCTCGGCGCCATTCTGCTGCAGTTCCCATGGTCGTTTCGAAGAACGGACGAGAACCGCGAGTGGCTTGATGATCTCACGCGGACCTTCAGCAGCTATCCTCTGGTCCTCGAGGTGCGTCACGAATCGTGGAACAGGCCGGAGTTCTATGAAGAGTTGTCGGAGCGCGGCATCGGATTCGTGAACATCGACCAGCCGCTGTTCCACAACAGTATCAAGCCGAGCGCGAGCGTGACGAGCTCTGTCGGGTACATCCGCGTGCATGGACGGAATTACAAGGACTGGTTCAGGAAGAATGCGGGAGTCGAAGCGCGGTATGACTATCTGTATTCAAGAAAGGAGCTCGAGCCGTGGGCGGAGCGCGCAAAGGAGATCGGCGCAGAAACGAACGAGGCTTACGTTGTCACGAACAACCACTACAAGGGTCAGGCAGCAGCAAATGCGCTGATGCTAAAAGCTCTGGTGGAGAAAAAGCCCGCCGCATCACCTCCTGATCTTTTCAAGGCTTTCCCGAAAGTCCTGTCGGGACTGGCAAAGCCGGTAGCCGCTCGACATTCACTTGCGCTACCACCGACTCGCAATCGGCGCGCGCGAGCTATGCAGCCTTGAGGGCCTGACCCACCTGCGTCAACGACTGACGCGCATCTCCAAAGAGCATTCTGGTGCGCTCGTGGTAAAAGAGCGCGTTATCGATCCCCGCAAATCCGTGACCCATGCTGCGCTTGAGCACTATGATGTTGCGCGCTCGATCAACGTCGAGAATGGGCATTCCGTAAATTGGACTCGACGGATCATCGCGTGCTGCCGGATTGACGACGTCGTTTGCGCCCACGACGAGCACCACATCCGTCTGGGCGAATTGCCCATTCACCTGATCCATCTCGAGCAGCTGGTCGTACGGGACGTTCGCTTCCGCTAAGAGAACATTCATGTGACCGGGCATTCTGCCGGCCACTGGGTGTATCGCGTACTTAACGTCGACACCGCGCTTCTCGAGATCCGTTGCCAGCTCGCGCACGGTGTGCTGCGCTTCGGCAACTGCAAGGCCATACCCAGGTACGATCACGACGTTTCGTGCGTACGCGAGAGCGATTGCCGTGTCTTCCGCTGTCGTCTGTTTTACCGTGCGCTGAACCGCCAGCTCTTTCGTGACCGGATCGATCACGTCAGCTCCGAACGCGCCGAACAACACGTTGGCGACTGAGCGATTCATCGCCCTGCTCATGAGCAGGGTGAGCAGCGTTCCTGATGCTCCGACGAGAACGCCTGCGACGACGAGCATTTGATTGTGCAGAACGAATCCGGTAAGCGCCGCTGCGAGACCCGTCAGAGAGTTGAGAATCGAGATCACAACCGGCATGTCTCCGCCGCCAATCGGCATGACGAACAGTGCGCCGAGCGCAAGGGCAGCGGCGAAGAGGAGCCAGAGCGCTCCAGTTCCCGCAAACCCCGTGACGATCGCGATGCCCAGAACGACGATGGTGAGCAGAACTGCGGCGTTCAGCACTCGCTGCAGCGGGAACTGCAGCGGTTTTCCTGACAGTATTTCCTGCAGCTTGCCGAATGCGATGAGGCTGCCCGTGAATGAGATCGATCCAATCGCGGTGCCAAGGACGATCGACGCGGACTCGCCCGGTCCAATTACGTATCCGCTGCCGACGATCCGCAGAAACTCGGCGACCGAGACAAGAGCGGCGGTCGCGCCGCCCATGCCATTAAAGAGCGCAACCATCTGCGGCATCGCGGTCATCTGAACGGTGCGCGCGAAGTAGATGCCGATCACCGCACCGATAACCATGCCGGCGGCGATGGTCCAGAAGGACAGGATCTGCCGGTCGAGCAAAGTCGCAGCGAGGGCAAGCGTCATTCCAATCGCAGCGAGCCTGTTGCCAGATCGAGCTGTTGCCGGTGAGCTCAATTGCTTGAGACCGAAGATGAACAGCACGGCGGAGATGATGTAGCTGACCGCGATTACTGCATCGCGTGCATCAAGCATTCTTCTTCTCGTCGTCGGTATTTCGCCGCTTGAACATCTCGAGCATACGGTCGGTCACTACGAATCCGCCGAACACGTTCGCCGCGCCGAACACGACAGCAATGAACCCGAGCACATGGAGAAGGGGAGTATCAGCGGCGCCCGCGACGAGCATCGCTCCCAGAACGACGATTCCATGGATGGCATTGGTGCCGGACATTAGCGGCGTGTGCAATACTGACGGCACTCGAGATATCACCTCGAAGCCGACGAAGATCGCCATGATGAAGACGTAGATCCCGAGAACGAGCTCCTGACTCATGTGGGTGCCTCGATAGCGAGCTCGTTCGGGCCCCGTGCCTCCTGAGATTCCCGCTGCGGCACGCGCATTTCCGCGGTTGTAATTCCAAGGCGCTCGCGAATTCCGCGATTCCGGAGCTCGCCGTCAGCCGTGACGCACGTAGCGTCGATGATGTCATCCGAAAAGTTGAGCTCGAGCGTGCCCTTGGGAGCGAGGAGCGCGATGAACGCTGCGATGTTGCGCGCGTACATCTGGCTTGCGTGATATGCGAGATCGCTCGAGATGTGCAGCGGCGCGATAATCGTCACGCCGTGCGCTTCGACCGTTTCTCCCGCCCGTGACAGCTCGCAATTGCCGCCCTGCTCGCCGGCGAGATCGACGATGACGGAACCGGGTTTCATCTCGCTTACGGTTTGCGCACTCACGAGCACGGGAGCGCGCTTGCCTGGTACGAGAGCTGTGGTGATGATCACGTCGGCTTCTTTCGCGCGATCGCGGATCAGCTCCATCTCTCTCGAGATGTGCTCTTCGCGCAGCTCGCGGGCGTAACCGCCTGCATCCTGTGCCTCTTCGGCGCCCACGTCCATCTCGATGAACTTCGCACCGAGGCTTTGTACCTGTTCCTTGACGACGGGCCTGGTGTCGAATGCTTCGACCACTGCACCTATTCGGCGAGCCGTTGCGATTGCCTGCAATCCTGCGACTCCGGCCCCGATGACGAGAACGCGCGCGGGTCGAACCGTTCCTGCCGCGGTCATCAGCATCGGAAAGAATTTCTGAAGCGCGCTTGCAGCGATAAGCACGGCTTTGTAGCCGGCGACCGTGCTTTGTGATGACAGAGCGTCCATCATCTGAGCGCGCGTCGTTCTCGGCACCAACTCCATTGCGAATGCTGTAACCCGCCGCTCGGCGAGCTCACGAAAAATGAGCGGATCACCCGCGGGCTGGAGAAGTCCGATCAATGCTGAGCCAGGGCGCAACGCATCGAGCTCGTCGCGATTGCCGGACGATTCTCGAAGAGGTCGTTGCACCTTGAGAACAAGATCCGCGTTCGCCCACACGCCGTCGGCATCCTGAGCGAGCGAGGCGCCCGCGGATGTGTATGTGTCGTCGATGAAGCCTGCGCGCTGCCCCGCACCTTTCTCGACGGTGACTGTGTGTCCCGCCTTTAGAAGCTGTGGGACCACGTCGGGAACGAGTGCGACGCGCTTCTCGCCGGTCGCCATCTCGCGGGGAATACCGATACGCATCGCGGGAAAAATACTGGGACACGAGAAAAAAGCCCGGGCGCGAGGTTTTTTCCTGATAGGCGATATGCACGATCCCTTGCATTCTGCCACGCTTTTTTGGGGTGTAACAGGAATGCTGAACTCGCCAACTGCTGACGCAGCAAAGGGTTAACGAGACCACCAGCGACTGGCCCGTGCCGTGCCTTTCCACGGGTCCACAGCGCCGGAGATTCCCCCGCCGACGCAGCGGCTGTCCACAGTCCCCTCATTACAGGAAGGCACATGAACCGCAGCAGAAAGGGTTTCACTTTGATTGAGCTTCTGATCGTCGTGGTCATCATCGGCATTCTTGCCGCGATTGCGATTCCGAAGTTCGCGAACACCAAGGAGAAGGCTTACGTCGCATCGATGAAGGCCGACCTCCGCAACCTCGCCACCTACGAGGAGAGCTACGCGGCCGATAGCGCCGGAACGTATTTCTCCGGTAATGGTTCGGCGCAGGGCTTTACCCCGTCGCAGAATGTGACCGTCACCGCGACCGCGGTTGCTGGTCCGCCTGCGGGTTGGACTGCAACTGCTTCGCACACGCTGACCGCGAAGACCTGCAGCTCCTCAGCGAACGGTCTGATCAGCTGCACCTAACCTGAGCTCGCGAGTACGCACCACGAGCCCGCCGGGACCTGGGTCCGGCGGGCTCTTTTGCTGCGGATCCAGGACCAACTGCAATTGCTGATCGACGACTAAGTGCGAACCGAGGTCCTCCATAGTACTACCTCCGCAATAAGTCGTCGATCGTCGATTGCCGTTAGTCCTGGATCCGCAGGAGCTCGCAAAAAAACATTTCTTCCCGCGATTTTTTTCTACCCCCGCAATGTTCTTGCGGTTATCTTGTCCGCGCCGGCCGGACTCGCCCCCTGCCCGCGAGAGTGACGTTCTGGCTGGTTGATCCGTCCATATGACACATCCGAATTCCGACAGCTACCTGTCGGCCGAACCTAATTCCGGCAAACCCGTCGAAAGGCGGCGACGCAAAGCTACGAGGCTAAAACCCGTGCCAGTGCACTTCGGGTCACGCTCGTCGGGCTACCGCAGAGATAACTAATGAAAGCTCTCGGTCGAATTGTGTCCGTGGCGGCACCCTTTCTTGCGGCGACAGCCGTAAATCTTTCTCAGCCTTCGACATCGATCGCACAGGCGCAGCTCAACCCTGACGTCGCTGCTCTCGCAAAGCTTCCGATCGTTGATACTACGAGCCTGCGCAAACACACCGCGCGTCTCGCTGGAAACAGCGGAAAGCTCCTCGCCGCGTTCGTCACCCCACCGCGACCGATCACGGTGTCGCTCCTTACGAAGAGTATCAGCCCGTCGAAGAACATCACCTACACGCGGACGATTCTCTACTCGACCAAAATGCTCCCGCAGATTCAGCAGGTGAATGGAGCCAGCCGCATCGGCCAGTTCTCATTGATCACGATGAAGTCGTTTGCGGAAAAGATCTCCGGCTGGGTGAATGGCTATAACGTGGGGTATTGGCCCGAGGAAAAGGGCCGCCTTCGCTCCACGGCTTACGAAAACCCAGACGGATTCATCGAGGTCACGCCTCAGAACCAGTACACCAGAATCTCGGAGCACTTCCAGCTGCGCGATTTTCTGACTCACGATCAGGAGGACGTTTGGCCGAAGTACATCGTTCTTCAGGAAGAGCTGATCGACAAGCTGGAGCTCGTCATTCAGGACCTTGAGAGTCGCGGCATTCGGGCGTCGCAGATGCACGTTTTATCTGGTTTCAGAACTCCCCGATACAACCTTGCGCTTGGGGATCGCAGCGGACGCGCACGCGACAGTCGTCACCAGTTCGGTGACGCCGCCGACGTCTACATCGATTCCAATGGCGACGGACGAATGGATGACCTGAATCACGATGGCCGCGTCAACTTCGGCGATGCGCGAGTGATTCTGGCAGCGGTCGAAAGGATCGAGCGGCAGTATCCCGATCTCGTCGGTGGCGTAGGGCTGTATCACTCGAGCGGACCTCATGGACCGTTCGCACACATCGACGTACGAGGATCAAGAGCACGGTGGGTGATGGGCTCGCGGCTGGCGCGCTCGCATCACCGGAAGTCGCGCTCGATGAATCCGAAGCGAGTCGCTTCGAAGTAAGTCGCCGGTCGCCGGTCGCCGGTCGCCGGTCGCCGGTCCCGGTAACCGTCGGGAACCCTGGAGGGTAAAGCGGGTGTCAAATGGCTGAGCTGCAAAGGCCCCGCATTCAATCCCAACGGCAGGCAATAATGTCTCGCATCTCTCTCGTAGTTCTAGCAGTGCTCGTGACAGGCGGACGACTCGCCGCGCAGTCACCGTCGCCGCCGAATACTCCGGCTACCACCAAGGCCTCGACTGTCCCCTCGAAGGCGGATTCCGTGAATGCTGCGGAAATCCAGCGCGCTGCCGACGAGCTCGTGCTCGCCGTGCAGGACGCGGTCAGAAAGGTGAAGGACAATCCTGAGCTTAAAGTCGCGACGCTCAAGCTGGCCGCGGCGTCGGTCACCGCGGCGCAGGTGATCATCACTCGCGAGGTGACAACGCTGCAGCAGATCCTGGAAGGTCTCGCAAAGGAAGTCGCCGCTCAGACCGCGGATCAGACGAAGAAGAAGGCGCCCTAGCGGGTGATTCTGCGCGCCCGGTATTTTCGGGCGCGATGCGCCAATCCTCCTTCCGCGACAACGTCGCCGTCATCACCGGCGGTTCCATTGGAATCGGCAGGGAGATCGCGCGGCTGCTCGCGCGTGAGGGTGCGAGCCTCGTCCTTGCCGCTCGCGACCCATCGCTTCTGGATCAGGCGGTCGCCGATTGCCGCTCCGTTGGCGCTCATGCGATCGCCGTGCCGACCGACGTCTCGAGCAAGGAGCAGTGCGCTCGTCTCGTCGATGCCGCACTCAACGAATTCGGTCGTATCGATACGCTTGTGAACAATGCTGGCATCAGCATGCACGCTCGCTTCGACGAGCTCAACGACCTCGACGCCGTCGACCGGATAATCCAGACCAACCTTCTTGGGAGTATCTACCTTACTCACTTCGCGCTCCCGCATCTGAAGAAGACGCGGGGCCGGATCGTTGGGGTATCGAGTCTCGCCGGACGAGCCGGTGTACCTACGCGCAGCGTTTACGCGGCCAGCAAGCACGGAATGGCCGGCTTCTTCGATTCGCTAAGAATCGAGATCGCCGGCGACGGGGTCACTGTCACTGTCGTCTACCCGGGATTCGTCGCCACGGGCATCGCAGAGCGAGCCGTCGGCGCGAGCGGCAAGCCACTCGGCACTCGGCCGGTAAACGCCGATCAGGTGATGTCGGTCGAAGAGTGCGCGCGAATCATCGTTGACGCGGCGCGGCGGCGGCACAGGGAAAGTGTGATGACATTCCGGGCGCGAGCAGGAATGCTGATCAAGGCATTCGCGCCTCAACTGGTCGACCGAATGACTGCTCGCGCGATCGAACGTGGCCGGTGAACTACCATATATTCACGCTCAAAACGGAGCACATTTAACATGCGATCCTCGGCACTGGTTCTCGCGTTCCTGATCTGCGCTTGCAGCGCGAAGGAGAAGGCAAACGGTACGGCCGATTCGGCCGCACTATCTCAGGTGGCCCCATCCGCGGCGGAATCTGATCCCGATCGCTCTACCGCCGGTGGCGGCGTTCCCGCCGGGTACACCGGCCGGACCGATCGCCCGAACACTGCAATCACTGATGCTCGCTATGTAGCGGCGGATCACGGCTGGGACATCACTACAGGCCCGGCGCATATCGTCTATTCCGCCAATGACTTGGCATCCGGCACCTACACCGTTTCCTCAACGATTGAACAACTCCAGAAACCCACTCATCCCGAGGCATTCGGCGTGTTCATTGGGGGAAGCAATCTCGATAAGCCCAACCAGGCCTACACCTACTTCCTGGTGCGCGGAAGTGGTGAGGTACTGGTGAAAGTGAGAGACGGAGATTCAACCCGCGACGTGGTCAAATGGAAAGCCGCGCCTGACGTTCCGAAGGAGGACGCTTCGGGCCGAGCAACATACAAGCTGGACGTTCAGGTGACGGCCGATGCAGTGAAGTTGATGGTGAATGGCAAGCAGGCTGCGTCTGTGAGCAAGGCCGGTCTTCCAACCGATGGCATCGCAGGCCTCCGCATCAATCACAACCTGCACGTCCGCGCGACACCAGTAACGATCACTCATCCGTGATTCGGACAGGCTTTGCCGCGGCGCTGCTCGCCGCGCTCCTGTTCATCGGACTTCGTCCGGTAGGTCCGCTTCCCCCGCTGGGTCCATTGCTCGATCCTGCCAATGGCGCGTGGGCGACAGCGCGCTCAGCCAATCTTCCGGCGAGCCAGCGGGTTGTCATCCCACAGGTAACGAAGCCGGTCGAGGTTTTGTTCGACGATCGCGGTGTTCCCCACATTTTTGCTGCGACCGAAGAAGACGCATACCGGGCGCTCGGGTACGTGATGGCGCGGGACCGTCTCTTTCAGATGGAGCTGCAAACCATGGCAACCGCCGGCCGCCTGACCGAATGGCTCGGTGCTCGCGCGCTCGACGCGGACCGGGAAAGTAGGGCGGAGGGACTCATCTGGGGCGCGGAGAGAAAGCTCGCTGTTTACGACCGCAAATCCCTTGGCTATCGCGCAATTGCGGCCTACGCTGACGGCGTTAATGCATGGATCTCGTCGATGCGGACGCGCGATTTACCAATTGAATACCGTCTGTTGAACGTGCGGCCGAATGTATGGGAGCCCATACATTCTTTCTTCTTCCTGGGCCGCATGGCGCACACGCTGGCGTTGAACGATGCGTCGCTGAAGCATCTCGCCGCGCAGGCCAAGGTCGGAAAAGCTGCTGCCGACGCGATCTTCCCGGTGAACAGTCCGATTCAGGATCCGGTTCAGCCGAACGGCCTGTCGGTGCCTCGGTACGCGTTCACACCGATTCCCGGTCCCGGAAAGCCGGACAGCGACGCGTTGCTTGCGCTCGAAGTCCGGCGCTCGACGGCGCGGGCGTTCGCATTCGGTGATCGCAGCGATGACGGCGACGCAGTCGGCAGCAACAATTGGGCTGTCGCGCCAAAGCGGAGCGCAACGGGGCACGCACTGCTGGCGGGTGATCCTCACCTCGACCTCACGCTGCCATCGGTGTGGTACGAGATGCACATCGTTGTTCCCGGCCGGCTCGATGTAGCAGGCGTCGGCTTCCCTGGAGTTCCCGGCGTGATCATCGGATTCAATCGCGACGTCGCGTGGACCTTTACGAACACCAGCTCCGACGTCAACGACTTTTACGTAGAGACCGTCGACGATGAATCGCATCCATCGAGCTATCGACTCGACGGGCGGTGGCGTCCACTCGAAAAGCGAGTTGAGACTTATCGCGGAAAATCCGGCGAAGTACTCCGAACGGACACCGTCTACTATACACATCGCGGCCCAATGAGCCGCAAGATGGGGAAATGGATGTCGATGCGATGGACAGTTCTCGAGCCATCGCGAGAGCAGGACAATTTCCTGCGTCTGGGCTACACTCACTCCGCTCGCGAATGGCTCGATGCCATGCGCGACTTTGTCGGTCCGACACAGAACGGATTGGTTGCTGACCGCGCGGGCAACATTGCAATCAGATCGACCGGAGCGTATCCCATCCGGCCCGGCGATGGGCGCGGCGACGTCATTCGAGACGGCAGCGTTTCAGCGAACGATTGGACTGGAATGCTACCCATCGATCGGTACCCGTTCGCGATGAATCCCTCGCAGGGGTTCCTTGCCTCTGCGAATCAGCAGCCGGTCGATCCGCGCGACAACTCTGCGTATCTCGGATCGGATTGGTATTCACCGTGGCGCGCGATGAGGATCAACTCGCTTCTGCGTGCAGACTCCGCGATGACTTCAGCGAAGATGCAGCGCATGCAGACCGATCCCGGCAGTGCGCGCGCCGATGCGTTCGTTCCCGAGTTCCTCGCAGCAGCTGAGCGTGTGAAGAAAGCGGGCCGCAGCGATGCGGCTCTCGATCGCGCCGCAGCCATACTCGGTGCGTGGGATCGACGTTACACCAAAGACAATCATCGCGCTGTTCTTTTTGAGCTGGCAATGGACGAGCTCAATGCGTCAACGTGGGACGAGCTCGAGTCTGACGCGAAGCCGCAGCGGGAGTCGCGCCCTACACCGCAGGCTCCGGAGACTCAGATCCTTCTATCGCTGATGAGAGATTCAACAAATGCGTGGTGGGACGATCATCGCACAGCAAATCGCGAAACGCGCGACGACATAATGGCAGGGAGTCTTCGAAAAGCGCTCGCGTCAGCAGAGCGTATGCACGGGAAGCCCGATGGAGACGGATGGAAGTGGTCGAATGTCCGTCACGCGAACATCTACCACCTTCTTCGACTTCCTGCTTTTTCGCGGTTGAAGCTTCCGGTGCAAAGCGGCCCGTCCACGCTGAGCCCTTCCGGCGTTCGTGGGACTCAGGGTGCCAGTTGGCGAATGGTTGTGGAGCTCGGCCCGCAGGTTCGCGCGTGGGGCACGTACCCAGGAGGTCAATCGGGAAATCCGTCGAGTGCGCGCTACGCTGATCGACTTCCGAAATGGCTGAATGGCCACCTCGATCCGATACTGTTTCCTCAGAAGCCGAGTGAGCTGAACCCGAAGCGAGTGATCTCGGTTCTCACGATCGTTCCGCGATGATCAACAGACTGGTGAAGTTCGTGCTGCTGTCGGAGCTGTTCGCCGTGACGACGTTCGGCCTCGGCTGGTGGAGCGTTGCCGTGGTCGCCGCGGTGTGGGGCGTCGCCATGGCTCGCCGCTCACGGCCGATTGCGTGGGCCACCGTTTGCTCCACGGCCGGCTGGGCGGAGCTGCTCGCCATTTCAGCTGCTCGCGATCCAGTTGGCGAGGTTGCGTTTCGTCTCGGCGGAGTGATGCGAGTGCCCGGGTTCGCACTCGTGACGATTACGATCCTGTTTGCTGCGCTTCTCGCGTGGTGCGGAGCCACACTCGGTGTCGCCGCCGGGAAGCTCAGGTTCGCGGAACGCGCCGAATCAGTCGAGCAAGCGGAGCTGTCTCCCGCACAATGACGAACGATGGCTGACGCGATCGGGGATTACCGCCGTACGAGCAGCTACGCCGTCGACCTCCGCGATGCCAAGCCCGACGTCTTCGAGGATTTGAGCGCGACTGACTGGTCGCGCATTACCTGGAAGGATGTCGGTCGACCATATCGCGTGGAGAAATGGGCCGAAGGTCGCGTGATGTGGGAGCGTGAGCACGGTAGCGACATGCCGGTGAAGGAAGGGTGGAAGCACTTCAATCGAAACTTCCATCAATTCTTCATGC
>DATBRZ010000250.1:0-3641 GCA_036560025.1 Gemmatimonadaceae bacterium | reverse complement strand
GAAGCAGTTGCCGCGAAACCGCGCGAGATTCGCGATGCCGAATGAGAAGTCGAGCTCGTCCTCGGTCTCGAATCGCTTTTTCTGATTCTCGGTCAACACCGAGTAGGCCAGCTGAAGGGTGTCCTTCGGGCTGAGGATACCGCCGGTGCGGGCACTTGTGATCTCGCCATCGATGCGCAGCTTCGGCGTCTCACCCGCAACGATGTGCAGGTCGGACGCGTTCACCGACACCATCTCCTCGAGGAGATTGCGCAGGTTGAGCGCCATTGCCGGCGCGGCGCGGCCGACCACCGGGTGCGGTGGCGGCTGCTCAGCTCCTGGAGCTGCGTGATTATCTGTTGGCGCCGTGTGCGACGGCAGCGGTGCAGTCATCGGTTTCTTCCCTTCCCTTGCGGATTCCTTCCATTGCAAGACGATTGTGGCCCAGCCGGGGTAAGCGATTGGCGTGCTGATGTTTCCGGTGACCGGCTACCGGTGACCGGCTACCGGCGACCGGCGCCCGGTGACCGGCTACCGGCACCCGCTTCATATGCTCGTTTCCCGAACCACGTGCTCCAGCGTCGTTATTCCCTTGATCACTTTCAGCCATCCATCCATTCGCAGCGTGAGCATCCCTTCGGCGATCGCAGCTTTGCCGATCTCCGCGGCACCGACCTGCTGCATGATCAGCTTCCGCAGGCGATGGCTCATGTTCATAGTCTCGTAGAGGCCCTGTCGCCCCTTGAGACCCGTTCCCTGACATGCCTCGCATCCTTTGCCGCGGAAGAACGGAAGGTCTCCAATCCGGGACTCGAGACTCAACCTTGCGAGATACGGAGCGGCATGCTTCGTTGCGCGTGGCTTCGCATCGCGAAGAGCGACATCGCTGAACTGCAATTCGCCAAGAGTCATGTCTGCGTTGACCTTGGCGCCGGCAAGCTCCGCTTCGTCCGGAACGTACTTCTCGGCGCAAACGAGACAGATACGCGGAACGAGTCGCTGAGCGACGATCAGGTTGATCGCTGACGCAACGTTGAATCCCTCGATTCCCATGTCGAGCAGACGCGTCACCGTCTCGGGGGCGGAGTTGGTGTGGAGCGTCGACAAAACGAGGTGTCCTGTGAGCGCCGCCTTGATCGCGATGCTCGCCGTGTCGAGATCGCGGATCTCGCCGACCATGATGATGTTCGGATCCTGACGGAGGAACGCGCGCAGCGCAGCCGCGAACGTCATTCCAATGTCGGATCTGACGAGAACCTGATTGATGCCGAACAGGTTGTACTCGACCGGATCTTCCGCCGTCATGATGTTGACGTGGATGTTGTTCACCTTCGACAGCGCTGAGTAAAGCGTCGTCGTTTTTCCTGATCCCGTTGGTCCGGTGACGAGAACCATTCCATACGGATTGGCGATCGCTTCCATCACCTCGCGCTCGGCACGCGGCTCGAGGCCGAATGTCGTGAGATCGAGGTTCAGGTTTCCCTTGTCGAGAATTCGGAGCACGACCTTTTCACCGAACAAGGTCGGCAGCGTCGACACGCGATAGTCGATCACGCGATTCATGATCTTGAGCTTGATGCGTCCGTCCTGCGGAATGCGTCGCTCGGAGATGTTGAGGTTCGCCATGATCTTGAATCGGGAGATGAGCGCCGCGCGCATCTTGAGCGGCGGCTTCATGATCTCCTGGAGAACGCCGTCGATGCGGTAGCGAACGCGCAGCTCGTGCTCGAAGCACTCGAAGTGAATGTCCGATGCTCCGCGTGACACTGCGTCGGTGAGGATTGCGTTGATGAGCTTGACGACCGGTGCTTCCTGCACGGCGATCGACAGCGCAGCCGCGGTGATGTCTTCTTCCAGCTGCTCGACCAGCTCGACGTCGGCCTCGTTGTACTTGGAGATATCCTTTAGCAGTGATTCCATCTGCGCATCGTTCGACTCATAGTGCCGCTCGATTGCATTGCGCAGCGTGTACTCGCCTGCGATCACGGGGAAAATGTCGCAGCGAGTGATGAACTTGAGGTCGTCGAGAATCGACGTGGCCGTGGGGTCGGCCATTGCGACGGTAAGAGTGCGACCATCGCGCTTGAGGGGGAGCACGAGGTGCTTCGTCGCGAGATCGTTGGGAATCAGTCGCGCAATGCGCGGATCGACCTCGAAGCTCGACAGGTCGACCGCCGGCATCCGGTACTGGCGTGCCAGCATCCGGGTGAGGTCGGTTTCCTTTACGTAGCCGAGCGCAACGAGGTTGTAACCCAGGCGCGTGCCGGTTTCACGCTGCTCATGCAGCGCGTGATCGAGCTGCTCGCGCGTGATGAGCCCTTCCCGAACGAGCAGTTCACCCAGTCGCTCGGAAACGGCGGCAGTAGCTGTCAATTGTGTGATTCCCCCCGGCGGGATCGTCGTTTCCTGGGTGGCTCCGAAGACCCGTCGTTAACTGTACGGGAAGGACGCGGGAGGAGTGAAAAGGTTACCTGTGGAGCGAGCCGGGCCGCGAGGCGTTTCCCTATGCCGCGGACGCGCTGGAGCTCCTCGATTGAGCCGAAAGGACCGAGGGAATCCCGGTCGGCGACGATCCGCTCGGCGAGCTTGGGTCCGACCCACCGGAGAGTCTCGATTTCGGCGGCAGATGCGACGTCGATATCGATGATCGCCGGCGCTGATGTGCGAGCAACGGAATCCTTCGCTGTTCGCGATCGGCGCTGGCGCTTGCCTTTCTTTTTTGGATGTTTTCGCGCTGAATCAACGAGCTCGATCTGGCGCTCGAGCGCGCGCTTCGCGGCGGCGTCTTCAGGCCTGTCGCTATGAAGAGCGGATGCAGCGCGGACGCCTGCGCCGAGCACCGCGACTGACGCGAGGAATAGCAGTGCCTTGCGTTCGCCAGGCGTGGGCATGACTCACGTTGCAGCTTCGACCATTGTCATTCGACATCGATCTCATGCAGTAGCAACCAACTCTAGTCGTATAGGAAGAAGGAACGGAGCACGCGGAGCACGCGGAGAAAAGCCAATTAACGGGAACAGCGGGTGATAGACTGGGTCCCTCGAGTGAGAACGTTCGGCATGCGCGCTCAAGAGCGGATTCTGTTTCAGCTGAGTGAGAAGGTGATTGGCGCTGCGCTAGTGGTACATCGAGCGCTAGGGCCTGGGCTGCTGGAGTCGACCTACGAGGAATGCCTCTCGTACGAGCTTGTGCAAGTGGACTTGAAGGTCGAGCGGCAGGTTGCACTTCCACTCAGCTACAAAGGGCTAAACATGCCGAGCGCCTACCGAATCGATTTGGTAGTGAACGGTGTTCTGATCGTAGAAGTCAAGAACGTTGAGCAACTGACGCGATTACATACCTCTCAATTGCTCACGTATCTAAAGCTGAGTGGTCTGCGTGCAGGATTGATTCTCAATTTCAATTCGCCGATGCTGCGAGACGGAATCAAACGCTATGTGAATCTTCTCCCAAAGCCCGTCTCCGCGTGCTCCGCGTGCTCCGTTCCTTTTTCCCGATAGGGGCGCATCGTGGGCAGCTACTGTCGCACCAATGCCTCGGCGACATCCCCGACAACTGACAAAGATTTCGCGGAGATCTTATCCATCGTATCGGTCGGCTTGTGGTGCGACGGATAATCGAGATCGATCACATCGATCACCGGCATGCCGGCTTTGAGGAGC
>DATBRZ010000249.1:0-8026 GCA_036560025.1 Gemmatimonadaceae bacterium | reverse complement strand
GGCTCATGTACGCGGCGTCGGCATCAGGTGGAGTCTGGAAGACTTCGAACGGCGGAACGACATGGGAGCCGGTATTCGACAAGCAGAATACGTCATCGATCGGAGACATCGCGCTCGCTCCATCGAATCCGGAAATCGTGTGGGTCGGTACCGGCGAAGCGAACAATCAGCGTAGCTCGTCGTGGGGTGACGGTGTCTACAAATCGGAGAATGGCGGGAAGACGTGGCAGAACATGGGGCTTCGTACATCGCAGCACATCGGAAGAATCGTCATCCATCCAACAAATCCGAACATCGTCTACGTGGCGGCTGTCGGCCCGCTTTGGACCGATGGTGGCGAGCGCGGCCTCTTCAAGTCCATCGACGGCGGAAAGAGCTGGCGCAACGTTCTGAAGATCAGCTCGCACACGGGTGTGACCGAAGTCGTGATGGACCCGACGGATCCAAACATCATGTACGCTGCTTCACTTCAACGACAGCGAAAAGCGTACAGCTTCGTCGGCGGTGGACCCGAAACAGCGATCTACAAGTCGATCGACGGCGGCGAGAATTGGACGAAGCTCACAGAGGGATTGCCGAAAGTCGACATGGGCAGAATCGGTCTCGATGTCAGCCGGTCACAACCGCGGACGATCTACGCGACGATCGAGACAAAAGGACCCGAGGTATACCGCTCCGACGACTACGGAGCGAGCTGGCGCAAGGTCGGAACGACGTACACTGCGTTTCACTGGTACATGGGTCAGGTTCGCGTCGATCCGAAAAACCCGGAGCGGATCTACCTGCTCGGCGTTCCACTATATGTATCGGAAGACGGCGGACAGACCTCGCGTCCCATCGGTCAGTCGGCGCACGTCGATTATCACGCGATGTGGATCGATCCAATGGATCCGGATCATTTCGTCGTCGGTAACGACGGCGGCGTGTACGTCAGCTACGATCGCGGACAGACGATGGACTGGATGAGCAACCTCCCCATCGCGCAGTACTACGCAATCGGGCTCGACAATCGTATCCCGTACTACTACGTGTACGGCGGATTGCAGGACAACAACAGCTGGGCCGGCCCGAGTCAAACGCGCAACCGCCAGGGAATAACGAACAGCGACTGGTATGTAACGGTCGGCGGCGACGGATTCTATTCAGCGATTGATCCCACCGATCCGAATGTCGTGTATGCCGAGTCTCAGAACGGTGGAATCATCAGATACGATGTGCGGACAGGCGAGCAGAAGAGCATTCAGCCGCAGCCGAAGTTTGGAGAGAAGCCGCTTCGCTGGAACTGGAGCGCTCCGATCCTGATCTCACCTCACGATCACAACACTGTTTACTTCGCCGCGAACTTCCTCTTCAAGAGTCCTAACCGGGGCGACAGCTGGCAGGCACTTGGAGGGGATCTCACTCGCCAGCTCGATCGCGACAAACTGCCGCTCATGGGGAAGATCTGGGGAAAGGATGCGGTCGCTCGGCATGCCGGCACCGCCGACTTCGGAAACATCAGCACGCTCGATGAATCGACGCTTCGGCAGGGATTGCTCTACCTGGGGACAGATGATGGGCTCGTGCAGGTCTCGCGCGATGGCGGCGCAACATGGACCAGGATCTCGAAATTTCCGGGCGTTCCCGAGATGACGTACGTGAGCCGGATTGTCGCCTCGCGTCATAACGAGGCAACGGTGTATGCGACATTCGACGGGCATCGCAGCAACGACTTCAAACCGTACGTACAGAAGAGCACTGACTACGGTCGCACGTGGACATCGATCGCCGGCAACCTTCCCACGTCATCGGTGCAGGTGATCCGCGAGCATCCGCGGTCGTCATCGCTCCTGTTCCTGGGGAATGAGATCGGTGCGTACTACTCGTCCAACGGCGGCCGCACCTGGTCGAAGCTGCAGTACAATCTTCCGACAGTTCCTGTGCACGACATCGCAATGCAGGCGCGTGAGAACGATCTGGTGGTCGGAACGCATGGGCGGGGAATCTTCATCATCGACGACATCACGCCGCTCGAGCAGGTGGCTGAAGCAGAGCGCCGTGGAGGGATGTACCTGTTTCCGGTGAAGCAGGCGACGCTGTTCAATTACAACGCATCGATTCCCGGAGGTGCGCGCGGTGCTGGCGCACTCGGCGAGCGCTCCTACTCCGCACCGAACCCGCCCTTTGGTACTACGCTCACATACTATATAAAAGACTCGATCCCGCGTGGCCGCACTCTTACCCTGTCGATCTTCGATTCCACCGGGAAGAAGGTGCGCGACTTGAGTGTCACCCCTAAACCCGGATTGCATCGTGTGACGTGGGATCTGCGGATGGCGTCGCCATACGTGTTGCCAAAGGCGCCCGCGAATCGCCAGCCGAGTGGGCCATTCGTACTTCCGGGTCGATACGCAGCGCGGCTTGTGCTTTCGGCAAAGGATTCGATAAAGGCGACGTCGGTCGAAACAACGGTCGGAGTGAGTCCGGATCCGCTCGTACAGCTTTCGGCCGCCGAGTATCGCGAGCTCTACCTGATGCGTGTGAGAGCGAGTGAGGAGCAGGCGCGCGTTCAGGCGGCGGTGAGGTCGGCGGAAATTCTCAAGGATCAGATCGATGAAGTGAAAACGGCGCTCAAGAACAGCTCAGCGTCCGACAGTCTGTCTCGTATGACCGATTCAATCGGGAAGGATGTCGATTCCCTTCTCAAGAAGATTCGCGGATCGCAGGAGCCCGCCGATGCTGATGACCGGAGCCGATTTGCACCGTCGATTCAGGAGCGCGTCAACGACGTTGCAAATGAGATCGGCGATGTAACGTCACTGCCGACTCAGATCCAGCGGGAGACTCTCGATCTGGCGATGCAGGATCTCGCCAGAGAAGTAGCGCGTCTCAACACTCTCCTCTCAACGCGAGTTCCCGCCTTGAATCGTGCGCTCGATCAGGCCGGCGTGCCGTGGACTGTGGGCCGACCCGTGAAGTAAGCTGTTCAAGGCTTCTGGTTTGCGTGTACGCTCGTTAACTATGAACGATCGGATGCTCTCTACCGGGATGGTACACCATGATTCTCGTTCGTAAGCGTTGGACGCGGTTTCTTCCGGCATTCATCGCTCTCGCCTTCTCGGGCGGCTGCCTCAATGCAGCTGATCCAGGCGGCAACGTGCTTGGCAGAATCGTAGTGAGAGTATCTGATCAGAATAACGTTGGAGTTCAGGATATCGCACTCGATCTGATGCTGACGAACCGCCAGACGATATGGCGTACAGCGCGCACCGGGACCGACGGAACTGCGCAGTTCGCCAGCAATGAGGGCGGCGTGATTCTACAGAACTACATCGTTAGAGTGCACCTCACACCGCAGTGGCAGTTTGCTTCAGGCAATGCCAATGACAAGCCTGTCACCCCAATCGGTGGAGAAACGGTAACCATCGAGTTCAAGTTGGAACCGGTGGTGATAGGCGGCACGTGATGCGTCGTAGAGATGGAGGTTTGGTTTGATGTCGATGGAAGTTTTTCCATTTCGATGACGATCACCGCTTCTCGTCCCGCGCGCTTATGGAAAAACTTCCATAGACATCTCGAACAGGCCTCCATCTCTATGACTGTCCAAGCTATTCGATAGAAGATCCTCGGCTATCCGCAGCCAATTTGATCGTCTTGATGTTGACGAACTCGCGGATCCCAAACGCACCAAGCTCGCGTCCATAGCCTGAGCGCTTAACGCCTCCGAAGGGGAGGCCCGGCTCAGAGACCACCATTCCATTGATGAATACGAGTCCCGCTTCGATGTCACGCGCGAACCGGGCACGCTCCGATTCATCGTTCGTCCATGCGCTTGCGCCAAGGCCAAACCCCGTGCCGTTTGCAATCTGCAGGGCATCGTCGATGTCGCGCGCCTTCCACACAGATGCAACCGGCCCGAAGAGCTCCTGATCATCCGCTGGTGATCCATTGGGAATGTCGCACAAGACCGTTGGCTCATAGTAGAAACCCGGCCGGTCGATTGCATGACCTCCGGTCAGCGCCCGTCCGCCAGCTTCGATAGTTGCGCGCACCTGCTTCGCGAGATCGTTGCGGATGCTGGAAGTAGCGAGAGGTCCAAGCTCGGTGGCTTCATCCATTGGATCGCCGACACGAAGCGAGCGTACGCGTTTCACGAACCCGTCGATGAATCGATCGTAGATCCGCTCGTGCACGATGAATCGCTTTGCGGCAATGCACGACTGGCCGTTGTTTATCATCCGTGCTGTAACTGCCGTTGCCGTAGCCTTGTCCAGATCTGCGCTGGGCATGATCACGTATGGATCACTGCCGCCCAGCTCGAGTACGCTCTTCTTGAGATTTCTGCCTGCGGCCGATGCGACCGCACGACCCGCGCCTTCGCTGCCGGTGAGCGTTACTGCGGCGACACGTTGATCGGCGATAATTGCCTCGACCGCGGAAGATTCAATGAGCAACGTTTGAAACGCTCCGTCGGGGAAGCCCGCTCGCGAGAAAATGTCTGCAAGCGCGAGCGCGCAGCGCGGGACATTCGATGCGTGCTTGAGCAGACCGACATTTCCCGCCATGAGCGCAGGCGCCACGAATCTCACCACCTGCCAGAAAGGGAAGTTCCACGGCATGATCGCGAGGACAACACCAAGCGGCTGGTACGCGATCCACGCTTCACCACCTGACGTTGTTGCTCGCTCGTCGGAGAGAAATCGCTGCGCATTTTCGGCGTAGTAGCGACAGGCGCTTGCGCACTTTTCGGCCTCGGCTTGGGCGGCGGCAATCGGTTTCCCCATCTCCGTCGTCATCATTCGGCCAAGTGTCACCTTTTCACTTTCCAGGATCTCGGCAGCGCGCAGCATGGCGATCGATCGCTCTGCGAATGTCGAGCGCCGCCAGGATGCAAAGCATTGGACAGCGCGTCCGAGAGCGGCATCTATCTCGAGATCGGTGAGTGGAGTGAAAGTCTCGAGCGTTTCACCAGTAGCGGGATTGATCGTTGCAATCGTCATCGCTACTGGTACTGGATGTACAGCGGCGCCGGCGTCAGGCGCAGCACTTCTCCCGGAGTGAGCAACGGCTCGCCCTTCTTCGTGTCGTTGTGGTAGAAGAGCTTGAATCCCGTGAACTGTACGGGCTCCCGCGCGATGTAATCGCGGTACGAATCGTACTTGAGCCAGGGATTTCCCCAGCCGTCCATGTCGATCACGACCTGCACTCGCGGGTCGAGAACGATGTTCTTCGCGCCGACCAGCATTGTTCGGGTGAAGCGATGAACAACCAGCACCTTCGGCGGAAGATTGTTCTTGCTCACGATGTCCGATAGAAATCGAATTGTAAAGTTCACATCGGACGCGTTCATGGTCCCGATCTTCTTACCGGGCGGATCGCCGAACTTCATCGAGAACTCCGGATCGAGCGCGAGATGTACATTCGGTCGCCGGAGGAATTGAGCAAGGCGCGGAATTTCTTCCTGTACAGTGCTCTTACCGACCTGAACGTCGAGGAACAGAAGTCCGTCGCGCTTTGCCGCCCAGCTCGCGACTTTCTCCACAAGTGTGTCGGCCATTCTCAGCCGGTACTTGCCGTCTCGTCCCGCATAGCCCTGTGCGACGACCACGATCAGGTGCAAGGCAGGCTGGACTGGATGTTCGGGATCAGCTCGATTCCACGCAGCGACTTCCCGGTCGAGACGAGCGAGCATCTGATCGGGCGGGAGCTCGCCGAGTATGCCCATCTTCTTCGAGAGCGGATTGCCGTAGTAGGCGACGATTCGCTTTCCGGGAAGGATCGAGCCGGGCAATGGATCAGGCCCGACAACGGGCCAACGCGTGTCACTCATTCCGGCGCGGATGGCGGATACGAGAGCGAGGCTGTCCTTGCGGCTTCGTCCAGGAACCGAGGGAACGGTTATCGACGGAACCGAGGGTACGGTTATCGGCGGAGGTTCTGTGACCGCGCTATCCGGTATCGCGACCGAATCGGTGTCGGCCGCGAGCGGCGATGGAGGCATCACCACTACTGGAGGAACGCTGGGCGTCGGCGTCTGAGTGGGTGTTGGTGACTGCGCCTCTTTTGCTGCGCACCCGAGGACGAGCCCGAGCAGTACAAGCCGGAGCCGAAGAATTCCTGGCGATTCCATTTTAAGTCGTTGTCGCGGTGAGAGACGAAAGCTAATCGACCCGGGGACAGCGATGGGCCTGAACCGCCGACCCGATATGACAGGAATTCCCCGACGCAAGTAAGGAGTTAGGCCCGACAGAACCCGCTTCAGGTTATGTCCAATTTCCGTGCGTGAGACACTTTCGTCGGATCCTGTTCGTCTTGCTGACGCCTTCGCTGAGCGGCCTTGTGGCGCGCGCGCAGGTTGCCGACGTATCCGCAAATACAACCGCAGGCACGCAAATCACCCGTCTTCCGGTGCGGAGCGACAGTCGACTCTGGCTCGAGGGGAGCTCGAATGTTCGCAACTGGACCTGCGTCGCAAAGACAATCGACGCAGCGCTGGGTGTGGAAACAACAGAAGGCGGAAGCAGTCCAACTGCACATTCGGTCCGCGCCGTTTCGGTGAAGGTCCCCGTAAGAACGCTGAAGTGCGGCGACCGGCACATGGAAGCCAACATGTATCGCGCCCTCAAGGCTCCTCCACCGCCTGCAACCAGCTTCATCATCGCCGAGTTCAGCGACGTTCCCGCTGAGGTGAACGAGCGTGGCACCGCGGTTACCGGTCGAATGACGGTTGCCGGTGTGGAAAGAGCGGTTCGCATGACAGTCAGAATGGACGAGCTGCCTGACGGAACACGAAAGGCAATCGGCAGCGTTCCAATACGGATGACTGACTTCGACATTACGCCGCCACGTCCGTGGATGGGGATTCTGCGCGCAGCGAACGAGGTACTCGTGCGGTTCGAGATCTATGTATCGCCACCCACCGTAACAGCGCGCGTCACTAGAGAGACCGGTGCTGCCGGCGAGGGGAAGTAGCCGGTGATGCGCAGACTGCTGGGAATCGCGTTGATCCTGCATGGTCTGGCGCATGCTTCAGCGGGGATGTGGGCGACTGACATCGGCGGCCGCGGCCTGGTGACTCTGCTGTGGGAGGGTGCCTCACTCGGATTCATCCTCGCGGGAATAGGGCTGCTCGGGTCGAGTGCGCTGCACCGGCCCTGGCGAGTGCTGGTCGCAATCGCAGTTATCTGTTCGCTCGCGCTGCTACTTCTCTTCAGCCATCCACTTTTTGTCGCGGGAATCGCAGCCGATTTCTTCTTTGCTGCAGTCGCCATCTGGACGTTGAAGCCGCTAACGCCGCACACAGACCTGAGGCCATTACCGAAGATGATGCAATGGCTGCTCGTGGCGTTCGCTGGATACGTCGCGCTCGCGATCGTGCTTCGACCGTGGCACTCGTCGTGGGGAACCACGCGTTCGGAGCAGCAGATGACATTGATCGGTGATCCGCCGATCGGCGATTCACATTACAGGATCGATCATGCGATAACGATCGACGCCCCAGTCGATACCGTATGGAAGTGGCTCGTTCAAATCGGCCAGGATAGGGCGGGATTCTACAGTTACGACTGGCTCGAGCGGATATTCGGGGCGGGGATCCACAACGCCGACACGATTGTTGTCGCGTGGCAATCGCGCAATGTCGGTGATCTGGTCCACGCCACACAATCCGGCTATCTCGGCGGAATCTTCGGCGATCAACCCGGTTGGCGCGTGAAGGCGATTGAACCGGGCCGGGCGATGGTACTTGAGGGCTGGGGTGCGTTCGTGCTCAGTCCGGTCGATGCGAATTCAACGCGAATGCACATCAGAACGCGCGGGAAGGGAATTCCGACGCTTTCCGGAATTGCGATAACTCCCATTGCTCTCCTCGTATTCGAGCCGGCCCATTTCATCATGGAGCGCGGAATGCTGAAGGGGCTCAAAGCCCGCGCCGAACGGGCGACTAGGCGCAACGGGTAGGGGATTCCACCACCCCGAGGCTCAACTTCTCCGACAAAACTTTCCGGTACCGGCCCGACAGATCAAGACACTTCTCAGTCGTATTCTC
>DATBRZ010000248.1:0-11675 GCA_036560025.1 Gemmatimonadaceae bacterium | reverse complement strand
CTCCCGCCTGTTCCAGCTACGACATGTTCAACAACTACGAGGAGCGGGGAAGACGTTTTCGCGAGCTGGCAAAGGGGTTGAAATGACGGAAGCAACTGCGGACTTCAGGTACCGCTGGAACATTGGAACCGAGGCGCGGCTCATTGTGCTGATCACGCTCGCCCTCGTTGCATTCGGATTGGCGACGGTGTACAGCGCCAGCTCGATAATCGCTCAACAATCTGGCCTCGGGCCGGCCGCGTTTTTTCTCAAGCAGCTCGCCGGAGTTCTTATCGGCCTGCTGGTGTTTGCGATCTTCGCCAAGGTCGACGCCGAGAGCTGGAGCAGGTGGGCGTGGCCGGCGATGCTCCTGTCGATCGTCCTTCTCCTAGTAGTGATCCTTCCGTTCACGGAGGGAATTGCGCCGCGAATCAATGGCTCGAGACGCTTTCTTGTCGGCGCATCACTTCAGCCGTCGGAGCTCGGAAAGATCGCGGTGATCGTGTGGACTTCGATGCTGGTGGTGAAGAAGGGCGAAGGCCTGCGGCGGCTGACGAAGGGTCTGCTTCCGTTCCTCGTAATCGTCGGAATTCTCGACGTCCTGGTTGCCCTCGAGCCTGATCTCTCAGTGGCAATGATGTACACGCTCATTATGGGGATCATCCTCTTCGCCGGCGGTGTCCGCATCGGACATTTCGTTGTGCTCGGAATGATCGGCGTGCCGCTCCTGTGGGATCAATTCCAACGGCTCAATTACGCGCTGCTCAGGATGTCTGCCTTCTTCGACCCCGGAGCGGCACCGCAGCACGTGAGCTATCAGTTGAACCAATCCCTTATCGCAGTGGGCTCAGGCCAGCTGTTCGGTGTCGGCTTCGGCAACGGCCGGCAGCAATACGGTTTTCTTCCGCTGCCGTACGATGACTTCATCGCGGGCACGATCGGGGAGGAGTGGGGATTCCTGGGACTCGCAGCTATCGTCCTCGCCTTTTCCCTTTTCGCATTTCTTGGATTTCGCATCGCACGCAATGCGCGGTCGCCGTTCCTTCAACTGACCGCGGTAGGGATCACAGCCACGCTGGTGATCACGGCGTTCCTGCATGTCGGTGTGGCGATCGGCTTGCTGCCGACGACGGGCCTGACGCTTCCATTCATATCATATGGTAGATCGAACCTCGTTCTCAGTCTCCTCATGACGGGTATTCTCGTGAACATCGGCAGCACGAGAGAGAAGGTGTTCGGCGCCAATGCAACCGATCCTTCCTTCGTCCTCAGCGGCGCGTAAGTGCGAATCATCTTCGCCGGCGGCGGGACGGGTGGGCATCTCTTTCCCGGTTTCGCAATCGCCCGTGCGCTGCGCCGCAGCTCACCGGACGCCGTTCCCTACTTCATTGGCGCCCTGAGAGGAGTCGAGCGCAGCGTACTACCCGCTACCGAATTCGAGTACGAGCTGCTCGACCTGCATCCGTTCTATCGGTCGCGGCCGTGGCTGAATGCGCTGACGCTTCGCGGCGCGGGGAGCTCGTGGCGACGCATTTCGCAGATCATTCGCGAGTTGTCACCAGCCTGTTTGGTTGGCACCGGCGGTTACGCGTCGGGAATCGCGCTTGCCTACGCTACCGTTCATAAGATCCCCTTCGCGATCCAGGAGCAGAACAGCTATCCCGGTCTTACGACTCGATTCTTCAGTCGGTTTGCGCGCCAGGTTCACATTGGCTTTCCTGAGGCTGCCGAGCACCTGTCGCCCGGACGCGCGACAGAGGTTTTCGATTCAGGGAATCCCATCGAGCCGCCGCCAAATCCCCGTCCGCCGCGCGGGCCAGCCAAACGCGCGTGGGGATTCCCGGAGGAGGCAGGTCCGGTGATGCTCGTATACGGTGGTAGTCAGGGATCAAAGGCAATCAACCAGGTAGTCGCACAGTGGATCTCCAAACCGCTGCCGGAAGGCCTCAGGATCATTTGGGCGACGGGCGAGCGCACGTATGACGACTACAAGTCGCTCGAGTCAGACAAGGTTCGAATTCGGCCGTTTCTGGCGCCGATTGCTGAAGCGTACGCCGCCGCGGATTTCGCGATCACGCGGGGTGGGGCGATGGCGACTGCAGAGCTTTGCGCGTGGGGAATTCCGCCGATTGTGGTACCGCTTCCGACGGCCGCCGCAGACCATCAAACCGCAAATGCCCGAGCGCTTGCCGCTGCGGGTGCGGCCGAGATGATTGCCCAAAAAGACCTCACTCCTGCCTCGCTGGGAGAAGCCGTTAGTCGTCTCGTCAGCGATCCATCGCTGCTCGCCGAGCGCGCGCGCATGGCCCTACAAAGAGCACGACCTGCCGCTGCTCAAACTATTGCAAGCAGGATACTTGAGATGATCAACATCAAGCAGATTCCCGCATGAGCCAGGGCTCGTCTGATATGGGCCGACGGATTCACATGATGGGAATTGCCGGCGCCGGAATGAGCGCGCTTGCAGAGCTTCTCGCTCGGCGCGGAGCGGTCGTGACGGGCTGCGATTCCGCTCCGGGCTCGGTGCCGGATCTAGAGCGCCTCGGCATCAGCGTCCTGCACGCCCACGACCCATCACACGTTGAAGGAATGGATGAGGTCATCGTCACGTCGGCAGTTCCCGCCGATCATGCTGAGCTGAAACGAGCACGCGAGCTCGGCATCACAGTCACTCGACGAGCCGAAGCCCTCGGCAGAGAGGTTTCCGGCGGCGTTCTAATCGCAATCGCCGGCACTCACGGCAAAACGACAACGACCGTGATGGCGACCGAAGCATTGGCTGCCGCCGGCCGTGAGCCGACTGGTATCGCGGGGGGCAGAGTCGGCGCGTGGGGCGGGAACCTGCGTGCGGGAAACGACAATCTCTTCGTGGTCGAAGCCGACGAATACGATCGGTCGTTTCACGCGCTGACACCAACGATCGCGGTCGTGACGAACGTGGAGGCCGATCATCTCGATATCTATCCCGGTGGCATTGGTGAGATCCGGGAAGCGTTCACAAAGTTCGCGCGGCAGGCGCGAACGGTGGTCGTTTGCTTGGATGACGTGGAAGCTCGAACGCTGCCCACTCCCCGTGGCGCAGAAGTGATCGGCTACGGCACCGATGCTTCTACGGCGCGGCTTGTTGCAACTTCTTTCAAAGCCGGAAAGGGCGGGAATTCGTTTCAGGTCGAATACGACGGCCAGCATCTCGGAGAGATTACGCTGAGCGTTCCGGGAGTGCACAATGTCCGCAACGCATTGGCAGCAATCGGTGCGGGCCTCGCGGCCGGTGCAACGCTCGGCGAGATGCGACTTGGCCTCGAGTCCTTTGCCGGGGTGGAGCGACGATTCCAGCTCATCGGTGAGCTGGCAGGGATGACGATAATCGATGACTACGCGCATCACCCTACCGAGATTGTCGCTACAATCGCCGCTGCTCGCGCAGCCTACGAAGACCGGCGTTTGATCGCCGCGTTCCAGCCGCACCTCTATACCCGCACGCGTGATTTTCATCGGGAGTTCGCGTCGGCGCTGAGCGCGGCCGATGCTGTTTACCTCTGCGACATCTATCCGGCGCGTGAGCAACCGATCGAGGGCGTCACATCAGCGATGATAGCGAGTCGTATGCGCGATCTGGGTGCGCCACCCGTGTGGGAAGGGCCGCGCACGGAGCTCGCAAGCGCGCTGGCCGCATCCGCGAGAGCGGGCGACGTGATTCTTATGCTCGGCGCCGGCGATATCACTCGTTCAGCTCCGGAGCTCGTCTCGTTGCTCGAAAAGGGAAAAATGTGACGGGCGTCGAACCGATCGATGACGCGCCGAGAGGACGCGGTCGCAAGTTCGTCGCAGCCGTCGTGCTTATCCTCCTGCTCGCTCCTGCCTCATGGCTGGCGCGACGGGTTGCGTCGAAGATGGAATATTTCCACGTGCGCTCGGTGCAGGTCGATGGCGTCAGGTATCTCGACGCGCAGCGGGTCGTCGAGATTCTGGCGATCGATACACTTCGGTCGGTGTGGGACGATACGGGGCCACTGCTCGAGCGTGTTCTGTCGCTCCCACAGGTTTCGGCTGCATCGATACGGCGGAAGCTTCCCGGCACGCTCGTCGTCACCATCAGCGAGAATCTTCCCGTTGCATTCGTGCAGGGAGCAGCAGGACTCGAAGCGGTCGACACAATGGGTCGGGCGCTACCGATCGATCTTGCCGCGCACGATCTGGACATCCCTGTTTTGCGGCAGCGCGACGCCAGGGTTCTTCGACTTCTCGGACACGTGAGGTCGGAGCAGGGAATGGTCTATCGGCGCTTGAGCGAAGTCTCGCTCAGTGGAAAGGAAGAAGCGGTGCTGCTGCTACGCGGCCGTGGCGAGCCGCTGTCGGCGCCGGCGGCGGCTGTCTCGACAACAGATTCACTCGCAGTCGATTCCACGACCGTGATTCCTGATTCTGCTGCGTCACCAGCGCAGCCTGCGGAAGAAATGCTGCGCGTGCGCATTCCGCTGGGGGTTTCAGTGGCGCGACTTGCCGATATCTTTCCGGTGGAATTCGATCTGCGAAGACGCGCTGCCCGTGTGTCCGAGCTCGATTTACGTTATCGCGATCAGGTGATCGCAAGGCTGCAATGATCCAGGAGCGCGTCGTCGCCGGTCTCGACATAGGGTCGGCGAAAACCACAGTCGTCATCGCCGAAGCTGTCGGCGACATCAGCCGTCAGCCGACGATCAAGGTCCTGGGCGTCGGCCAGGCGCGCACGACGGGGCTCCGCCGCGGAATTGTTTCCGACATCGAGGAGACAACGCGCTCCATCAAGAAGGCGGTGGAAGACGCGGAGCGCATGGCGGGCGTGAAGATCGATACGATCTACGCGGGTATCGCCGGTGAGCACGTCCGCGCGATGATCAGCAAGGGAATCGTAGCGGTCAACGGCGACGAAATCTCCAAGAGCGATGTAAGTCGCGCTAACGAGGTGGCGCGTGCCCAGCCGATTCCGCAGGATCGGGAGCTGCTGCACGCAATCCCCCAGGAGTACACTGTCGACAAGAACCAGGGTATCCGCGATGCGATCGGCATGATCGGCACGCGGCTCGAGACCGAGATGTATCTGGTGACGATCGGCAGCTCGCCGGCGATGAACCTGCGAAAGTCAGTGGAGCGCGCAGGATATCGCGTGAAGGAGCTTGTTCTCGAGCCTCTCGCCAGCGCACTGGCAGTTCTCACGGAGGACGAGAAAGAGCTAGGCGTCGCTCTTGTCGAGATGGGAGCCGGCGGGACGGATGTCGCTCTGTTTCACGAGGGAAAGATCCGGCATCTCGCAACGATAGGATTCGGCGGCAGCGCCGTGACGAATGACATCGTGCAGGGAATTGGTGTGACGCAGTCCGACGCTGAGCGACTCAAGGAGAGATTCGGCAGCGCATACGAGCCGATGGTCGATCCGGAAGAGATCATCGAGCTACCGGGCACTGCTGCTCAGGGCGAGCGACACGTTTCACGCGAAGTTCTTTCTCACATAATCCACCAGCGAATCGACGAAATCTTTTCGCTTGTGCAAACAGAGATCGAGCGCGCCGGCTATGCGAGTCGATTAGCGGGCGGCGTCGTCATCACCGGCGGCGCGGCGGCAATGGAAGGCGTCGCCGCGCTAGCGACAGACGTCTTCGGGACCGGCGTGAGAATCGGCACTCCCGTCGAACACGTCGGCGGCCTCAGCGACTCGGTGGATGCGCCGAGATTTTCGACTGTGGTCGGGCTCGCGCTTTACGGCGCCAATCGCGTTGCCTTGAGCGGAGCATCAGCCGCTGGACGAAAGCGTGCACTCTCATCACCCGGCATGGATCGCTTTGCGAGTCGCGTGAAAACATGGCTCCAGGATTTCTTCTAACCGAGACTTACTAACGCAGTCTGTCTGACGCAGTACGCAATTATCAGTTCCCGCCTTCCGCGACTGCGAATATCAAAAAACTGCTCGCCTTCCTGCAATTGTGGGAAACTCCAGCACACGGATTTTTCTATTGGTTGGCTATTGCAAACGCCTATATATTGGCCGGTCGCTTAACCACCCCTAGCACCTCCCGGAGCCCGCACCAGATGAATTTCGAGTTCGAAGACAACACCGCGCAGAACGCTCGGATGAAGGTTGTCGGTGTCGGTGGCGGAGGTGGAAATGCCGTCAACCGGATGATCGAGGAGCGGCTGTCGGGGGTCGAGTTCATCTCCGTCAACACCGACGCGCAGGCACTCCTGAATTCCAGGTCCGACCTGAAGATCCAGATCGGAAAAAAGCTCACGCGCGGACTTGGCGCCGGTGCTCGCCCGGAGATCGGAAAGCAGGCGATCGAAGAAAACCGCGATGAAGTAGCCAGGGTCCTGACCAACGCCGACCTCGTGTTCGTGACTTGCGGCATGGGCGGCGGCACCGGCACTGGAGCAGCGCCCACGGTCTGCGAGCTCGCGCGTGAAGCCGGTGCGCTGACCGTGGGCATTGTGACGAGACCCTTCCTGTTCGAGGGACGCAAGCGGTTGCGGCAGGCCGAGCTCGGAATTGCCGAGATGCGGAAACACGTCGACACGATGATCGTGGTTCCCAACGAGCGGCTGCTCGCGGTAGTCGGGAAGGGCATTCCCTTCCACGAAGCCCTGAAGAAGGCAGACGAAGTGTTACTGCACGCTACTCAGGGCATTTCGACTCTGATCACGGTGACCGGTCTCGTGAATGTCGATTTCGCGGACGTGAGAACCGTGATGCAGGAAGGCGGATCTGCGCTCATGGGCACCGGCATCGGCCGTGGTGAGAATCGCGCAACCGATGCGGCGCAGCAGGCGATTGCGAGTCCGCTTCTCGACAACGTCTCGGTCTCCGGCGCAACCGGCGTGCTCGTCAACATCACCGGAGGCGACGATCTCACTCTCGGTGACGTGCACCAGATCGTAGAGATCGTGAAGGATGCCGTCGGCGACGATGCCGAAATCATCTTCGGCACCGTTAACGAGAAGGCGATGCAGGGCGAGTGCAGAGTGACAGTAATCGCAACCGGCTTCGACAAGAGCCCGGCAATGTCGGTTTCCATGCCGACTCCCGTAGTAACTGCCCCCGTTCGCGCGCCAACGCCCGCGCGTGGGACACCCGTAATTCAGCTTCCCGTGCGTCCGATCACGCACCCGCGAGCCGTTCCCGCCAGCGAGGGCCCGCGGAAAGTGACTCCTCTGAATGCTCCTTCGTCCTTGGAAAGGACGGACAGCGAGGGCCAGGATCTCAGCGACATGGAGATTCCGACCTTTATTCGGAGGCAGATGGATTGACGGTCCGGAGTGCCCGGCTCCTCACCTACTCGGTGGTAGGAGCCATCGCTTGGCTTGCGATGCGTATGACACCCCCACTTGCCCCCGCTCCGGGGGCTTCTGTTCTTAGGGGGATTGCCGACGAAGCGACAGCTCCGATCGCCGCGCTTGCGTCTGCGCCGGCGGCGCTCGCGGAGACTGTTGGCTCGGTTCCGCAGCGTTTTCTGCATCCGACTTTCGTGCGGGAAGAGCCAATCACTGTCGAGCCTGTTGTCGTCGAGGCATCGACGACTTCGAAGATCGACACACTGACCGTGAGCGGTGTGATCCACTCGAGTCTGTTCAGCTCGCTTGCGAGCGCGGCTGACGCGCGACTGCCGAAATCGGCGCGTGCAGAGCTCGCGTTCTCGCTGGCAGACATCTACGAGTATCGCGTCGACATGAGCAAGGATCTGCAGGAGGGCGACAAGTTCCATATTCTCGTCGAGCGCCTGCAGAAACCGAACGGAGCGATTCTCATCAACAAGATTCTGGGAGCTCGGCTCGCGCTCTCCGGCAACGACATCGAAGCAATTCTTTTCGAGAGCCCTCACAACTCAGGAGAGTACTTCGATGCTGGTGGCAAATCCCTAAAAGCCGCGTTCCTCCGCGCGCCTGTCGCGTTCCGTCGT
Organism: Gemmatimonadaceae bacterium; assembly: GCA_036560025.1. Taxonomy (GTDB): domain Bacteria; phylum Gemmatimonadota; class Gemmatimonadetes; order Gemmatimonadales; family Gemmatimonadaceae; genus UBA4720. Next base: position 3,768 of record DATBRZ010000248.1, on the reverse strand, counting down.
ATCTCGAGCGTGTTCGGCGGACGGCGGCATCCGGTTCTCGGCATCTGGCGCAGGCACAAGGGCACCGATTACGCGGCGGCAATGGGCACTCCTGTTCGTACGATCGGCGACGGCGTCGTGATTTTCGCCGGACGAAAAGGCGGCTACGGCAACGTGATCGACATTCGCCATCGCAACGGCTTTGTCAGTCGTTATGGGCATCTACGCGGTTTCGCCCGCGGCATCAGGCGGGGAACACACGTCGGAATCGGCTCAACGATCGGCTACGTCGGAATGACCGGCCTCGCGACCGGTCCCCATCTGCATTTCGAGGTACTCGTTGGCGGCGTGCAGCGTGATCCGCGTATCGCCCTCAACATGAAGGGCGGCCAACCGATTCCGTCGTCTGACCGACAGCTGTTCCAGATGCTCCGCACGCGAACGCTCGCGACGATCGGCCTACCTATAGCACCGAGCGACAGCAACTAAGCGGCTACGCGGTGCGGGTTACGAGTAACGGGGACCCGTAACCCGTACCCCGTAACCCGTTACTTTCTCTCACAATGCCTCGGATTCTCAAGCGCCAGGGGGACGTTCAACCACGCTCGCTGTGGCACCGCCTTAAGGATCTCGCGATGGCCGATGTCACCATGCTTGCACGCGGTGGCGCGGTACAGGGGTCCATGGAGAAGCTGGAAGAAGTTTTGATCGAGGCGGACTTTGGCGTCGCGACGAGCATGCGTCTGGTCGAAGACGTGGAGCGACAGGCGAAGCGCGGAGAAGTGCGCACGGATTCGGAGTTTCGCTCCGCGCTGGAGGAAGGAGTAGCGCGGGCGCTCGGCGCGGACACCGACAACAACGCGCTTCACTTCGCGGCCGATAAGCCCACGGTTGTGCTGGTGATCGGGGTCAACGGCGCTGGCAAGACGACGTTCATCGGCAAGCTGTGCGCGCTGATGCAGGCGCGGGGAAAACGCGCACTGGTGGGCGCTTCTGATACGTTTCGGGCGGGCGCGATAGATCAGCTTCGCACATGGGCGGAAAGAGGGGGCGCTGAGCTCGTAGCGGCGCGTCCGGGAAGCGATCCCGCCGCTGTTGCCTTCGACGCTATCGATGCCGCCGTCACGCGTGGCAGCGACATCGTCATCATCGACACTGCCGGAAGGCTCCATACGAGCTCGGACTTAATGGAGGAGCTGCGCAAGATTCACCGCGTCATCGCCAAGCGAATCCCCGGCGCTCCGCACGAGACGCTGCTCGTTCTCGACGCAACCATCGGCCAGAACGCGGTAGCGCAAGCGCGCACATTCGCTGACGCAGTCCCGATCACCGGCATCGTGATGACCAAGCTCGACGGAACGGCTCGCGGAGGAATCGTGGTGGCTGTTCGCGAGGCGCTGCGCGTTCCGGTGAAATTCATCGGAATCGGTGAGACGATCGCCGATCTCGAGCCCTTCAACGCCGTCGCGTTCGCAAGCGAGCTCGTCGAGGGCTAGCACTTGAGCGAAGACGGACTTCGCGCAATCGCCTCCGGCAAGATGTACCTGGACATGCCCGTCACCTATCTCAAGGGTGTCGGCCCCGCACGCGCCGAAGCCCTGCGGCGACTGGGAATCGTCACTGCGCGCGACCTGCTTCTGCACATACCCCACCGATACGAGGACGCCACGACGATCCGCCCCATCGCATCGCTCACGCCTGGAATGGATGCGACCATCGTCGGCCAAGTCGTATCGAAGGGCGTCATCCCGACGCGGAAAGGCTTAAGGATCTTTCAGGCAGTGGTGCGGGATTCGAGCGGGTTCATCGAAGCATCGTGGCCTGGTCAGCCGTTCCTTGATCGGACGATCGCAAAAGACGATACGCTGCTTCTTACCGGCACTGTCCGCTTCTATCACGGGCGCCAGCTGCAGCCGCGCGAACACGTGAACCTTGGCGCCGATGCCGACGCGCTTTCCGAGGGACGTGTCCTGTCAGTCTATCCCGCTACGGAAGGTTTGTCGTTCAAGGTCATCCGCGGAATAATCGACCAGCATCTGGAACGACTGCTTGGGATGGTTCGTGAGTATCTGCCATCGACGATCCTTCGTGAGGCAAATCTGCCGAAGTTGCCCGATGCGCTGGCGATGGTTCATCGGCCGAAGTCGATCGCTGAAGCAATGCGCGGCCGCGCCCGACTCGCGTTCGAGGAGCTGTTGTTCATTCACATTCTTCATCGTCGGGCAAACGCGATTGCTCGCGAAAAGCGTAGCGGAATTCAATTCAGGAATAAGCGGCAGCTCACGTCGGCGCTGAAAGTAAATCTCCCGTACAAGCTCACCGGGGCACAGAACGCCGCGCTTCGCGAGATCTTCGCCGACATGTGTGGCGACAGGCGGATGCATCGCCTGCTTCAGGGAGACGTCGGCAGTGGAAAGACAATCGTGTCGCTGTTTGCCGCACTGCTCGCAATGGAGAACGGATATCAGGCAGCGCTGCTGGCACCGACGGAGCTCCTGGCTGAACAGCATCACCGCACGATTTCGCGATTGCTCGAGCCTCTGGACATCTCGCCGGTTCTGTTGACAGGGAGTCAGTCTTCGCGGGAACGATCCGCAGCTGCGAGCATTCTCTCCGCGGAATCCCCCGCACTAGCCATCGGAACGCACGCGCTTTTTCAGGAAGGAACTCGCTTTGGAAAGCTCGGGTTTGTCGCGATCGATGAGCAGCATCGGTTCGGCGTGGAGCATCGCGCCGCAATGGCGGCCAAGGGTCAATCACCCGACGTCCTGCTGATGAGTGCCACTCCAATACCGCGATCGCTCGCGCTCACGTTCTACGGAGATCTGGATGTCAGCACACTCTACGAGCGTCCCGCCGGCCGCCAACCGGTAACCACAGTCATTCGCGGAGAGAAGACGCGTGATCGCGTTCTCGAATTTGTCCGTGCCGAGACTGATGAAGGTCGGCAGGCGTACATCGTGTATCCGGTGATCGAGGAATCAGAAAAAATCGACCTCAAAGCGGCGACGACGATGTTCGATCAGCTCTCGTCCAGCGTCTTCGCCGGCAAGCGGATGGCGCTGATTCACGGACGGATTCCCGCCCAGGAGCGCGATCGAACGATGCGTGCCTTCCGCGACGGGGAGATCGACATGCTGGTAGCGACGACGGTTATCGAGGTCGGCATCGACGTCGCAAATGCGACGGTGATGTTGATAGAGCATCCGGAGCGATTTGGCCTCTCGCAGCTGCACCAGCTGCGCGGACGCGTTGGCAGAGGAGCCGAAGCATCCTACTGCATTCTCCTTGGGAATTTCGGGCCCGACTCAGCGGAGCGGCTCCGAATCTTCGCCGGCACTGATGATGGATTCGAGATCGCTCGGGCCGATCTTCGGATTCGTGGAATGGGGAACCTGTTTGGTGAAGAGCAGAGCGGCGTCGCGCTGTTCAGAGTCGCCGACCCTGTTCGAGACGAGGAGCTGAATCTCAAAGCGCGCGCGGCCGCGGAAAAGCTCCTCACCGCTGATCCCGAGTTGAGCGCCCGACAGAGCGAAGGGATTCGCCGGGTGCTGCGGGAGCGCTACTCGCGAGCGCTCGAACTGTTCAGGGTGGGCTGACGGCTGGAGGGAACGGGGTCCTAATGAGATGCTAATGGAAGTTTTTCCATAACGGGATTGTCAGCGCAAAGAGCGCGACTACCAAATGGAAAAACTTCCATAGTGCATCTCATTAGGACCCCGTTCCCTCCAGCCGTCAGCCCACCCTGAACAGTTCGAGCGCTCGCGAGTAGCGCTCCCGCAGCACCCG
>DATBRZ010000247.1:0-2224 GCA_036560025.1 Gemmatimonadaceae bacterium | reverse complement strand
TCTTTATCGGAGCAGTGTGGTCCGAGCTGGTGATGAATCGCGAGTTCCACAAGTACGAGAAGGGGCATTGAGATGACGGTCGGACTGCCCGGCTCGGGAATCGGAGGTCTTTTCTATCTCGCGAGCGCACTCTGGATGCCTGTTCATTTGCTGCTGCGTCGAATGCGCGGTGCGCCTGCTTCCGAAGAGCGGAAGTCGAGTGCTACGCGCGTCGCCACGCGTCAGTTCGGAATGGCAGTGACGATCATTATTGCGCTGTGGACCACAGGCTGGCTGATCGGCGTTGTCATCGTCTCTCATCCGGAGTCACTCGGAACGTTGGGTCCGGCGGTGGCAACGAAGGGAGTGCCGAACGTTCTTGGAATCGGTGCGCTCTATCTCTCTCTCGTGACGCTCACGACCGCATTGGCTTCGGTTCAGGTCGCGCGCCTCGTTGTAAGGCCACACGTATCGTGGCGGCGGCAGGTAGCGGCAGGAGCGGCAGGATCTCTCATTCTTCTTTTCGCTCCCCGCGTCCTCGCGCAGGATTCAGTGAAGACCGACACCGTCGGACATCTCGCCGCAGCGGAATCCGCATACGCGGACGAAGACAGCGCAACGGCACGCCGCGAATACGAGAAGGTTCTTGCCGACAATTCCGAGAACGGACGCGCGTTGTATCGGCTCGCCCAGCTGTCGCGCAGCGATTCTCACCGCGCAGAGGAATACTTGAGGCGCTATGTGAAAATCGAGCCCGGTGATGCGTGGGGGCACATGGCCCTGGGAGAAGTGCTCTCGAGAAAAGGGAAACACCGTGACGCGATTGCCGAGTACGATCGAGCTCTTGCGATCGCTCCGGCGGAACGCGATGCAGTCGTCGGACGCGCGAAAATACTCATCCGCGCAGGGCACACCGACGAAGCGATCGCCGCTCTGGCGAAATGGACGGCCGGTCACACGGATGATGCCGAAGCGCTGAGACTTCTCGGTGATCAGCGCCGCCGCGCGGGTCAGCTAAGATCGGCCGCCGCGGCTTACGAGAGATCAATGGTGGCGGGGGACAAGGATGCAGTCGTCGAGCGATTAAAAGCTGTCCGCTCATCTTCGGCGCCGACTGTCGGAATGGGAACGTTCGGCAGTACGGATTCGGATCAGAATCGATCATTTCGAGCGGTTGCTACAGTGAGCGCCACAATCGCCGACGGCGTACGGGCCGAGCTCTACGGCGGACGGAAACGCTCAACCGGCTACAGCGACGTAACCATCACCGACGGCGGTGCCGCAGTTACTGCGAGGCCGGCGGCGGCGTGGCAGCTCGAAGCGTCTGTCGGAGCAGTGCATCCCGTTGAAGCGTCAACGATCTCGATCGCTGCGGATCACATGCAGCTGCCTCTATCAGCCGAACTGCTGAAGGCCATGGTTCCCGGCGGAAATGGTCGCGGGCGAGGTAGAGGAACCGGGACAGGCGGTGACACATCGAGCATCGCACAGCCTCCGCCGGGTACGATCGTCAACCCGAATCCGCTTCGAGATGTCACCTACCTCGTCGGAAGTGCGCGGGCTCGATGGCGACAGCCGGGCGGACTCGGGCTCGCTGATCTTCGAGTATCGAGGACTGCGCTCGATGCGAACACGCTTCTCCTCATCAATCGAGTAACGCGAAGCGAGGTGTCCGCTCGCGCCGACATTCCGGTCACTTCGAGGCTGCGTGCCCGCACCGGGGCTCGCGCTGCGCGCTACGACGCGGTGGATGAAACCAACAATCGTACAGCTTTGCTCGGAGGCGTCGCGTATTCGGCGACCAGCTCGGTCGAGCTGTCGACTGTCTTCCAGCGGCTCGCGTTCAGCCACAGCACCACCAGTGGATATTTCGCGCCTCGCCTTGCAGAATTGGCTGAAGCGGGATCGTATGCGGAATTCGAGAGCGAGCGCGGGACCGTGCTGGCGCTGGATGGCGGAGTTGGAATGCAACGACAGGCAGCTTTCATGGAGACGGTTGGAAAGTGGAAGCCCGCGTTTCGCCTCTATGCGCTGCTCACGGTTCCGCTGGCGAACCCCGGAAGCCAACTGCGCATCGATTTCGACAGCTATGACTCGCGACTCGGCAGCGAGGGAGCGACCAGCACGAGCTGGCGATTCGCGTCGGTTTCCGCTGCAATCCGAATTGCACTGAGGTGAAATGACAGCTACCGCGGTCGAGAGAAAAATTGTCTCGCTCGACGACATCCGGGCCGCAGCCAAGGTT
>DATBRZ010000246.1:0-24487 GCA_036560025.1 Gemmatimonadaceae bacterium | reverse complement strand
TCTGAAATTCGGCTTCGCTTCGAGTGTCACGAGCTCGTCGGCCGAGCCGAGGAAGCTCACGTTCCGCACGTTCAGCTCCTCTTCGAGCAGCGGAACCAGTGACCTGATGTCGCTGGTTCCTCCTAACCGTGCGCTCGCCTGCTCAATAGCGACGGCATCGGGAATTACGCATACCATTTTCGACAATGGCTGCCTGACTTTGATACCGGCCTCTTCGCGTGCCGCCCGGCCCAGCGTGGACAACACGCGGATGTGCTCCATCGCGCGCTCGAGCAACGGGTCGCGATCGGCCATGTCGGGTCTGGTGTACGGCGCTAGATGAACCGATTCGCCGGTCAGCTCGCTGTGAATCCAATCGGTGATGAATGGCGCGAAGGGCGCCAGCAGGCGACAAGTGACGGCCAGCACTTCATGGAGCGTCGCAAATGCGGCGCGATTGTCGTCGCTGTCGACATCATAGAAGCGTGGCCGTGTAAGACGCACATACCAGTTGGATACGTCGTCGACGAGGAAATCCATGACAACTCGCACAGCGAGTGTCGGCTCGTATCGCTCGAGGAGCGAATCCGTTTCACGCTCCACGACAGCCAGACGCGAGAGGATCCAGCGATCGATCGGCGGCCTGGCTTCCGCTTTAGGATCGCGCTCCGAAGGCTCCCATCCGAAGTTCGCATATTCAGCGAAGATTCCGCTGTAGACATTCTTGAACGTGAGCAGGAACTGGGCGGTGGTCTGTCTGATTGCGCTCTCGTCGAACCGCCGCGGCATCCACACCTGGCTCGACGCGATGAGGAAGAGTCGCACTGCATCGGCGCCGTGCCGCGGCAGCACCTCCCACGGATCAACGACGTTGCCGCGACTCTTCGACATCTTGATTCCCTCGGCATCGAGAACGAGGTCGTTCACGACGACAGCGCGGTAGGGCGCTGTATCGACTGAGTCCTGGAGCTCACCGCGATGACTGAGCGTGTTCCGCGGCAGCGCATCGTCGAGTCCGGTCGCGATCGCAAGCAGCGAGTAGAACCAGCCACGCGTCTGGTCAACGCCTTCAGCGATGAAGTCCGCCGGATAGTGCACGGTAAATGTTTTGTCGTTCTCGAACGGGAAATGCCACTGCGCGAACGGCATTGAGCCCGAATCGAACCAGGTGTCGATCACCTCTGGAACGCGCCGCATTGTACCGTCGCAGGTCGCGCACGGCCACTCGTAGCCATCGATGAATGGCTTATGCGGATCGAAATCAGTCCCGAGCTTTCGCCGCGCGCGCTCGGTAAGTCGCGCGAAGCTGCTCACCGCTTCCACGTGCGTCGCATCAACGTCGCAAATCCACAGCGGCAGCGGCGTTCCCCAGTAACGATCGCGCGAGATTGCCCAATCGATATTGTTCGCGAGCCATTCGCCGAATCTGCCCTCCCCCATTTCCGGGGAATGCCAGTCGACACGGGCATTCCGCGTGAGCATGGCATCGCGGAATGCGGTGGTGCGCACGAACCACGATGTGCGGGCGTAATACAGGAGCGGAGTGTCGCAGCGCCAGCAGTGCGGATATGAATGCTCGATTGTCGACGCTTTCCAAAGCAGTCCGCGCGTCTTGAGCTCCTCTATGATCCTCTCATCCGCGGCTTTCACGAACATTCCGCCCACAACCGGAATCTCGGCGGGAAACTCGCCGCGCTGATTCACCGGCTGTGCGAACGCGAGGTCGTTCCGTTGCGCGGCGGCGTAATCGTCAGCGCCGAACGCCGGCGCCATGTGAACGACTCCCGTGCCGTCTTCGGCAGAGACGAAATTCTCCGCGACGATCAGCTCGGAATCACCTTGCTCCAGCGGCACCCAGTCGAGCGGCCGGCGGTAGCGCATTCCTGCGAGCTCGACACCGGACATTGTCCCGACGCGTTTCCAGCGCTGCTCATAATCGGCACCTAGCACAGCTTCGACGCGGGCCTCGGCGAGAATCACCGTTCCCGCAGATGCATCGTTGCGGCGTCGCAGCTCGACGTATTCCAGCTCAGGATGTACGGCGAGCGCAACGTTGGAAACGAGAGTCCACGGTGTGGTCGTCCACACGAGGATACGTCGGCGCTCGGTTGTGGGTTTTTCGGCTGTCGGCAGGAGATCCAATGCGATGTAGACGCTTGGATCTCTTACATCGCGATATCCCTGCGCAACCTCGTGACTCGATAACGCCGTTCCGCAGCGCGGACAGTACGGCAGAATCTTGTGACCTCGATACAGCAGATCACGCTCGTAGAGAGTTGCGAGCGCCCACCAAACGCTCTCGATGTACTCGTTGGTGTAGGTGATGTAGGCGTCGTCGTAGGTGAGCCAGTAACCGATCCGCTCGCTCAGCCGCTCCCATTCTTCCTTGTACTTCCAGACGCTTTCCTTGCAGAGACGATTGAACTTCTCGACGCCGATCTCCTCGATCTGCTGCTTGCCGCTGATTCCGAGCGCCTTTTCGACTTCGATCTCCACTGGAAGCCCATGAGTGTCCCAGCCCGCTCGGCGAGTGACGTGAAAGCCGCGCATGGCTCGGTGCCGGCAGAACAAATCCTTGATCGTTCGAGAGAAAACGTGGTGAATTCCCGGCTTTCCGTTTGCCGTCGGTGGCCCCTCGAAGAACACGTATTCGGGCCGATCAGCGGAAGCTCCGAGGGTGCGCTCGAAAAGATTCTCGGATTTCCAGCGATCGAGGAGCTCCGCTTCCATTTCGTACGCGGCACGATTGGCGGCAAGCTTCCTGTATCGCGGCGACGTTTCAGCCGGCGGCAGAACGTCCGATGCATGGGCTCCCATATAATTCTACTCGCGGGGCCCGAACAGAACGGTGCCGAGGCGAACCAGGGTCGCGCCTTCTTCGACGGCGATCTCGAAGTCTCCGGACATTCCCATGGAAAGCTCAGTCGCTGGATGTCCCAGTCGCGACAGCGTGTCCCGCGCACCACGTGCGGCGGCGAAGGTTGCACGGAGCTCGGATTCGTCTGCATCGAGGCGGGCCATCGTCATCACTCCGCGCACGCGAATGCCTTTGACGTCTGCGAGTCTCGCTCCTTCCCGCTCTACTTCGGAAGGATCGAACCCGCCCTTGGTCTGCTCGCCCAACGGGTTCACCTGGAGCAGCGCATCGACGGACGATCCACGATCGGATGCAAAACGGTCAACCGCGTCGGCGAGGCGGCTCGTGTCCAATGCATGAAAAAGCTCGAATCGATCGAGTGACTTCACCTTGTTGCGCTGAAGATGTCCGATGAGATGCCAGCGAACGGGCGCCGCAACCTGCGGCATCTTCGCCAGCGCTTCCTGTACTCGGTTTTCGCCGACGTCGCGTATTCCCACATCCCACGCCGCCTGCACTGCCTCGGGACCATGAGTCTTGGTTACTGCGACAATCGTTACCTCTTGCGAGTGACCTCCCCGCTGTACCGCTTCGGCGATCCGCTCACGAGTTTCCGCGACCCGATCGCGCAGATCCGAGTAAGGCACGGCAGAGAAATCTAGTCACAGCTGGAAGGGTTCGACCCTTTTCGAAGCTGTTCGATTATCCAAATCGCTGAATTATCGAGACGAACAATCTTCGTAAGTCGTTGTATGTGACGAGCGCGAAAAGAAGGAGCACCGCGAACAACCCTGCCCGAAGGATGTATTCCTTTGTCCTCGTACTGAACGCGCTTCCCTTCGCCGCCTCCAGCACGTTCACCAGTATCTGTCCACCGTCGAGAATCGGAATCGGCAGAAGATTGAACACTGCGAGGTTGATGCTGATCAGCGCGAGAAGAAAGAGCAGGTTCTGAAATCCGCCTCGCGCCGCCTGAACGGACGCAGTTGCGATCATGATCGGACCGCCAAGCTCGCGCGGCGACACCTCGCGTGTCGCTAACCCCTTGAGAGCACCGATCACCGAGCCGGCCATCACCCACGTCGTTTTCCAACCGTTCACAACAGCGTCAGGGAATGAGACCGGTTGCGATCCTTGCCGAGGAACGATTCCGATCCGTCCAACAACTCTCGCCGGCACACCCCCCTGAGTTGCGAGCGTTTCAGCGATTGGCGTTACGGTGATGCGCCGAGTTGCATTGCCGCGAACGACGTCGATAGTAACCGGCACTCCAGCCGACGCGCTGATTCTCTCTACGAGTGAATCCCACGCCGTCATCGGCGTGCCATTGATCGCGATGACGCTGTCACCCGCTCGCACGCCGCTCAGCGCAGCCGGGCGTCCGACCAGGACGGAGTCAGCACGAGTCGACAAGTAGGGGGTTCCGTAATACGTGAAGACCCCGGTCGTGACGATGAGAGCGAGAGCGGTGTTCATCGTGACACCCGCAAGCATGATGGCGAGACGCGCTGTAAGCGGTTTCGACTCGAACCACCTTTCGGGCGGAATCGGTTTGGGGCCGAACGGCACCATCGCGTTCGGATCGAGAGGCTCGCCCTTTGTCGCAACGCGGGTTGCGGATGCTTCGCTGCCGCCCTCGAGAAAGGCCGTGGCATCGTCCTCGCGCGAGGCCATGCGCACGTATCCGCCGATCGGGAACGCAGCGAGGATGTATTCCGTTTCACCCCACCGCTTCTTGAAGAGCGGCGGTCCGAAGCCGATAGAGAATCGCGGCGTGTACACGCCAACGAACTTGGCCACGAGAAAATGTCCGAGCTCGTGCACAAACACGACCAGGCCGAAAACGATGAGCGGCGCGAGGACTGCCAGCATCAGAACATGTCCCTCACATGCTTGCGCGCCGCAGCGTCAGCGGCGAGCAGGTCGTCGCGACTGGCTGCGGGGAGGAGAGAGAGCTCTTCGAGGGAGGAGTGAATTCCATTAGCGATTTGAGTGAATCGGATCCGTCCATCGAGAAACAACGCTACTGCCTCCTCGTTCGCCGCGTTGAACACGGCAGGAGCTGCGCCGCCACGGCGGCCTGCGTTGATTCCCATCGCGAGCAGCGGAAACTCATCGTGCGCTACCGGCTCGAATGTCATCGGCGACAGAGCCACCGGATCGAAGCGTGTCACACCCGCGTCTTCGACGCGGTCCGGATGCGTCAGCGCGTAAAGCACCGGCAGCTCCATCGACGGAACGCTCATCTGTGCAATCACACTTCCGTCGACGAACTCGACAAACGAATGAACGATGCTCTGTGGATGGACGACGACCTCGATTGCATCGTATGGGAGACCAAACAGAAAATGCGCTTCGATGACTTCGAGCGCCTTGTTGGCAAGCGTCGCACTGTCGATAGTGATCTTCCGACCCATCCGCCATGTCGGATGCCGCAGGGCTTCGTCTACCGTAACGGCATCGAGCTCATGAACCGAGCGCCCCCGAAACGGACCGCCTGACGCGGTGAGGATCACTCGCTTGATGTCAGCTTGAGGACGGCCCGCGATGCACTGAAGAATCGCACTGTGCTCGCTGTCAACGGGAACGATTTCTCCCTTTCCCTTCCGCGCGGCAGCTTCGACCAGCTCTCCGGCTAGAACGAGCGTCTCCTTGTTCGCGAGTGCGACCCGCTTGCCCGCTTCGAGTGCGGCCAGTGTCGCATCGAGACCGGCCGCGCCGACGATCGCATTGAGAACGATGTCCGCATTGGGCTGCGTCGCCGCATCGACAAGACATTCGACTCCGCGGCACCACTCCTGAGTCTTTTCGTCGGCACAGTTGACCAGCCCCACATACGGCGGGCGAAACTCGCGGACCTGCTCGCGCAACAGCGCCGCATTGCTGTGGGCCGTCAATGCGGCGACCGAAAAAAGCTCGGTGTGTCGGGCAATTACGCGAAGCGCGGTGGTCCCGATAGACCCGGTCGAGCCAAGAATCGCGACGCCCTTGGTCATCGGCCGGGGACTGGAAAGAGAAGATGGCCCAGCGCCAGGTACGCAACCGGCAGCGCGAAGTAAAGACCGTCGAATCGATCCAGAATCCCACCGTGGCCGGGAAGCAGGCGCGAAGAATCCTTCACGCCTGCATCACGCTTGAAAAGAGACTCCGCGAGATCACCAGTCTGTGCTGCAACGCTCACTGCCACACCGAACGCTAATGCACCGGCAACCGAAACGCCGAGCTGGGCGAGCGGCGGTAGAACGAATCGCGCGTAAAGCACGGACACGATCAGCGCAACCGAAACGCCACCGATTGCGCCGGCGACGGTTTTCCCGGGACTGATCGAAGGCATGAGCTTTCGTCCGCCGACGAGACGTCCGATTGTGTATGCGCCGGTATCAGTCGCCCACACGGTCGCGACCGGATACATGACAAGTGCAGTTCCAGCAACCGCGCCCACAGTGTACTCGTGCGAGCGAAGCGCATAAACGAATGCGATCAGCGTCGGATACAGCGCGGCGAACAGTGTGGCCGCAGCGGAGGCCATCGGCTTCTGTGATACGCCGCGCGTCCAGATCGTGCTCGCGATTAGAACAACGAGAACCAAGGCCCATTCGGTGACTGTCACGTCGAACACGCCGAGGTAATGTGCGTGAACGACCAGCGGAATGGCTGCGGCGATAATGATCGACGCGGGCTCGAGTGGATCGGCTCCGGCCTCGCGCTGCATTCTGAGCAGCTCCCATGCGCCGATGGCTGAAACAGTCGCCGCAGACCCGGCAAGTATCCATCCGCCGGCGTAGATGAGCCCCAACATCAGCGGCGCGCCCACAAGGGCAAAGAGAAGGCGCCGCGTGAGCTCGTTCACGAGCTCAGACTTCCATGATCTCTGCTTCTTTCCCCTTCAGCAGATCGTCCACTCGGGTGATGTACTCATCGTGAAGCTTCTGCAGATCCTTCTCCGCGTGCTTCACGTCGTCTTCCGAGACCTTGTCGAGCTTCTTCAGCTGATCGCGCGCGTGCGTGCGTGCATGACGGATCCCGATTCTCGCCTCCTCCGCGAGCTTGTGAACGACTTTCACCAGCTCTCGCCGACGCTCTTCGTTGAGCGCCGGAAGCGGAACACGGATCGTGCCGCTTTGCGTCTGCGGATTCAGTCCCAGGTCCGATTCGCGAAGCCCCTTTTCGATTGCCTGCGTGAGACCCTTGTCCCACGGAGTGACCGTCAGGAGTCGCGGCTCGGGGGCGGAGATGCTTGCTACCTGATTGAGCGGCATCGTCTGACCGTAGGCGTCTACACGAACAGTGTCGAGCAAATTCACAGTGGCCTTTCCCGTTCGAATCGACGCGAGCTCGCGTTTCGAGCTGTCCAGAGCTTTCTCCATTCCGGCGCGGGAGTCCTTGATGATCTGCGGAATCGCTGTCATTGAACGATCGTTCCGATCCGCTCGCCCGTGACCGCGCGCGCAATCGCTCCTGGTGTGTTGATGTTGAGCACGATTACCGGAAGGTTGTTCTCGCGGCAGAGTGCAATTGCCGTTTGATCCATCACGGCGAGCTCCTTGAGCATCACGTCACGGTAGCTGATGCTCTCGAAAAGCGTCGCGTCGATGACCTTCTTGGGATCGGCGGAGTATACGCCGTCGACGCTGGTCGCCTTGATGATCACCTGAGATTTGGTCTGAATCGCTCTCAGCGCAGCGGCGGTATCGGTGGAGAAGTACGGATTCCCCGTTCCGCCGGCAAAGATGACTATCCGTCCCTTCTCGAAATGGCGCAGCGCACGCCGCCTTATGTACGGCTCGGCGATCTGCTCCATGTTGATGGCCGTCATCACGCGCGTTTCCATTCCGGCACGCTCCAGCACATCCTGCACCGCGAGAGCATTGATGACGGTGCCGAGCATTCCCATGTAATCGCTGCCGACGCGATCCATTCCAAGCTTCGAGAAATGCGCGCCGCGGACGATGTTGCCGCCGCCGATCACGAGCCCTATTCCAGCCCCGAGCTCAACCACCTGCCGGATTTCTCCTGCAAGGCGGTTGAGCGTATCGAAGTCGAAGCCGGTCCCCTTTCCTCCGGCAAGTGCTTCGCCGGAGATCTTGAGAGTGACGCGCGAGTAGGCGAGCGCCACGCCGCTCCTTACTCCTCTCCCATCTGGAACCGAACGAAGCGGCGGACCTGGATATTCTCGCCGACCTTCGCCGACGCCTCCTTCACCAGATCACCGATCGTCTTCTTCGGCTCGCGGATCCAGGGCTGCTGCATCAGGCAGACATCCTTGTAGAAAGCTTCGACTTTACCCTCGACCATTCGCTGGACGATGTTGTCGGGCTTTCCGCTTGCTCTCGCCTGCTCTTCGGCGATGCGACGCTCGACGGCGACCTTGTCGGGCGATACACCCTCTCGGTCGACTGAAATCGGCGCGGCGCTGGCGATATGCAACGCGATCTCGCGCGCGAGCTGCTTGAAATCATCGGTGCGCGCAACGAAATCCGTCTCGCAGTTCACCTCGACCAGCACTCCCACCTTTCCATTGTGGTGGATGTAGCTGGTGATGATTCCCTCGCTCGTCTGCTTGCCGGCGCGCTTCTCTGCCTTGGCGATGCCCTTCACGCGGAGATACTCCTCCGCCTTCGACATATCGCCCTTGTTCTCCTCGAGCGCCCGCTTGCATTCCATCATTCCCGCGCCGGTCTTCTGCCGGAGCGTCTGTACATCCTTGGCCGTGAACATCGTCGTTGACATCTTCAAATCCTCTCGCGCCCATTGCGCGCATGTGTTCAGTTGAAAAAACGCCGCCGGCTTTTCTGCCGGCGGCGGGTACCGCCCGCAGGCGGAAGGAAATTAACTCTCGGCTGACGCCGCGTTAGCCGCAGCGCCTTCACCCGAACCGGAATCACCCGCTGATTCCGACTCTCCTGCATCAGTTGTATCACCGCCCGACTTGAGCCGGGCCGCGATTGCTTCGGGCTTGGCTCGTCGGCGGCGCGGACGGCGCTTCCGCCGCCGATCACCCTCTTCCGGCTCCGCACCGCGATCCGAGCTGTACGTGTACGACTCGGCTTCCTCGACTTCCTCGCGAATCGGAGCCTCGCGGCGCGCTTCAACAATCGAATCCGAGATCGCGTGCGTCACCAGCTCAACCGACTTGATCGCGTCATCGTTGCCGGCGATCGGAACGGTGATCAGATCCGGATCCGCATTCGTATCGACAAGCGCAATGATCGGAATGCCGAGCTTGTTGGCTTCGCTGACAGCAATCCGTTCCTTCTTCGAGTCGATGACGAACATCAACCCGGGAAGCCGCGTCAGATTCTTGATGCCCGACAGATTCTTCGAGAGCTTGTCGCGCTGACGCCCCATCATCAGCTGCTCCTTCTTCGTGTAGTTCTCGAAGTCACCGCCTGCCTCGCTCCCTGCTTCCAGCTCCTTCAGCCGACGAACCTGCTTCTTCACCGTCTGGAAGTTCGTGAGCAGACCGCCAAGCCACCGTTCGGTGACGTGCATCGCGCCGCAGCGCTCAGCCTCTTCCTTCACGATGTTCACGAGCTGCCGCTTGGTGCAGACGAACAGCACGCTCTCGCCGCGCATAATGACATCGCGCGCCAGCTTCTTCGCCATCTCCAGCTGACGCAGCGTCTTCTGGAGATCGATGATGTGGATCCCGTTTCGCTCGGCGAAGATGAAACGACGCATCTTCGGATTCCAGCGGCGGGTCTGATGGCCGAAGTGAACTCCGGCTGCGAGTAGCTGATCGAGATTCGGTTGAGTCATTAAGTGATTGGTTCCTTTCTATCGCTTCGAGAACTGGAATTTCTTGCGTGCTTTTGGACGGCCGGGCTTCTTCCGCTCGACGGCTCGTGCGTCGCGCGTCAGGAGACCGAGGTCGCGCAGCTTGCGCCGGTGTGCTTCGTCCACCTTGACCAGGGCTCTCGCAACAGCAAGCCTGAGGGCGCCGGCCTGTCCGGTCAGCCCCCCACCTTCCACCGTCGCGACAATATCGAAGCGTCCGAGCGTATCAGTCGCGGTGAACGGCTGCTGAATGGCTGAAACGTGTGCGGATCGTGGGAAGTAATCGCCAAGCGTGCGACCGTTGACCTGCCATTTCCCCGAGCCCGGCTTCAGATACAGCCGGCATACTGCTTCCTTGCGGCGTCCGACGGTATGTGTTTGCTGATTCTCTGCCATTACTTCTCTTTCTTCCTGTTGAGGTCGAGCACTTTCGGCTGCTGAGCAGCGTGCGTGTGATTCGCGTCGGCGAATACCCGCAGCTTCCGTCTCAGATTCTGCCGCGCGAGCGTCGTCTTCGGCAGCATTCCGTATACCGCTTTTTCGATCACGCGCTCCGGATGCTTCTCGAGCATCGACGCGAACGGCGTGAACCGCTCGTGTCCCATGTATCCGGTGTGCGTGAAATAGCGCTTCTGCTCCGATTTGCGTCCGGTGACGCGCACCTTGGACGCGTTGATGACAATGACGTTGTCACCGGTGTCCATGTGCGGCGTGTACATCGGCTTGTGCTTTCCGCGGATGATCTTCGCGACTTCGGCGGCGAGCCTGCCGAGAATCATCCCGGAGGCGTCGACGACGTACCAGTCGTGTTTGATATCCCGCGGAGTTGCGGTGTAGGTCTTCATAAAGGAGTGCTTGTGCGTAGAGCCGCCAACCCGCCCTGAATGCAGGTGGGACGCAGGCGAAATCAGCTGATTTTTTGGGTTTTAAGACAGCCTACAAATGTAGGCGGCCAGAGAGTTTGAGTCAACTCAACGACGACGCGGAACACCTACGGACTTGCGGCGCTCAAAGCTCGACGTGTTGCTGTCTGTCGTCCGCCTATTGTCATTCCAACTCGATCAGTGTTGCCCCTTTCTCTACCGCCGTCCCCGCTTCGACTAGTACCGCTCGAACCTTCCCATCCGCAGCCGACCGCAGCTCGTTCTCCATCTTCATCGCTTCCATTACGACAACGCCCTGGCCGGCACTGACACGGTCGCCCACCTCGACGCTCACCCGGACGACGAGCCCGGGCATTGGTGCAATAACGGGGGCAGGGCCTGACGGAACGTGAGCGGCGGCGGTGATGTCCCGGATGGCGCGCGCCCTCTCATCGAGAGCTTCAACCACGAACCGGTAGCCGCCTATCCATATGGTATATGAGCCGCGGCCCCGCCCCCTCTTGACCACCACGCGGTGAACCTCATCTGCCAGCGATACGAGGTGCACCGGCGTTCCTTCCAGCTCGGCTATGGATGCAGGAAGCGACAGGTCGCCAAGCCGTGCAATGCCCGAATCGAGCTCGACATCGCTTCGCTCCCCATCGAGCTCGATGACGTATTTCACTATGCCGGCACTAGCTCGCACACCGTTTCGACGTGCGCGGTCTGCGGGAACATGTCGAATCCCGTGACCGAGTCGATGTGGTAGCTCGGCAGCCGAGTTAGATCCCGCGCAAGCGTTGCCGGATTGCAGCTCACGTAGATCAGCGATCGAGGACGTACGGATTGCGCCTCCAGCGCGGCGCAAACCCGCTCATCTACCCCCGCACGCGGCGGGTTCAGTACAACTACGTCGGCGGGCAGAACATCCACGAGGATGTCCTCGACTCTCGCGCACACAGCCGCTGAACCCTCGGGAAGCCTGGATGCGCTCCACGCCGAGGCATCGGCATCGAGCTCTATGGCAGTGACACGAACACCACGCAACGCCATCCGAGACGCCATCTCGCCTGCACCCGCATAAGCGTCGATCAGAGACGCCGGCGATCGCGCAATGATCCTTTCCTCTACGAACCCGAAAAGCTCGGATGCAACCAGCGGATTCACCTGCGTGAATGAGGCTACCGGAGTTTGTCGCTCATCCTGCGTGCGACGATCGCCGATCAGGCGCCGAAGGCCCGAATCGTCCTCCCACCACATGACCGACAAGGAAGGAACCAACTCGAACAGCTGACTGCCACCTTTGAACCGGGTTCCTCCAGCCAAAACGAAGGACGCACCCGCCGGCCAGATACGCACGCTTCCCCGTAACGATGGGGACTCCGGAAGCAGGCTGGCTTGCGAGAGAACCTCGCGCCATACCGCAATGATCGTCCGGTCAGTGATCGGACAATCCTCCAGAGCGAATACGCGCGACGGATCGTCGTACGGGTGAAGACCAGCGATCCAGCCGCCGCGGGCGTTACGCCTGATCGCGAGCGTGAGCTTCGCTCGATATCGCCATTCGACTGGGCTGGGATGAACATGCGGCAACACGATGCCTCGCTTTCCGATTCGCTCGATCGCGTCGCGGATTATTCGCTGCTTTGCCTTGAGCTGCCCGTCGTAGGACACGTGCTGCAGCTGACAGCCGCCGCACCGATCGCGTGTGTAATGCTGACAGGGTGGATCGACGCGATCGGGTGAGGGTCGTGTGACCGACCTCAACATGCCGCGAGCGAAGCTTCCTTTTCCGCTGACACGCGCGGTCACGAGATCGCCGGGGGCAGTCCTCGGCACGAATACAACGAGACCATTCCGGCGCGCCACACCATCGCCGCCCGCCGCAATCGAGTCGATTTCGAGCGGAACTACCTGAGTCAACGCAGTCCCTCAATCCGAGCCGTGCGCTTCCATCCGCCACCGTCGGGTTCTGCACCATCATCAGACAGTCCGTCATTCTGCACTTGGCGCGACGGACCCGGCTGAACTGTGACTTGAGCGATCGGCTGAGTCGGCGTTGCGCGCTTCAGCCGATTTCTGTCACGCTCGGCGAGCAGTGCCGCAACGATGATCGCGTTGCGCTTCGTTTCCGGTGGGGCTGGTTTCGAGACGAGTTTCGACAACCGTGGTTCCAGCCACTGGATGTCGATCTCACCTCTCCGGAATTCCGCATCCTCCAACAATCGAAGATGGAAGTCGCGCGATGTCTCGACGCCTTCGATAGTGAGCTCGAGAAGCGCGCGGTGCATCCGCTCGATCGCAACCTCTCGCGATGGCCCCCATACGATGAGCTTTGCGAGCATCGGATCGTAATGGAGTCCGATCTCTGTTCCCGTATCGATGCCGGCGTCCCAGCGAACGCCCGGCCCAGCCGGCAGATGCAGGTAGGTGATCCGGCCGGTCGAGGGGAGAAACCCGTTTGCAGGATCTTCGCTGGTAATCCGACACTCGATTGCCCATCCGCGCGGCCTCAAGTCCTGTTGATGATAGAAAGGCAGTCGCTGACCAGCCGCGATACGGATCTGCCACTCTACGAGATCCATTCCCGTTACCAGCTCGGTAACGGGATGCTCAACCTGAAGGCGAGTGTTCATCTCCAGGAAATAGAAGTTGGCATCCTGATCGAGCAGGAATTCGCACGTGCCGGCGTTGACGTAACCCGCTGCACGCGCAATGCGAACAGCCATGTCTCCCATCGAGAATCTCAGCTGCGATGAAACTGCCACGCTCGGCGCCTCTTCGAGCATCTTCTGATGTCGTCGCTGTATCGAGCACTCACGCTCGCCGAGTGAGATCGCGTTTCCGTGCGTATCGGCGAGTACCTGGATCTCAACGTGTCGTGGTCCCTGGATGAGCTTCTCGACATACACTGCATCGTCGCCGAACGCATTTTTCGATTCGCGCCGGGCTTGGTCGAGTGCCCTTTCCATTGAATCAGCCGACGAGACGACGCGCATTCCCTTCCCTCCACCGCCGGCGGCCGCCTTGAGCAGCACGGGATAACCGAACTCATCGGCGACGCGTATCGCTTCTGCCGCATCCGCGAGTGGCTCGGTCGTCCCAGGCACGATTGGCACGTCGTTGGCAATCGCGAGAGTCCTCGCGGCGATCTTGCTCCCCATCGCGGCAATCGCCTCTGCGGGTGGGCCGATGAAAACGAGGCCCGCGGCGCGCACAGCGCGTGCAAACCATTCTCGCTCGGAGAGAAACCCGTACCCCGGGTGAATCGCCTGAGCGTTGTGGTGTTGTGCGACCTCGATTATACGATCGCCGAGGAGGTAGCTCTGACGCGACGGTGGTGGTCCGATGTGAGCCGCTTCGTCGGCTTCGCGAACGTGCGGCGCCGTCGCATCAGCGTCGCTGTACACCGCGACGCTCCGAATGCCCATCTCGCGGCAGGCGCGCACTATTCGAAGGGCGATCTCACCCCGATTGGCAATAAGGATTTTGGAGAACATGAATTAGCTACTGTACGGTTCCAGTCAGCTTCCCGCTACCGGATATTCTGATCGAGCGTGACAAACGGAGACATCGATGAAACACGACGCGTCCACTGTTGAGGATTATCTCGCTGGCCTCCCGCCTGACCGGCGCGCAGTGGTATCGAAAGTCCGAAACGCCATTCGCAAGAGTATCCCAAAGGGTTACGCGGAGGCAGTTCGATGGTCCGCGATTACCTGGGAGGTTCCGCTGTCGCGGTTTCCGAAGACATACAACAATCAGCCACTCAGCTACGTCGCGCTCGCAGCGCAGAAGAACTACTACGCCCTCCATCTAATGCGTGCCTACGGCGACAAGCAGGAGCTCGCACGAATTCAGGACGGGTTCAGAAAAGCCGGAAAGAAGCTGGACATGGGCAAGGCATGCATCCGCTTCAAGAAGCTCGAGGATCTCCCGCTGCACGTAATCACCGACAGCGTTGCGCGCACGACACCGGACGAGTGGATCCGAATGTACGAGTCGTCGAGATCCGGTGGCCGGTAACCCGCAACCCGTAACCGTTTCTAAAGCGGGATGTTTCCGTGCTTCTTCGGCGGATTCTTGTCGCGCTTTCCCTGTAGGGTGTCGAGCGCTTCGATCAGCCGCGGGCGCGTATCACGCGGATCGATGATGTCGTCGAGGTACCCCCGCCCCGCGGCAACGTACGGGTGCGCGAACTTGTTGCGGTATTCCTGAATCTTCTGCTCGGTCGCCGCGGTCTGATCGTCACTTCCTGAAATCTCTTTTCGGAAAAGTATCTCCACGGCTCCTTTAGGTCCCATCACCGCGATCTCAGCGGTCGGCCACGCGACGTTGAAATCGCCGCGGATGTGCTTCGAGCTCATTACGTCATAAGCCCCGCCGTATGCTTTCCGCGTTATCACCGTGAGCTTTGGAACCGTCGCCTCACAGTACGCGTACAGCAGCTTTGCGCCGTGCTTGATGATTCCCCCGTGCTCCTGCGCGACGCCCGGCAGAAATCCCGGCACATCCTCGAAAGTCACCACCGGAATGTTGAACGCATCGCAGAACCGGATGAATCGCGCCGCCTTTATGGACGCATTGATGTCCAGCACGCCTGCGAGAACCGCGGGCTGATTCGCGACGATGCCTACGCTGAACGCGCCGAGGTGAGCGAATCCGCAGATGATGTTGTTGGCGTAGTTCGGTTGCACTTCGTAGAAATCACCGTCGTCCACGATGCGGCGAATGACATCGTGCATGTCATACGGCTTGTTGGGATTGTCGGGCACGATGTCGAGCAGCGACGCATCCCTCCGGTCGCGTGGATCCGACCCTGTGCCTCGCGGCGGGTCATCCAGATTGTTCGACGGAATGAAGCGGAACAGATCGCGAATCGCCTGCAGGCACGCCGGCTCGGAATCGTGTGAAAAATGCGCAACGCCGCTAACGGTCGCATGTGTGTCCGCGCCGCCAAGCTTTTCCATGGTCACGTCTTCGTGCGTCACTGTCTTCACCACGTTCGGACCTGTGACGAACATGTACGAGCTGCCGCGGACCATATAGGTGAAATCAGTGATCGCGGGCGAATACACTGCGCCGCCGGCACACGGCCCGAGAATCGCGGAGATCTGCGGGATCACGCCAGATGCGAGCGTGTTGCGGAGGAAGATGTCCGCGTAGCCCCCAAGAGATACGACCCCTTCCTGAATTCTCGCGCCGCCCGAGTCATTCAGGCCGATAACGGGCGCCCCGTTCTGCATCGCCAGATCCATGATCTTGCAGATCTTCTCGGCGAAGGCTTCGGATAGCGACCCGCCGAACACAGTGAAGTCCTGCGAGAAGACGTACACGATCCTTCCGTCGATCCGGCCGTGCCCCGTAACAACTCCGTCACCATAGATCTTTTGCGTTTCGAGACCGAAATCGGTGGAGCGATGAACAACGAACCGGTCGAGCTCCACGAACGACCCTTCATCCAGCAGGAGATCCAGACGCTCGCGCGCCGAGAGCTTTCCCTTGTCGTGCTGGGCTTTAAGCCGCGCGTCGCCACCGCCAAGCTCGGATTCGGCCCGCCGCCGCTCGAGAAGCTCGAGCTTTTCTCTCATTGACATGGAGGGGGAAAGCTAGGGCCCGCCTGTTGTGGCGCTACCTCTCCTCACGCGTCTCTTAGTCGAGGATCAACAAACCCAGGATGACCCAGCACCCGCCCAACAATCGAGCGAAAATCCTGATCGTCGACGATCAGGAAGCGAACATCGGATTGCTTCGCCGCATCCTGGCTCGCGACGGATACGAGCAGGTCCGATCGACCACCGACGGCCGCGAAGCCGCCGCGATCTTCGCCGATTACAAGCCTGACCTCGTACTTCTCGATCTGCACATGCCGAATCGCGATGGGTTCCAGGTGCTGGAAGACCTCGGCCCCGCGATCAATAACGGCGGCTATTTCCCGGTACTCATGCTGACCGGCGACGCAAGCGTCGAAGCCAAGCGTGGCGCGCTGTCTCTCGGCGCGAAGGACTTTCTCGCAAAGCCGTTCGATGCAACAGAGGTCATGCTGCGAATTCGGAATCTGCTGGAGACGAGATTCCTCTATCTCTCACTCGAAAATCAGAACAGCGTGCTCGAAACCAGAGTGGAAGCTCGAACACGAGAGCTGATGGATTCGCAAATCGAGATTCTCGAACGTCTCGCTCGCGCTGCTGAGATTCGCGATGACGACACGGGGCGGCACACACAGAGAGTCGGACAACTGTCGTCCAACATCGGGAATGCGCTCGGCCTTCCCGGCCGCAGTGTGGAGCTTCTCCGGCGTGTCGCACCGTTGCACGACGTCGGAAAAATCGGCATCCCGGACAGCATTCTCCGGAAGCCCGGCACCCTTACCGAGGATGAGCTGGCCGTGATGCGCACCCACACTCTGATTGGCGCCCAAATTCTTTCCGGAGGACAATCGGATCTCGTGATGGTTGCCAGCCGGATTGCGCTGAGTCACCACGAATGGTGGAACGGTGCCGGATATCCGCACGGCATCTCCGGCGATCAGATACCGATCGAGGCGCGAATCGTTGCGGTGGCCGATGTCTTCGACGCAGTCACACACTCGAGACCTTATCGGGCCGCCTGGCCGATGGATGTCGCCCTGAGGGAGCTGGAGCGGAAGAGTGGCTCGCATTTCGACCCGGATGTGATCAAAGCCCTGCTGAGGAGCGAGTGCTACAAGGGTCCCGCTATGACGATGACCCCGAATAGAGCAATGCGTGCTGTCGGCTGGCCGCGGCGGTCGCGATTACAGTAAGCGCGACCGGAAAACGAGTTACTGTTTTCTGCTCAGCATCCCACTGACGTCGAGATGATACGACAGCTGCACGGCCAACGCTGAGCCGTCCGGCATTGGCGGAGCTCCGGGGCCTGGCACTCCCGGCCAGAAATCTCGCCGGTATGACACCTTCAGAAGCGCGGGCTCGCTGAGCCGGTAACCCAATCCGACTTCGACATTACGCTGCACCGTCTCCGCACCGATCCAGTAATTGGGCGGGAATGCTCCTACATACGCATATCTGAAATGCTCGAACCTTCCGGCGGCAAAGATTCGCGGTGTCATGGTTACGCGGGTTTCATCGTTCCAACCGAAGCCATGAACCGGCTTCGATAGCGTCGGAACCTCGTACGATGACCACGCAGCCTCCAGACGCGACTCGATGTAGCCAACGCTTACACGCGCATCGGCCGAAAAAACTGTTTGATCAAAATCCTTCCAGGATGATCCGGTCGGCAGCATCGCGGCACTTGTTGGTCCAAGGTACGGACCGTGAGTGAATGAGGCGCCGACGTGCATTGCCGGCCCCACGCGCACGCCTGCTCCCACAACGGGGCGCATCTGATCGCCGGGCTCGGGTGTGTAACGCTCGTTCACCGACGGTAGCGACATCGCTCCGGCGCGATAATCGAATCGGCCGACCGAACCCGAAGCGATTGCTCCCCACGGATACTGCGTCGGATAGAGGTCAGGCTCCCCGATGAGCGGATTCACGTTCGAAAAGCGGCGTGCGCCGAATTTTCCAATGGGCGAGAGAATCTTGCCCGCGTTCAGCACGAGTCCAGTCCCCACCCTCAGTCGAGCTTCCATCATTTCGAGCTCGATCTCCGTGCGCTCGTCCTCCACGTAGCCCGCAACCCCTTCGCCGATCGTGACGATCTCGAGGTTTCGCACCGGGCTTACAACCACCCACGCGTGCACCTTGGCCTGGGGCGCCATGCGGCCATGATTGCGGGCGAGAAGAATCGACCCCGTGTCGGTCTTCCACATTTCCAGGTCAGCGAGTGCCTCGACGTTCACACTCTGCGCGGCGACAACGTTCGCGCTCACCGCGACGCACACCGCCGCTGTCACAAAGCTTTTCATGATTAACTGATCTCCGTCGGACGCGAATCCAGAATCGTCCGCACCGCAAGCGCCAGGGCGTCCGGCGCGACTGGTTTTTGAAGGAATACGGCTCCCGGTGTCAGCTCGCCGTGACGGGCGATTGCTTCGTTCGAGTAGCCGGACATGAACAAAACTCTGAGTCCCGGGCGCGATTCGACCAGACGCTCGGCGAGCTCCATTCCTGAAAGCTTCGGCATTACAACGTCGGTCACGAGCAGATGCATCGGCCCGTTGTGTGCGGCAGCGACTGCAAGTGCCTGCGCGCCGTCGCACGCTTCCAGCACCGAGTAGCCGCGACCCTGAAGACATCGGCCGACCAGCGAACGCAGCTGCACGTCGTCTTCGGCAACCAGCACCGTCTCACGTCCCGATGGCGCAGCACCGTTCGTGTGCAGAGGCTTCGTGTCGGCGACTTCTCCGATTGAGCTGAAATAGCATCGCATGGTTGTTCCCTTTCCGGGCTCGCTCTCGACCATAATTGTTCCGCCCGACTGATTGACAATGCCGTATACGGTCGACAGGCCGAGTCCCGTGCCGGTTCCAAGAGGTTTTGTAGTGAAGAACGGCTCAAAGATGCGGGCACGTGTAGCGGCATCCATTCCGATGCCTGAGTCCGATATGGCGAGCATTACACCCGGGCCGCCTGAAATGCCGTCAGAATGCGGCGCTACGGTTTCGTCCAGCTCGACATTCGCCGTCTCGATTGTGAGCGTGCCGCCGCCGGGCATCGCATCGCGCGCATTTATCACGAGGTTCATCAGCACCTGATGCATCTGACCCGGATCAGCCTTGATTCGGGCTAGTCTCGGCTCCATTCGCGTATGCAGCAGAATGTCTTCGCCGATCAGCCGTTTCAGCATGCTCAGCATGTCGCCGACAGTGATGTTCAAATCGATGACCTGCGGCTGCAGTACCTGCTTGCGGCTGAACGCAAGGAGCTGTCGCACGAGACTCGATGCACGATCCGCTGCCTGGTTGATCTGGGCGATGTCACCGGCGAGTGCGGTTCCAGGAGTAACATCCTGCGACGCGATCTGCGCGTAGCCCATGATTACCGACAGGATATTGTTGAAGTCGTGCGCGACACCTCCGGCAAGTGTGCCGAGTGCCTCGAGCTTCTGCGATTGCCTGAGCTGCCCTTCGCTCTCCCGCAGCGCTTCCTCCGCGCGCTTCCTTTCCTGAACCTCCGCTGTCAGTGATTCGTTCGCTGACGCCAGCTCGACCGTTCGCTCCTCGAGCTCAGTGTGTTGTCGCGAGAGCGATTCGATCAGACGGTTGTACGCGTCGGTAAGCGTCCGAATCTCCGGTGATGCGCCGGCTTCGGCGAAACGGTCGAGCGATCCTGATTCCGCGCCTGAGCGCATAAACTGAACGAACGCTGACAATGGCCGGAGTGTGGTGCGCGACACCAGGACTGCTCCGAAACCGACAAGCACGAGCGCGAGTAACCCGGCACCGAAAAAGCTGCGACGTAACGACTGCTCGATCGGGCTGACCGAGCTTGTGAGCGAGCGGAGTAGCTGAAGCATCGCGACCCGACCGTCGTCGGTCGCGCCGAGCGGCAGGGATGCAGCGACATACTCTTCGCGGCCGCGACGAATGCGATGCGCGTTTTTATCGGAGTCGCGTGGGTCCCAATACATTCCCGGGCGAACTCCATTAACAGTAGATGCGAGCACATCGGTCCCGGCGGTAACCACGATATTCGTAGCGGCTGCAGCGCCGAGTCGGGGCACCAGCAGGTCGAGACGCTCGCCAATCAACAACGCGCCAATGGGATATCCTTCCAGCTCGATCGCTACAACGCCGACCTGCAGCCTCTGATTGCCCTGCCGGAGCACGCCGAATCCCGAAGATTCGCCATCTCCGTTGAGGGAAAGAATCGCGCGAATCGCAGGCAGGCGGGAAAGGTTTTCTCCGACTTCAGGAACGCTTCCGCGACCTGCGGCGGCGAGTACGCGGCCACGATCGTCGGTCACTACCATTAGATCGCGATCGAGGCCGACAAAGTGTCGCTGGACCTCGCGGCGAATTGTCTCGAGCAGATCGTCGCGCCGGGGTAATCCCGAATTGGCTTCAACCCGCCAGGTCTGGAGCGCAGCTCGCAGCGTGGGGCTCGTCGACACGAGCGCGGACGTCTCGAGGAGCAAGCGAAGATTCTGATCCTGAAGCTTGCCGAGACCGCGCTGACTCGCCGACAGCTCTTCCGCAAACACGCGTCGCACGTCGGCGTCGACTCGTTTGCGCAGAGCAATGAATGCCACGCTCACAACGAGCACCGTCATTCCGGCGCTCAGAATCGCGAGCTTCATCCCGAGCGGCACGGTTCTGACTCGCTGTCGCACTCCCTCCCACGCGCCTATCACGATCCGCGAGAGGCCAGGTTTGTCACGGTGTATCCACGATCGGGATCGTGATATTCAGGAAAGTTGCCCTGCCCGGCGTAACGCGCACCGTCGTTACGTTCGGCCGTGCGCGCTCGTGCCATGCAACGAGGCGGTACTCGCCCGGAGGGATTCCGTCGAGAGCGAACCGACCGTTTTCGTCGGGCTGAACGAAGAACGGATTATCGAGCACAAGGATGTAGCCGCTCATGTCGGCGTGAATGTGACAGAAGACCTGCACCAGCCCGGCTGCCGGAAAGACTACGTTCTTGGAGCTCCCGCGCGCGTAGCGGCCGAGATCGAAAGTCCGGGCGCGGGACAAAGAAAACACGTTGTGATAAATCGGATCTTCATTTGGAAAGCGAACCGTGCTTCCGGCGACAACCGGGAGAACGTGCGGCATGAAGCGCTCTCCCCATTGCCGCATTTCGGAAGGTCCTTTCGGCAGCACAGGGCCCCCTCGAACTTCTTCCAGATAAAGAACGACGTTCGCGAACGGATGATCGTCGAGGCGCGGACGTGCAGTTGTGCTGCCCGGCTCGTCGTACATACGAATTCGTTGCCGGACTGTGATAAGCCGGCGTGAAATCGTCGCAGTTCCTTCTATACGACCTGTCTGCGCTGCCGCCGATTCAGCGCCGCTGACAAGCGTCGCGATTGCGAGCAGACCGAGAGTCTTTCGAATGATTCTACTAGGCACGGGATACCAGGTTTGTGATGGTTGCGTGTGGCCGGGCAGGACTTTGACGCGAATGGCCGGCGTTTAGTCACTGGAATCCGGCTCACTCCTTGCCGCGAGGGTCGCTCGCCACGGGGGGACCATGCCCACTGACGCCTGGAAGGAGATCGTTGCCCGCTCCCTGGACTGGGAGGAGGCGCACCTTGGACTCGATAGCGCCGTCAAGAACCTGCCGCGTGAGCTACGTGCCCGGAGACCGGCCGGCTTGCCGCATTCACCCTGGGAGCTGATCGAACATATCCGGATCGCTCAACACGATCTGCTCGATTTCCTTCGCAACTCCAGCTACAAGCAGGAGCTCAAGTGGCCGGATGACTACTGGCCCGCAGCCGGTGCGGAGCCAAGCGACGCCGAATGGGAGAAGAGCATTTCAGCAATGCGAAGCGACCGCGATGCGCTGAAGCAATTTCTTTTGGAGCCTGGGCGCGACCTATCAGCAAGAATTCCGCACGGCACCGGGCAGACTTATCTCAGAACTTTTCTTGTCGCGGCAGATCACGCGGCATATCACCTCGGCGAGCTAGTCGCTCTGCGGCGACTTCTCGGGGCATGGCCGCCCGCCTGAGCGGACGACCTAGCTCGGCGGTCTTCGCCCCGTCTTCTCCTGAAGCTCGTCGATCTTCTTGGACGCCTCGGCCTTCGTGAGGTCGTCTCGTACTTCTTCACCGGCCTCTTCTGCGAGGGTATGCATGTACGAACGCTGGGCTGCCGTCATCGGCTCATCGCCGGTCGTCCAGTCTTCGGGATCCTTTTTGAGATTCGAGCCTTCTTCCTGTTGAGTGCGCCGGTCGACCATATGCGCCTCCGTGGTCGATGAATCAGTAAGGCTTCCTGCCTCAACATTCGGCAGGAGACGTACCAGCGCGGCGATGGACCTCAGCCTGCCTTCCTGATTGTCCGAACTCGGCGCGGCGGTGTCGTTTCCCGATTCTCGCGTTCCGGTGGGCCGCGAGTTGCAGAAACCAAGCGCATGACAGAAGACGAGCGCGCGATTCGCAAAGTGATCGCCACATGGCTTCGGGCCAGCAGAGATCGCGATACTGAAACCGTTCTCTCGCTCATTGCAGACGACGTGATCTTTCTCACGCCGGGCCGGGCGCCGTTCGGCAAGAAGGAATTCGCTGAATCACAGAAGGATCTCGCGAATTACGAAATCGATGCTAACGCTGATGTCCGCGAAGTGGGCGTTGCCGGCGATTGGGGATGGTGCTGGACCAATCTCGAAGTCACGATCACACCGCCGGATGGCGGTGCGCCTAACCGGCGACGCGGACATACTCTCACCATCTTCCACCGGCTGCCGAACGGGCGCTGGGTGCTTGCACGCGACGCGAATCTTCTCGCGCCTGCTGAATAGATACCGCTAGCTGACTGGCTCGGACGCCCCGCTTAGGAACTGCCGCGGTCAGCGTCGCGCCAAGAGGCGTCTGTAGGGCGCGGCTTCTCGCTCACGCCCGTGCGCACTGTAGAATGCGACCAGAGTTCTAATAGTCTCGTCACGCTCTTTCCGGGCGTACGGATTCTCCTTGACTCCCTGGTAGCTTTCCTTCAGCAGGGCTTCTGCTTCACCGACCCGGTGGAGCGATGTGAGACACGCGGCGAGTACTCGCCGCGTTTCGGCGAGGCGCGGATCCGAAGGAATGTATTTTTCCTGCCGGATCGCAAGGGCCTCCCGCAGCAAGGGTTCAGCTTCAGCCGGCCGGTTCTGATCTGCGATTACGGAACCAAGTAAATGAAGCTCCCCCGCCGGATTTGCCTTCGCGGCACGTGCGATCTTCAGGGCTTCAGTCAACGCGAGCTCCGCGTCGGCGTATCGGCCGGTACGATGTAAAACGAAGCCGAGAGCCCGCAGCGATGATGCAACGGCCATATGCTGGTTGCCGAAACGCTTTCGCCTCCCAGCGAGCGCGTGCCGAATCAGCGGCTCAGCTTCCGCGTAGCGTCCTTGTCCGGCCAGGATGTTACCGAGGCTGTTGATGCCATCGAGTGTTGTTCCGTGATCAGGACCAAATACCCTTTCATAACCGCTGATCGCCTCACGTACCGCTGCTTCACCCTCTTTTTCATTTCCCATCCGCCATCGCAGCATTCCCGCCGTTTGGAGCGCGAGCAGCGTCTCGGCACGATCGGGTCCGATCCATTTGCGACGCATCGCCAGCGATTCGGTGGCAAGTGACTCCGCTTGCGCCAGTTTTCCCGCCGCGTCCAACGTCGACGCGAGGTCGAACATTGCGGTCGCCACGTCTGGGTGTCCTTCCGGAAAGAGTCGGCGACGTTTGTCCAGGACCTGACGTCCAAGCCGCTCGGCCTCTTGAAAATTCCCTTGAGACCGGCGGATCAGTGCCAGGTTTCGAAGCGTTCGGATTATCTCCGGATGCTCGGGATCCAGCGTCTTCCTTTGAATCGCCAGCGCTTGATTGCAGGCACGATCCGCCGCGGCGAAGTCAGCTGCCTCCCATCGAAGCAGACAGAGATGCCGCAAATCGATCGATATCGTCAAACTGTCCGGCGGCTTCGCACTCCAGCGGATCGATAACGCTCTGCGATAGAGCGCCTCGCCGGTTGTAAAATCCCCTTGGATTCGTTTCAGGTTTGCAAGCCAGGCGAGTGTTTCACCGACCGACTGGTCGTTCCGACCAAGTTTTCTCTCCTCAATCGCCAGCGCCTGTACCAGTGTTGATTCCGTTCGCGCGTATTGACTCTGGAGAAGAAGCGGCATCGACCATCGTGTAAGACGCTGAGCGACGAGCGTGTCGGTTGGACCGTAGATCTCGCGCGAAAGCTTGATCGACTGAGCGTACAGCGAATCCGCCTGCGCATAGCGTCCGAGCCCCGTATAAATCCGGCCCACGACATCGAGCAAATCGGCGCGGATCTCCGGCTCGCTCCGGAGTGCCGTGTCGAGCTGCGTGCGTCCACGATCGAGCAGCTCGGTGGCGCTGATGTCTCGGCCGCGTGTGCGATCCGGGTCAGAAA
>DATBRZ010000245.1:0-4664 GCA_036560025.1 Gemmatimonadaceae bacterium | reverse complement strand
GTGCGACGAATAGTCCGATCAGAAAAACGAGGAGACCCACGCCCGCGAGTATCGCGCAGAGCATTCGAAGTGAGCTCGCCACCGGCCGCTCCGTTCCTGCAAGTATCTCCTCGCGCGTGGCGATGTGATGCTGCTCGTGGGTCATCGGAGAGAATCGGCTGCGGTTGACGGATTGACGGTTACGGGAGCGATGGAGTCCGGAGTGCCAGGTTTCCTGAACGGCGCAGGACGCGTAGGCGCGGTCGCCGTCGCGCCGGGAAGCTTGTCGCCAGTGACTCCCGGTGCGGCCAGCGGTCCGACCGCAACGGTCCTGCCGAGTGAGCCCTGTAACCCGCGCAGGTAATTCACAACATCCCAGCGGTCCCTCTCTTCAATTCGATTGTACGGCGGCATCAAGCCCCGTCCGTTCCGGATCATCCCATAGATGTATCCGTCACTGCGTCCACGGGTGATGTCGCTCACGAGATTGATTCCGGGCATTCCGAACTTCGTCGCCGGCCCGTCGCCCATGGCGCGATCGCCGTGGCACACTGCGCAATTGATCTGAAAATATTTTCGCCCGTTGGCGAGAGACTGATCGCTCACCGCTGTCGGATTCGGAATCGTCGCGAGCGAATCGATGGTTCCGGGCAACGCTGCATACGAAACCTGGAATCCGGCCATTGCGGTGCCGGTAACCGGTACCGAATACTGAGGATTGCCGCGTGAGGGTGTGAGCGAATCCTTCACCGGCTCCCAGGTCCAGATCGATGGCTGCCGTTTGAAATCCGTGAACCACTCACATCCGGACGCGGAAGCGACGAGAGCCGCTAGCAGCAACGCTCTGAGGAGCTTAGCGCTCACTTCGCACCTCGATCGCTCCGTTCTCGCGGAGCAATGATTCAACGGTCGCGGCCTTGTCCGGCGAACACTCGACCCAGACGCCGTAGTCTCCGTGACTGAACCGTGGATCATAGCCGACGGTCATGGTGATACGCGGCACGCGAGCGTTGATCAGCAACCCGGCGACCGTCGACAATCCACCGATCAGGACCATCACCTCGAATCCGAAGATCGTGTACGGAACCCACGAGGCAACCGGCTTTCCGCCGACTACGAGCGGCCAGTAGTCCGACACCCACGTGGCGATCCAGTATCCGAACGTCACACCGCACAGTCCTCCGATCAGCGTGAATCGTCTGACCGGACTCGTCGGCGCCGCAATCGCGTGCTCGAGCTCGTGCCTCGGCGTGGGTGTGTAAACGGTGACTTCTCCGAGACGTTGCGACTTGAGCGCCTCTACTGCATCGACAGTCGCGTCGAGCTCGCGGAATGCGCCGACAATTCCCGGCATTACTCGTATTCTCCGGGAGTTGACGGCTCGAACTCGAAGTGGCGGCCGGACGGATCGATGCCGTGGTCGTGCCGCTGACGCAGTTTCGGCGGAATGATCTCCTTCACCTCCGCGATCGCCACCACCGGCAGCTGTTTGATGAACAGCATGAACCACATCGAGAACCAGCCGAAGCTACCGGCGAGGATCGAGTAGTCCACCCAGGTCGGACTGTAGCTCGACCACTGCCACGGCTCGTACTCGTGCGAGAGCGATGGAACTATGATCACGAATCGCTCAAACCACATTCCGATGTTGATTGTGAGCGACAGGATGAACAGCCAGGTAGTGTTTCGTCGGAGCCGCTGTGAGAAGAGCGTCAGCGGCAGGATCATGTTGCACGTGTAGAGGATCACCGATGCCCACCACCACTGACCCCAGACGCGGTTGGCGAAAAAACTCTGCTCGAACTCGTTGCCGCTGAACCAGGCGACGAACCACTCGGTCATGTACGCGCAGCCCACGATGAGCGAGGTAAACAGCGCCAGCTTCGCCGCAGCGTCGAGGTGGTTGATCGTGACGTAATGCTTGAGCCCGAAGAACTTTCGGAGCGGGATGATGATCGTGAACACCATCCCGAGACCGGAGAAAATCGCGCCGGCAACGAAGTAGGGAGGAAAGATCGTTGTGTGCCACCCCGGTGTGAGCGCCATTGCGAAGTCGAACGACACCACCGAGTGAACTGACAGAACGAGCGGAGTCGAGAAAGCCGCCAGGAACAGATACGCGCGCGCGAAATGTCGCCATTCGCGATCGGAGTTTCGCCACCCGAGCGAAAGAATGGAGAGAATTCTTTTCCGAACAGGATTCTGTTCGCGATCTCGCAGAACCGCGATGTCGGGAATGAGTCCGATGAAGAGGAACGTCGACGAGATCGTGAGGTAGGTGAGGATCGCAAATACGTCCCATACCAGCGGGCTCTTGAACTGCGGCCAGATGTAGCGCCAGTTGGGATACGGTATGAGCCAGAAAAACTTCCATGGCCGGCCGAGGTGGAGGACCGGGAACAAACCAGCCGTCATCACCGCGAAGACTGTCATCGCTTCGGCACAGCGGTAAATCGTCGTCCGGAAACCCGCGCGGAACAGATACAGGATCGCTGAGATCAGCGTGCCGGCGTGTCCGATGCCGATCCAGAAAACGAAGGTGATGATGTAAACGCCCCACATCACCGGCGGGTTGTAACCTGCGACGCCGAGACCGCTGTAGATCTGATACATCCACGCGCTGATCCCGATGAGCAGGAAGAAGATCGCGACGCCGAGGCCCATGAACCACGCAACCGTCGGATGCAGCGTCGCACTTATCTCGCGGTCGACCTGCTCGTAGTCGCGGATGGACGGGAGCTGAACGTCAGCCGACGCGATGTTGGGACGCCGCGGCTCGTTCTTCACCGGTCTCGCCAGCGTCGCCATTAGTGTCTCACCTTTTTCAGATAGACGACAGCCGTGAACGTGTTGAGCTCCTCGAACACGTGATACGCCCGCTCATCGTGGACGAGCTTCGCGACTGTCCAGCGATCGTCGGCAGCGTCGCCGAAAGTGATCGCACGCGAAGGACACGCTTCGGCGCACGCAGTGGTGAACTCGTCGGGCTGCACGCCGCGATGCTCGAGCGCTGCGCGATTCTCGGTTTCGCGAATGCGCTGCACGCAGAACGTGCACTTCTCCATCACGCCCTTGCCGCGGACAGTGACATCGGGATTCAACTGCCAGTTGAGAGGCTCGGGGAAGGCGTAGTGCGGCCGACCCGGCTCACCATAACCGAACCAGTTGAAGTAACGAACCTTGTACGGGCAGTTGTTCGAGCAGTAACGCGTGCCGACGCAGCGATTGTAGACCTGAACGTTGAGACCGTCCGGCGCGTGATACGTCGCGTACACCGGACACACCGGCTCACACGGCGCGTTGCCGCAGTGCTGGCACAGCATCGGAACGAAGCGCGCCTCGAAGTTCGCGCTGCCGTCTTCGCCGCCCTCGTAGTACCGCTCGAGACGGATCCATGCCATCTCTCGACCGCGTGTGATGTTCGCACCAAATCCACTTCGATCGGGCAGCACCTTCGCGATCTGATAATCCGCACCGACGGTTGGGATGTTGTTCTCGGCATAGCACGCAGTGACGCATGCCGAGCATCCGGTACACCGGGCGAGATCGATCGTCATTGCCCAGCGCCGCTGCGCCATTCCGCTCCAGTGCTTCGGATCGTACATGCCTTTGTCTTTGGACTTTGTCTCGGGCGCGCCGAGGTCGCCCTGTGCGTCGTCCGCCGTCGGTGAACGAAGACCAGGCAGAAATTCATGGCTCGCGTCACCCGGTAATTCCGGCTCGCCGCCTTCGTGTTCGGCGCCGCCGTGCTCCGATGCAGCGACGACCTGGGCAATGCCTCGTCCATGCTGCCGCGCCGAGCCTTCGGTGCTGACGATCAGCGAATGACCGGCAGCTCGTGAAACCTTCGCGCGAATTCCCTGCGTGGCGATCGCACCGGCGCGATCTTCGGCGTACGGCACCAGATCGAACGCATTGAGGCCTGCACGAGCATAGCGCCCCGAATGCGCGTGTCCGCGACCTGCGGCAATTGCCACTGTGTCCTCGCGGATGCCGATGTATGTGAGCGCGGGAGCGGTGAGCGACCCGACGCTCGTTTGAACCGTGACATGATCACCGTTCTCCACGCCAAGCCGCGCTGCGGTTCGCGGATGCATTTCAACTACGGTTTGCCAGCAGATTTTCGTGACTGGATCGGGCAGCTCCTGAAGCCATGGCTTGTTCGCTCCACTACCCATGCCAAGTGCCGGATGTTGATAAACGACGAGGTAGGATTCTCCACTCTCGTTTCGTCGCGGAACGAACGGCGCAGCGGCGGTGACCGCCGCGCGTACTGCCCCCGGTGTCGACGTTCCGCTCGTAACACCTTTTGCGAGCGCGGGCGTGAGCGCGGGGGCGCCGCCCGGAAAACGCTGAATCAGCAGGTTGCGATAAGCCGTTCCGGCATCGGCCGCGCCCGCCGTTGAAGCATTCGCGAGCGAAAGGAGAACATCCGCTGTTGAACGAGTATCGAATACCGGATCCATCGCCGGCTGCTGAAGCGATACAGTCCCTCGAAGTGCCTGCGCATCTCCCCAGCTTTCCAGCGAGTGATGATCCGGCAGGATCAGGTCAGCCAGCGCAGTCGTTTCGTCGGGAACGCTGGAGAAGCTGACCTTGTACGGAACCTTCCGCATCGCGGCGGCGAATCCCGAGGATGCGGGCATCGTGTACGCGGGATTGACACCGCGCACCATCAGCAATGG
>DATBRZ010000244.1:0-2684 GCA_036560025.1 Gemmatimonadaceae bacterium | reverse complement strand
CGCACGTTGCCGCTCGGTCAGATCGCGACGGTCACGCAGTCACTGGGCCCGGCGCAGATAACGCACCTCGATGGCGATCTGGTCGTGACGGTTCAGGCCAACACTTCGGGACGGCCGCTGACGGAAGTGATGAAGGACATCAACGACCGCATTGCGAAGATCACGATGCCGCCCGGCGTTCACATGACCGCGGGCGGCGAATCCGAAGATCAGGCTGAGGTTTTCGGACGCATCTTCTCGGCCCTCGGCATCGCGGTGATGCTCATGTATCTCATTCTGGTGATGCAGTTCGGGTCCTTCCTCGAGCCGCTTGCCATCATGATCTCGCTGCCGTTGTCCCTGATCGGAGTGATGCTGGCGCTCATGTTCACTAACACGACGATCAACATCATGAGCCTCATCGGGGTGATTCTGTTGATGGGAATCGTGGCGAAGAATGCGATTCTGCTCATCGACTTCGCCAAATGGGCGCGTGAGAAGGACGGATTGCCCCGGCGCGAAGCGCTGATTGAAGCCGGCGCGATCCGCCTGCGTCCGATCTTGATGACGACACTCGCGCTGATTGCCGGCATGATCCCGGTCGCTCTCGGAATCGGCGAGGGCGCCGAGTTCCGCGCACCACTCGGGCGGGCAGTAATCGGTGGCGTCATTACTTCGACGCTGTTGACGCTGGTAGTGATTCCGACGTTCTACGAGATTCTGGACGAGTGGAGAGAGTGGGTATTCCGTAAGTTCGGGGTGTACAAACCCCGTACTGCCGAACACCCGATACCACGCGCGGCCCGGACTACGGCTAGTAGAGAGACGTTGGAGAAGCTTGCCTGACGAGCCGCGCCGTCTCGTGCAGAAATCTGTCGTCCTTAGCTGGAGTGGCGGTAAGGACAGTGCGTTAGCGCTCGACGCCCTCTTGCAGGATCCTGACGTTGAAGTAGTCGGACTGCTTACCAGCATTACGACGGACTACGATCGCATCAGCGTGCACGGTGTCCGCCGGTCTATGCTCGAGGCGCAGATGGAACGCCTCGGCCTTCCGATGTTCGAGATACCTTTGCCGTCAACGTGTACCAATGACGCGTACGAAGCGGCATTTCACAAAGCGCTCGAGGAGATCAAACGCGAGCGACCGGCGGTGACCCACGTCGCGTTCGGTGACCTCTTTCTGGAGGACGTGCGCTCGTACCGCGAGCGGTTGTTGTCAGGCACCGGAATCGAGCCGCTGTTCCCGTTGTGGGGACTCGACACGACCCTGCTGGCGAAGCGATTCGTCGATGACGGCTTTTCCGCGCGACTGGTGTGCGTCGACACTACACAGCTCGACGCAACCTTTGCCGGCCGGTCATTCGACCGCGATCTTCTGGCCGACCTTCCCGCGACAGTCGATCCGTGCGGCGAGCGTGGAGAGTTCCATACTTTCGTTTGGAACTCTCCCCAATTCAGCCACCCGATCGCCTATCGTGTTGGAGAAACTTTGCTGCGCGACGAACGTTTCATGTTCTGCGACATAGAGTAGCATGTCGCGGATAGTTTCCTTCCTCCCCGCGGGCACGGAGATGGTCCACCCCATTTGAAGGAACTGAAGGCGCCTCGTGGTATACGTTCTTTAAGCATATTCCGGTTGTAAACGCTGGTCTGGAACTAGGTGAAGCAATTAACTCCTGCACGGGCCGGACGAGGTAAATGAACGAGCAATCGGTGCAACCTCCGACGAGCGGCATAGGTCGCACGCTGCTCGTCGGAGCAGGGTACGGGATACTCATCTCCGTTTCAGGAACCTTCTTATCGGTTTTCACTCAACACGTTCCGCTAGATTGGCCCGGACTCCTCCATGAATTGTCGATGGCTGCACCGGCTGGCGCTATCGTTGCGCTTGTCCTGCATTTCACGAAGAGGTTTCGTGAGCGTGGTTTGGTTTACTATTATGCCTCGTGGGTTTTCGCGTGCACGATAGCGCTCTTCATTCTGATGCTACCGCTCGAGCGGTCTGAAGGCTGGTGGGGGATCGGATTCATGCTTTGGGGCGGGTTCAGCGCCGGCATAGGCATGGCGGCTTTTGCGCGATACGCCCAGCGACCGCATTAGGCAGCGCAGCCGAAGTAAACCGCCGCTCCATACTGGAGGCGCAGACGGAACGACTTGGACTTCCACGCGACGAACGTCTCATGTTCGTTGACATAGAGTGACATGTCGCGGATAGTTTCCTTCCTCCCCGCGGGCACGGAGATGGTCCACGCACTCGGCGCCGGAGCTGAGCTGGTTGGAAGGTCGCACGAGTGCGATTACCCGTCTTCTGTCACGAAGCTGCCGGTCGTGAGCCGGCCCGTGCTCGATCTCGATCATGCCTCTCCGGCTGCGATAGAC
The DNA here is from genome assembly GCA_036560025.1 of Gemmatimonadaceae bacterium. Lineage (GTDB taxonomy): Bacteria > Gemmatimonadota > Gemmatimonadetes > Gemmatimonadales > Gemmatimonadaceae > UBA4720. The sequence goes on along the minus strand of DATBRZ010000244.1, from coordinate 326 downwards.
GTTGCTGTGGCGCAGCGCATGGATAGCGGCGACACGCTGTACAGGATCGATGAAGTGCTGCTGCGCGAGCTGAAGCCTGATGTCATTCTCACCCAGAATCTCTGTCGGGTGTGCGCGCCGTCGGGCGACGAGCTGACACGTGCGGTAAGAAAGTTCGATCTACGACCGCAGGTGTTGTTTCTCACTCCCAAAACCGTCGCTGAAATCGTCGACAACGTTCTGACTGTTGGCCGCGCCATCGGTCGAACCGATGAGGCGGAGTCGCTCGTGCGCGAACACGAGGAACGTCTGGCAAAGGTGCGCGCCGCTGTCGCACAGGCCCCGAC
>DATBRZ010000243.1:0-4815 GCA_036560025.1 Gemmatimonadaceae bacterium | reverse complement strand
CGAAACCAGGGTCGATGCCCTTTTCGAAGACCAATGCCAGATCCGTACCGGCCAGCATGATCGATTCACATCCGTGTGTGCTGGTCAAGGCGTTTCCAGCCTGCATGAATATCTCTCGATGTCCAGGGGTCGCAATCCCCGCGCTGGCCATCGACACGTAGGCTTCATGAACCTCGAGCAGGTCGTTCACCGGAGCGATGACTTCCACGTCATCGAGAACACCGTAGAAGCATGTTTCCATGACCACACGGGTTCCAAGTAGCCCGATTCTCTTGAAGCCACGCCGCCTTACCTCGAGCTTGACCACGTCGAGCAGGTCGATCACGGGAACCGGCGATACTTCCTTGAACGCATCAATACAGAAATGGCCGGCAATCGATGTGACGGCGATTCGTTCGACACCGGAACACTGCAGTCTTTCGGTCAAATGGCGGTAGATGTCCACCTGAGCCTCGACGTTCCCTTCGGACTGGTTTCGCAGCAAGGTTCTCGTGTCTGCATGAGCCATCGTCAGGTCAAGATCCTGACCAGCTCGTGCCAACGCAGAGATCAGGTATCGATAATAATAGTCAGTAGCGGCTGGACCGATGCCGACAATCAATCCGATGTGCATGTCTGAATGCTCAGGGCTAATTCGTGGAAGGCACAAGCTTCGAATCGCCACTCGGGGCGAAACGTCATTCTCTCCCAAGCGAAGACGGCGGGGTACTCGCGCTTCCCAGATCGCTTCAATTCCGAATAAGGCCCCCGCAATCGCCGATTCGAGCCTACGGCTTGCACGCAAGCGCCCGCCGATTCAACCAGGTGCATTCGTCGCCGTTCGGTTTCGGCGTTAGCGCAACTCTTGTCGACGCTCGAGTCCCATTGCAGCGAGCCCGAGACCGATCAGCTGCCCAATGCAATCAATACCGGAGCGGATGTTCCGGAACCAACATCACGCGCCGTCGCTGCCCTGCGGATGTCCTGTTTTCTGATTTCGCTTGGCATCGAGGCGTTGAGCCAGGCGGCGGAGATCAACCAATGCGCGCTCGTGAATGCCGCTGCCGATTTCCTGTGTCTCATCGTGCGCACTCACTGCGAAGACGATTCGCCGGCCTTCTACGCTGGTGACGACCGCTTCCGCCGTTACCCGCTGTCCCACCGGCGTCGCAGCAAGGTGCCTGATGTTGACGACTGTGCCGAGGGCGGACTCGCCTGGCGCCAGGTACTCGCGAATGGCGCTTAGCGCAGCGTTCTCCATGAACAGGATCATCAGTGGTGTTGCGAGCACCGGTGGCAAGGTCGGATCTTTGAACCGGCTGGCCAAATGCTCGGGGGCGACAACCATCGAGAAAATTCCCTTGGCTCCGAGTGGGATCGCGTTCATAGACGCAGCTCCAGAAAGTCGAACAAAGTCGCCCCCATTGTCGCGGCCCGGTACGATAGGCGGACATTACACGGACGTCGCAACCCACATCTCAAACCCCGGTCCCCAGCCTAGAACCCACATGTATTCCTACCCCGCTGACATCTACACGGAGCCCGAGCCGGATCCCGACACGTTGGCCAATCTTGGGCCACTCACCTGTATGGCCGGTATCTGGACGAGTGCCGAGGGCATGGACGTCAATCCGAAACCCGACGGTCCCGAACACCAGCCCTTCATCGAGCGCTACGAGCTTCAACCGATCGACGCCCAGACCAATGGGCCGCAGCTCTTCTACGGCCTGCGCTATCACACGCGGATCGTGAAGCCAGGCGATCCGGAGACCTTTCACGACCAGGTAGGCTACTGGCTATGGGAGCCTGCCACTCGCGCGATACTACTGACGCTCGCGATCCCCAGAGGCCAGACGGCGATGGCCGTCGGCGAGGCGGCTCCCGATGCAAAGTCATTCACGCTCGATGCCATCCGTGGTTCGCTCATCAACGGCATCGTCTCGAATCCCTTTCTCGAGCAGGCGTTCCGCACGGATCGCTACACGATCAAGGTCGACATTCACGAGGACGGCACATGGTCGTATGAGCAGGACACGCTGCTGATCATTCCCGGCCAGTCCGAGCCGTTTCATCACACCGATCGCAACCGACTGCGCAAGATCGCCGAGCCCACGCCGAATCCAACGGCGTTAGCGGCACGACAGATGAACGCCGGGTAGCGCGCGCACCATCGGTAGCCTTTCATCGGCCATCGATGGAATTGGACGCGCGTGCATTTGCGAAGACGTTACCAAGGCGACGCAGCACCGTTTTGCCGAACAGGCCATGGAGGAATCCGTTGCCATATACGACCTTTGCGACGAGCATGAAGCAGGTGGCTGCATAAAACGGGATGAATAGCGCGTAATTCTGATATGCGACAAACAGCAAGTTCACAGGCACAAATACATGCACGGCGAACACGATCCAAATCTCAGGTGATCGAAATCGAGTCGTAACGCGGTCGTCGCGCCATCCTCCGGTGTCCGGATTTGGCACTGCGTTATCGCGGAGATCGTTATGCAACCTCCGCAGAGTGCACAGCGTCGAATCTTCCGCAGCTTGCGTGCGGAATTCTCGGTCGCGGCGCCGGCGCCATACCGCCAATATTCACGGTGTGCGGCCACCCGCACAAAACGGAATTTGATACGAAGGAGCAATCATGAAGAAGTTCACCACAACTGCAGCAATGCTCGCACTGGCCCTCGCCAGCGGAGCTACGTTGGCCGACGACAGCAGCATGAGCCAATGGACCGGTGACTCGTACAAGGCATTCGAAGCCGACAGGATGTACCGCAATACGTTGGTCGGCGTCGGCGAACCAAATAAGCTAAACGCGACGCCTGATAACGGCATGAGCCGATGGAACGGCGACTCTTACGTCGCGTTCGAGCGCGCGCGTACGTCACCGGCGCCTGTGACGATAAGCTTAACGGAAGCGAATAAGGCACGCGCCGCGGTCAACCATGAGGTGCCCGCGCGCACTGCGACACGCGGCCGGACATCGGTCAATCCTTTCCGCAATGACACAGCCGCATGAGCGCGAGTTCGGTTGTACGCGCCGAGTAGCAAACGCAACGTCCGATTTTCCCGTAGGAATTCGATCGCGAGCACCGTCTCAATCAGGCATGTGGACGTTTCGGGTCTGAGGGTCCCGCGCGATGCCGTCTCCACACCATTCAATCACATCGGCCGCTTCCGATAACGACGGCTCACCGGCTTCTTCCGACGATGATTGCTTCGCCTCGACGTGAATAAAATCTAGAAATGCTCGCGCGGCGACGGACAGCTGCGTCCCTCCAGCGTAGACGACGTGCGATAAAACGGGAAAACCTTCGACATCGAGGATCGCAATCTCGCGCTGCGCCGTCTCGTCGTGTCATTTGCACCTTTGCGCGGGATTATCGTTGACCGCCGATCAAATCAGACCGCGGAACGCCACACGTTGATGGTTCACGACGGTGAGTGCTTTGGGCCAATTCGCGTCGATCGCGGGCGCGACGATCGACGCGGCGGCGCTTGCTCCTTATCAGTGATGCGCTCTGTCGGGCTTGGGAACCGAGGAGATCTTTTTTGTAATTTCACCCATGAGCTCGACAATTTTTTGGCCTTCCTCGAAGTAGTCTGCGGCCATCTTGTTGGCGAATTCCGCCTGAACTGCAAACGCTTCGGTCGGATTCGTACAGGCGGCGAGTTTCACCGCCGCTTCGAGCTCCTTTTTGAATCGTTCCTGCATGAAACGAATGCTTTCGTCTCGCATTCTGTTCGCTTGGTTGAACCATGCCCTGTATGTATTCGTCACTGCCTCGACTGATTGTGGATCGATGTTCCACATCGCTCCGGCATCGAGCGCGGTTGCCTCAACGGCCTTGGTGTGTCTCTGCATGATTTCGCCTCCTTCACAAGGTGGTGCACGCTGCTTGGTCCAGTCGATTTCCAGCCCGCCCAGAACGCCTAGCGGCCCGGGAGGCCGCTAGATGGCTTCTTGTAGGGAGGGACCGTCAACTTCGACTCAAGGCATGACAACGTACTAACTCACTTTGCGCTGGCCATATTCGGTTGTCAACTACAAGTCATGCCCCACAACACCAGTCAGTCTTCGGTTACGTGAGAACCAGTCGGAATGATGAGTGCACAGACGTTGAGCGCACCAATCCCTCGTGCTCTTGACTTGTCGCGATGCTGCTACGAATTTCGTGAGAAACGCGGCACGCGGTTTCAGTGTGTCAAACAATTTGGAAATTTTCGCGACCGTCAGTCGCGTGCCTTCAATGTCTACTTTCGTTACTAGCGACTGGTTGCTCTGGCTCGTTTGCGATGTTCCTGAAGGTCTCACATCGGCCGAGACTGTGTAAAAACCACGTGAAGCTTGCGGGGCGAATAGCGAGAACGGCTACAGGAGCGCTGTCGAAGCCGTGGGTCATGCAGGAGCGTAGCAACGACCGTGGAGGCGCGGTTGGTGCTCTGGAGGGCGGAGAGGGCCCTGAAATTGCGTGTGAAGAAGGGCTATCGCGCCCTACGCCCGCATCGCTGCAATCATTCCGCCTATTCCCAATAGCTGAATCACTCGCTTAAGGTTATAGGCGAGCACATGCAGGCTCATTTCGGTTCGCACGCGCTCGAGTGTCTTCATCAGGAAGTGCGTTGCGCCCATCCAATATTTGATCGTGCCGAACGGGTGCTCAACGGTCTGTCGCCGCACGCGCATCTTCTCGTGGTCGCGATCCAGCCGCTCCTGCATCGCGTCGATGACCGCCTCATGCACCCAACGCCGAACGCGCCGCTCCGAGCCGGTGGTGCATTGCGCCTTGATCGGGCAGCGTGGACATGCCGAGCTCCAGTAGACATTCAGCGTCA
>DATBRZ010000242.1:0-4022 GCA_036560025.1 Gemmatimonadaceae bacterium | reverse complement strand
TCTGAAGCTCCTGCGGGCTCTCGAAAAAACTGCTGACGAAATTTTCGACGCGGTGCCGTACACGCCGCTGTTCAACATGACGGGTCAGCCCGCCATGTCAGTGCCGCTGTACTGGAACGCGAGCAATCTTCCGATCGGCGTACAATTCGTGGGACGCTATGGGGAGGAAGCAACGCTGTTTCGTCTCGCTTCGCAGCTCGAGGAAGCACGCCCGTGGAAGGAGAGGCATCCACCGGTATGGGCGTGACATGATGCCCCGTCGCGGAATTCTGCGGCTAGCAATCCGAAGGAGTGAACGTCGTGAACTATGCGTTGTGATTGATCGATTTCGCGACGGAACGACACATACTCCCCGATATCAGTCTCAGGGTCAGCGATCACATCGGCTGCGCGTTCGATGTATGTTGCCGCTGCTGATTGGTGGTCTATGGGCCGAGGGAAGCGAGGCTCAGGTTGCTACACAGCCGTCCAGCACGCTTCGCGTGTACATCGACTGTGAGGTCGAGGGCTGCGACCTCGATTATTTCCGCACTCAGATTCCAATCATCGATTACATGCGGCAGCGGCAGGACGCATCACTTCATATTCTGATTACCAGCGAGCCGACCGCCGGCGGGGGACTCGCATATACGCTTGCATTCATCGGTCTGCGCGAACATCGCGGACTGGTCGATACGCTCAAATACATCGCGCCTCAATCCTCGACCGATGATCAGAAGCGCAAAGGGCTGGTTACGACGATAAAGCTGGGACTAGTTCGTTTTCTCGCTAAGACTTCTCTCGCAGACAGGGTTCAGATCAGTTACGGGCTGGCGCAAGCAACGGACACTCAAGCTGCACAACGCAAGCGTGACCCTTGGAACCTCTGGGTGTTTCGATTGAGCGCCAATGGAAACTTCAACGGTGAGAAATCGCAACACTCGTCATTCCTGCGCGGATCCACTTCCGCAAACCGTACTTCCGAGGAGTGGAAGATTCGCATCTCAGTCCAGGGTGATTACAGTGAGAACAAGTTTACTTTCAGCGACGGATCGAAATTCGCCAGCTATTCACATTCGTATGGAGCAACGCAGCTTGTTGTCAAAAGTCTTGCTCCACATTGGTCAGCAGGAGAACGAGGATCAATCAGTTCCTCGACATTCCTCAACCAGAAGCGATTTATCCATTTCGGTCCGGCTATCGAATACGATCTGTTCCCCTATTCGGAGTCGACACGCCGATTATTGACGTTCCAATACTCGATCGCACTGAATCACTTTCTCTACGAAGACACAACGATCTTCGACAAGCTGTCAGAGACGCGAGTCGATCAAACTATGACGGCCTCGGTAGGGCTCAAGCAGCCGTGGGGATCTGTAACGACGTCACTTGAGGCCGCTGCTTACGTCGACGATCTAAGCAAGCGACACGCAGTGCTGTTCAACGCACTGAACGTCAGACTGTTCAAGGGGCTGAGCGTCAACGCGTTCCTGAGCGTGTCGCTCCTACGCGATCAGCTTTACCTGGCGAAGGGAGAATTGAGCGACGAGGACATTCTGGTTCGCCGACGCCAGTTGGCAAGCTCGTACAGCTATTTCGCTGGTGTGGGACTCAGTTACTCGTTCGGATCGATCTTCAACAACGTCGTCAATCCACGCTTTGAAGGTGCAAGCGGGGGTGTGTTCTTCTTCTAGCGAGCGGTGCCCGCGGGATCGAGAAGAACGAACGCCACATTTCGTGCCTCATCGACCTCACAACGGTAAGCGGTGACTTCAGCGGTCCCTGCCCACTCACTGTGGATCTCGATAAGCTCGAGCGCGTCCACTCGCTGACGATCCTTTAGAAGAACGGGCGAAGCCCAGGGAAGTTTTCTGCGATAGTCCGCGCAGACTGCATCTGCCGGCCCGTTGTCGGCGGGACCATGAAAGAGCAGAATCACGCGCGATATCTCATGCAGCTGCACGAGGTACGCGCACTCGCGGCGCAGCTGCTGCGCGCGCAGAAAATCGCGGCCGCTCGATGCAAGCGCACCACCGCCGCCGGGCACATAGAACCGATCGAAGCCGGCGAGACCCAGCTTATTGTGGAGGAACTCATCAGTCTGCTCCTGAAGTCGCCCGTCCGAGCACGCAACGACAAGAGTGTGTGGCCGATCGACAGTCCATTTTGGAGATGGCGACACGCTAGAATCCCTGCCCGATCCGTCCCGTGAATCTCCACGATCCGGGATGATCGATCGGACGCGAAACGCCAACCGCCACAGCGCCACTGAATAGTGTAAACAACAACTCGGCTGATGCTCGCATTCCATCCGTGGGGCGCGACAACGGGATCATCAAACCTGAGACGGAATCAGTAACGGTGCCAAGCTCGACCAACGCGCGCTCGGCGGCGGCGCTGGAAACTTCCGTCCACGCTCCGTGGATTCCCGCGGCGATTCCCGGCGCAAATCCCGGAACGACCAGCTCACTCGGCAAATGCATTGGCGCGCGCAGAAATGGAAACGTGTATCCAATTACGGTGCGCACGATCGCGGCGCGATCCCCGGCAAACTCCTTGTAGCCATAGGCCAGCCCCTGGCTGCTGCCGATCTCGAACATCACCTGCGGTGCAGGACTGCCGAGCAGCGTACCGGCGTCCCCGCGTGCATATAACTGAAATGGTCCGAGCTCGCGGCGCGCTGCGGCCCGCAGCTCGAGCCGCTGCCACCGCACATCACCGTCAGCACGCTCGTAATGCAAACGTGCGCCGACGCCGCGATCGACAAATATTCCGCTGACCTCCGGATTCAGCTCGAGCTCTGCAACACTGCGAAAATAATCTCCTGGACGTATGCCACGGTTCGGCTGGAATCCGTCGCCGTCGACATACAATCCGCGTGAGGCATTCCTCTTCACTGCGCGATCTGATGCCGGACCAACCTCCAGGCGCAAGAGCGACTGTCGCTTCGCGCCGAGCGCACGAGTAACAGAAAGCGTAGCGCTTCGACGGTCGAGATAATCGAAGTCGTCCTGACTTCCCAGCAGCGCAGAAATCGTTGCTCCCCAGGAAAGTGGAAGTTGAAAGTCGTTCGTATGCACAAGCGCGCGCTCGGCTCGAATCGCGGTGGTAGTGCGGCCGAGCGTTCGCTCGACTCCGAGCATCCCGCGTGCAACGTGCTCAGACCAGGCCCAGCCTATTGACCCTCGTATCGACAGTCCTGGTGCGGCATCGCGGAAGCCGTGCTGTGCACCAATCCCCGTAAAAGCGCCTTCGATTCGATTGAATCGGAAAATTTCGCCGAAGCTCCGCGGACGGAGGCGTAAAGTCGCTCCGCCGACTGTTCTCCAGGATTCCGGGGCAAGGTCGTCGAAATCGGCGTATTGCGCCTCGGTGCTGATCGCACCAAGCGGTTGTCGCCAATCGTGGAAGCGTGTGAGACTGTCGGAAGGAGCGTACGTGAGATGATGCCCCGCGGTGAGCGGCGATTCCAACCGTGCTTCCCACGACGAATCATTCGCGCGATAGTCGTGAAACCGCGACACGATGCGCACCATCGTTCTGAGCTCACCGAACAGCGCAATGCGGGCCTGCAGCTCCGTTCGTTGGTATGCCGGTAGCCAGTATTCGCCGTTGACTTCGACGTTGACGAGCTCCACGAACGACGCACCGCCGACACCCGGGATTCGACTACCCGACTTGAGCGTGACACGGCCATTCCGGACTTCGACCATGCGGCCGCGCATTCGCACGATCTGTTTTCGATCGGCATCGAGATGCATGTCGCCGAAGAAGAGCAGCGCGTCACCCGCAACATCGGAGCGCGGCGTAACGCGGACGCGTACTACTGGAATCCGGCGCCCGTGCGAGTAAAGCGTTACCGCGGTGTCACCGCCGGAGAATGTGTAGTAGGAATCGCGCCCGGGCGACAATGGATGAATTGCGTAGCTGGACGTATCACGCGGAGGCCAATTGTTCTTTGCGCTCGATGATGTCACGCCCAACAGCAGTCGGTTTCCATAGAGCGTTGGCGTTGTCCATCCGCCGAAGATGCTTAGCAGCGA
>DATBRZ010000241.1:0-8112 GCA_036560025.1 Gemmatimonadaceae bacterium | reverse complement strand
CAGAAGTTTGTCAAGAGATCCGGCACAAAAAATATTTTTTCGAAAAAGGAAAATTCACTTGAAGTGTGATTCGTGAGCAGGTGTAGAATCGCGCTCTCCAAAAATTCTTCAAGAGGACACGTTCTATGGTGAGCAGTATCGATGATCGTTTGAACCAGATCATTCGCGAACTAATTGGAAACGGCATCACCCTAGAGCAGGCAGTCGAGGCATTCGAAGGCAAGTACATCGTCGCCGCCATGTCTGCCAGCCGCGGAAATGTCACGCAGGCTTCCAAGGCTCTTGGTGTTCACCGCAACACACTCCACAACAAACTCCGCACGCAGACCATGCTGAATGGTTTTGCGGAATCGATTCGTCCCGCGCGCCGGCGCCTTTCTGCTAAGCGCGTGAGCGCACCGTCGCCTAAAAGGCCGCGTCGGATTTAGTTGCTTCCTCAACGCACCGACCTGCAGCAATCGATCGTCGATCTTCTCCGCCAGCGCGGCAGCCGGCTTCTCGGCATCAAGGAGATTCACGAGCGGCTCGCCGATCCCGATGCCTCGCGCGATGAAGTCGAGCGCGCCGTCGATGCGCTCGAACGCGAAGGCGTGATCCTTCCTGTCCGCGGAAAGCGTTATTCGCTTCTCGAGTTCACGCCGTATCACGCCGGCCGCATCCGCGTGCATCCCGATGGCTACGGCACCGTCGCCGGCGGCGAGAACGAGCCCGACGTCTACATCGATCGCCGCTCGATGAAGGGCGCGATGAACGGCGATCTGGTCGTCGTGCGCGTCGACAAGAAACGCCCCGCCTATCGCAAGATCAAGAATCGCGATGTCATCGTCGGCGAAGTCTCGCAGGTCCTCCGCCGCGCGCATCGCAACGTCGTCGGCCGATTTCACGCCGATCCCGAACAACCGTTCGTCGTTCCGTTCGATATCCGCCTCGATCACGACATCCTCATCGACGCCGACGCCACGATGGATGCGAAGGACGGCGAGATGGTGAACGTGGAGATCGATCGCTATCCCGACCGCTCCAGCAGCCTCGCCCGCGGCCGCGTCGTCGAGCGCCTCGGATTCATCGGCGACCCGGGCGTCGACATCGAGGTCGTGATCCGCAAGTTCCACATTCCGCATAACTTCCCCGACGAGGTGCTGCGGGCGGCCGATGCGGTTCCGACCGAAGTGACGGCGGCCGAGATCGCGAAGCGCGTCGATGTGCGCGAGCGCAATATCGTGACGATCGACGGCGAGACCGCCAAGGATTTCGACGACGCCGTCGAAGTCCGCATCCTCCCCAACGGCAACTTTCTCCTCGGCGTCCACATCGCCGACGTCGCGCATTACGTGACGTATCAGAGCCCGCTCGATGAAGAAGCGTTCGAGCGCGGCACCTCGGTTTATTTTCCGGGACGCGCCGTGCCGATGCTGCCCGAGCGTTTGTCGAACGGCATCTGCTCGCTCAACCCGCGCGTCGATCGCCTGACCTTCTCGATCGACATGGAGATCGACAAGCGCGGACGCTTCGTCGATCGCAAAGTCTACAAGTCGGTGATCCGCACGAAAGAGCGGATGACCTACACCGACGTCAACGTCATCCTGAGCGGCGGAGACCGCGAAGGATCTCTGAAAGAACGTTACGGATATTTGTACCCCGACTTCGAGCGCATGCACGCGCTCTACGAAGTCCTCCGCACGCGGCGCGACGCGCGCGGCTCCATCGACTTCGATCTCCCCGAGGCCGATGTGATGCTCGGCGAGAAGGGGGAGATCGAATCGATTCAGGCGACCGAGCGCAACGTCGCGCATCGCCTCATCGAAGAATTCATGCTGGCCGCCAACGAGATGGTGGCCACCGAGCTGGTGATGGCGCATCAGCCCGGGATCTTCCGCGTGCACCAGCAGCCCGATCCGCGCCGCCTCGAAGATCTCCGCGAGATCCTGGCGGAGTTCAAGCTGAAGCTGCGCGGCGACGTCGAGGAGATCCGCCCCGGCGAGCTGCAGCGCATTTTGAAAGCGGTGGCCGGAACGCCCGAGGAGAGATTCCTGACGAACATCATCCTGCGCTCGATGAAGCGCGCCTTCTACTCCGAAGAAGACCTCGGCCACTTCGCGCTCGGCCTCGAGCACTACTGCCACTTCACTTCGCCGATCCGACGCTATCCCGATCTGATCGTGCATCGGCGGCTGAACGAATTGATATCCAGCGGTCCGCTGCACGGCGAGCGCCTCGATCGCGTCGCGCGCGAGCATCCGATGTATGCGCAGCAGTCGAGCGATCGCGAGCGGCGCGCCGAGGAGGCGGAGCGCGAAGTGCTGGAGTGGAAGAAGGTCATCTTCATGCGCGACAAAGTCGGGCAGAAGTTCTCCGGCATCGTCACCGGCGTGATGCCGTTCGGACTGTTCATCGAGCTGGATGAGATCTTCGTGCAGGGGATGGTGCCCATCGCGACCGTCGGCGGCGACTACTGGCAGTACCGCGAGAAGGAGCATCGCCTGCGCGGCGAGTCCACCAACCGCGAGCTGCGCCTCGGCGACCACGTGCTGGTGGAAGTCAAATCGATCGATGAGGACCGCCACCAGATCGAATTTCGCCTGCTTGAGCTCGCCGGAAGTCCGGTCGCAACCCGCCAGCAGCGCTAGACGAGTTCACGGAGATGTCTCTGTGATCTCTGTGAGCTCTGTGGTGAAGATTCTGTCTGCTAGAGCTCGCTGGAAGTCCGATTGCAACCCGCCAGCAGCGTTAAACTTGTACGCGATGCCTGACGTCAAACAACTCGTCGATCAACGTGTAGCGCTGGAGTCGCGGCTGCAGAACGAAACCAGCGAGCTCTCCGACGCGCGCGCGCGGCTGTACGACCACGAATACAACGATCTGCAGAAGCAACTGGCCGCGCTGTTCAAAACTGTGAAGAGCGACGGCGACCGCATCACCATCATGCTGGAGATGATGCGCATCCTCGAGAACCGATTGGTGTATCTGCACAACTTCATCGTCGACGCGACTGCCGACAATCGCATCCTGGCGCAGCTCGTGACGCGCTTCATCGATCAGCTCAGCGACGATCGCTCCACCGTGCTCACATCGCTCGAAGCGATCTACTACCGCGCGGTGGCGGCGTTGTATGCCGGCGAGATCAACACCGCGCGCAAGGGATTCGGCGAGGCGTGCGCGTCGGAGGAGTCGGACGAAGCGAACGACATCAAGTACAAGTCGTACGTCATGCTCGGGCATCTCTCGCACGAGGACCACGACTATGCGAAGGCGAAGGAGCTGCACGATCAGTCGCTGCGCTATTCGCAGAACGCGAACGTCACGGCGCAGGCGCTGGCGCTGAAGGCGCTCAACTCGTACGCGCTGGGCGATTCCGACGAGGCGCTGCATCTCTTTGAAGAGGCGCTGCAGCTCTTCGATCCGAACCGGCCGCTGTTCAACTCATATTTTTTCCGGAACGCGCTGCTGTTCTGCGGCGCGATTCATTTCGACCGGCGCGAGCTGGAGAAGGCCGAGGGGTATTACCGGCGGGTGCTGGAGAGTGTGGAGCAGCACTCGTACGATTTCTTCGACGCGCTGACACATCTGGGGCGGATTTACTACGCGCAGCAGAAGCTGGACGATGCGGTGAAGTCGTTCGAGAAGGCGATCCAGACGCATCACGTCAGCGAGAACGAGTATCTGGTGGAGACGTGGTTCTGGTTGGCGCGAACGCATGTGAAGCGGAACGATCCGAAGGCCGCCCGCCCGTACCTGGAGAAGATCGCCGCCAGCGAAGTGAAGTACGAGAAAAAGCCGCAGGCGGTCGAGATGCTGCAGAAGATCGCGTAACTTCTCTTTTCTCCTCCAAGGGTAGCCGTTCCCCGGGTCCCTCGGAGACAACGCTTAGTTCTTCGTTGCGATAACTACCTTGGCAAGATCGCTCAACCGTTTGACTTCGGTGAAATGCGTGCCGTCACTTCGCTCCCAGAATGCGAAATCGAATTTCGGGGGTCCAGTAACCTGTCCAACACGACCGACATCGATCAATACAGTCGCCCTTAGATCCCGATTAAATGGAATAGTCGTCGCGGCGCAAAGCCGATCATTGTCGGCGCCGCGTGGTTTACCGCAACCGGGTTCCGTATCCCAGTTCACCGTTGTGTCAAAGACTCGTCCGAGCCAATCGCTGATCGGTTGTGACGGCAGACCAGCCTCGAGCTGCGCGGCGCTGGTTCGACGGATCAAAGCTAGCGCTGTCGCACGGTCGTCCTTGTGGTCGGCTGTAGCAGATTTGCACATCAGGCTCAATGCGCTAACGAAGAGGATCAGGATTCTGTTCATGGAGTGTCCTTGTCAACTGTCAAAAGGAGTGTCTGAAAGAGCTCCTTCCCTACCTCAGAGTCATCCGCTATGTGAACGTCTGAATGAAGCGCGCGTGGAGCTGGCGGGGATGAGCGAGTTCTGAGACTTCGCCGCTGTTCAATTCATATTTTTTCCGGAACGCGCTGCTGTTCTGCGGCGCGATCCATTTCGACCGGCGCGATCTTGAGAAGGCCGAGGGGTATTACCGGCGGGTGGAGAGTGTGGAGCAACTCAGCGAGAACGAGTATCTGGTGGATACGTGGTTCTGGCTGGCGCGGACGCATGTGAAGCGGAACGACCCGAAGGCCGCCCGCCCGTACCTGGAGAAGATCGCGGCGAGCGAAGTGAAGTACGAGAAGAAGCCGCAAGCGGTCGAGATGCTGCAGAAGATCGCGTAACGCCGGCTGCCTCGCCGGCAGTTCCGCCGCCGGCCCGGCAGCGAGTTTTTTTCCAAACCCAGGGTAACAGTTTCCCCCGCCCTGTCACTCCTTGGTAAGATTCCGTCCTCGGTTACACCTTGGGGTCCGGTGTTACTGAGGTCCTGGAGAACTTTCGAATGAGCAGAGCATTCGTGTCATCTCTGGTGGTTCTATTTCTTTTCTCGACTCGGTCGCTGGCACAGAGCTCGTGTCCACCGCTGCCAACAACATCGGTCACGCTCACGCCCAAGACCTGCTCGTTTCCGGGAATACTTCACATCACATACAACTATTCTGGAGCTTCGGCCTTCGGTGGCGGGCCGTTCCTGAGGATCGATAGTGTGGCACCGGGTCTCACAAACGGTACGTCTCAGTTTGTATCTGCTGCAGGTGAGAACGGCACGCTCGACTTTCTCGATACTCGCCACGACTTTTTTGGAGATCCAATTTGGCGCGACACCGATGGCTTTACAATCCGTGTTACGCCAATCGACACTGTCTGTGGCCGGGTCACCACGAGCGCTTCCATCGTCATTCCGCCGGGACCCACGAGTTGTTTTCCGCCGCCTCCCTCTTCAAACATTCAGGCGGTGACTACTTTCGATACCGGCATGGCGGCCGCGGCGTCATTCAGCAAGAATGCGCCGAACACCGACGTGTTCATGCGCGTTTCCCTCGGTACGGTATTCAACATCGGGTTGCAAAAACCTCAAGGGAACCTGCTCCCAGTGATTCCGATCACATCGAGCTACACGGTAGGCGCTTCTACTGTATTGCCTCTAATGATGCCGATTTCCACCGCAACGGTGATGCCCACGGTCATTCCGCTGTTCCCGGATGAGTGTCTTTTGCAGGTTGACAACAATAGCGCCGCTCAACGCAAGCAATTCATCGCTGTGCATTTGGGAACCGAGTTGGTGACGATTGCTCCTTCATCGACTTCTGATGCGCCGAGGACCTTTCATATCGAGGTCGTTCCGCCTACTGCTCTGGGCACGACCAGAAACGCGTTCGACGCGTATATCGCGAATGTCGCACACAACACCGGAATTCCGCCGCAGTATTTAAAAGGGCAGATCCGGCAGGAGATGTTTGCCTCGCATCTTCGGGAAGACAATTTTCGGTACGAGCCTTGCGGCGCTGATCTCAAGTATGTTTCCGGAGGTGTCCAATTGGCGCAGAACGACCCGATGTTCATAGATTTTCGTTTGGACACGGCAGTCGGCGTTACGTTGCATCCGGGAGCTACCGACGAGCTCGATCCTCGGTCTCGATATTTCATCCGTCGTATCGATCCGACTACCAGAACAACCGTCGTTCGTCGTATCGCCGACACCGATCTCGCCGTAACGGCTCGAGAGATCTGGTCGCAGAACAATCATGTCTTCCTTCCCCCGTTTCCTCCAGGGCATGTCACCTCATGGAATTTCGACACCGGTTGCTCGCAAACTGTACTTAACATGATCAACGCTCCAAACAGCACCACGCTCGACTTCATCGCTCAAACACCCACAGCTTCCAGCTTTGGGCTGATGCAAGTGATGTGGCTTGAAGCGAAGGAGATCCGCTTCTGGAACGGCGTGACAGTTGGAGCGTTGGCCAATTCGAAGCAACCAAAATATCTCTTTGATAGGACAAGCTACGTCAATGTCGGCGGAGGATCCGTCCAGATCGGCGCCAACATAGACGCGAGCCACTGGCGGGGTGGAACTACTTCGCAATTTCCCACACTCGAAGACTTCGACGATCGGATCAATCAAATGATGACGCGGTACAACCCGGCTTGGCGTTCTGGCGTCATGACTTACGGAGACCTTGTCGTGAATTACGCTGACTTTTACCCTCCCGCATCCCCCGTTGTCATTTTCCCATAGAGGTCACTATGCGATATCCAATATGGATTTGCGTTCCAGTGTTCTTTCTGACATATGGGACAGCCTGCTCCGCGACACCCGAAAATATTGTCGCGGCGTTTTACCCTCCATCACTGAGCACGGCCCCTGGAGGGCCGGTACAGCCGAGTGAGCGAACATCCTCGTATGTCGTCGCAGACATCGACGGCAGCGGCTCGAAGGTGATCGTGGCCGCGTATTCGAACGGGATCAACTGCGCTATCCGTGTTCTATCCCCAGTCGGCGCTGGTTCGGTCCTCGCGAGCGCAGAGCCGTCGGCGATGACTGGGTTCAGAGCCGGCGTTCAACTCGTTGACATGAATGCCTCGCATAGACCCCTCATTGTAGCGACCATACAACAGGTCCGCGGCTTGCCTGAGACCTGGATTTTCCGATGGACCGGCTCAGCGCTGGCACCAGTCGGCCCCATACGGCACCCATCTACCCCCTGGTGGACGAGCGACCTAGGCGACACGACCTTCATCGATATTGAAGGTAGCGGGACGCTTTCGATGATCGATCGCCATACTGCCCTTTCAACTGATGAAGACGCAGTCTTGCACGCCAGCGAGCAAAATCGGATTTTCCATTACGCTAACGGGGAATTGCAGCCGGCGGGCGCAGCCGACTATTTCACTGCGTTTCTCCGATCAAAAGGCGCACCGGCAGAGCAACAGGCGTCGTTCGAAATTGCGGATGCCACCCGAGCGCGGCAAATGATCATCGTCAATGGGCCGGAAGGAGCTGACCGCGTTTCCAGCGCGACGATCACGGTCAACGGGCAGCCCGTTGTTGGTCCGAGTAGTTTCAATCAAAACACAGGTATTCTCAGGCTGGCTGTGACCTTGCTGCCGAAAAACGATATCGCCGTCACGTTGGACGGGAAACCTGGCGCCTCCGTCAGCATACTTGTGGTGCCGAAGCAGTAGCGTCCTCGTGCGCCAAGTTACGGCATCCATCGAATCTTTCCTCGCTCGATCCGATTGGCGATTTCGACGCGCTGTCGCATCTCGGGCGGATTCTCTTTCAGGAAGCGCTGGAGCTGTTCGATCCGAACCGGCCGCTGTTCACTCATACTTTTATCGGAACGCGCTGTTGTTCTGCGGCGCGATTCATTTGGATCGGCGGGATCTGGAGAAGGCCGAGGGGTATTACCGGCGGGTGCTGGAGAGTGTGGAGCAGCATTCGTACGATTTCTTCGACGCGCTGACGCACCTCGGGCGGATTTACTACGCGCAGCAGAAGCTCGACGATGCGGTGAAGTCGTTCGAGAAGGCGATCCAGACGCATCACTTCAGCGAGAACGAGTATCTGGTGGATACGTGGTTCTGGCTGGCGCGGACGCATGTGAAGCGGAACGACCCGAAGGCCGCCCGCCCGTACCTGGAGAAGATCGCCGCCAGCGAAGTGAAGTACGAGAAAAAGCCGCAGGCGGTCGAGATGCTGCAGAAGATCGCGTAACTTCTCTTTTCTCCTCC
>DATBRZ010000240.1:0-14638 GCA_036560025.1 Gemmatimonadaceae bacterium | reverse complement strand
GGAGCGTTTTCTTCACGTTGCTGCCGGCGCTCCCAGCGCAAGTCCGTTGGGTTTCGAGAGGGGAATCGAGAGTTATTTCGCTGCGGTGACGAATGCGCGCGTTGCCGCGGGAGCGGGAGCGCAGGTCGCGGCGCTAAGTCTCCCCGCCGATGTACCGTTCGGGTTCGCGGCTCTCACTCCGGTTTTCGCGCTCGGGAACAAGGATCTCAAGCCGCAAACGGTCACGGGATACGAGCTCGGATATCGCGGCGAGATCCTGCGCAACGGGTATGTCACGGTCGACGTGTACCTCAACCAGAAGCGCGATTTCGTCACAGCGCTCCTTCCCGGAGTGAATCCGAATTACCCCAGGCTGTTCACGACGGGCGTCGATTTGCTCAAGAACCTCGACGACATCACAGCGTTGGTTAACAGTCTGTCGATTCCCGCGGCGAACAAGGCTGCGTTGCTGGCAAGCCAGCCGGCGCTGAGAGGCGGTTACAACGCGCTGGTCAATCTCGCGACGACACTACCCGACGGATCGCGCGCGCTCGTTCTCTCATATGCCAACGGCGGCCGAGTGGAGGAGCGCGGATTCGAGCTTGGGACCGGCATTCAGCTCACGGATCACCTGAGAGTCGATGGGACCTACAGCCAGTTCGATTTTTCTATCAAGCGCGCGACTATCCCGGGCGACCGATTGGTGCCGAACACACCCGCGAAGAAGGGTACCGTTGCGATCGCTTACACCGGTTATGGAAGATTCGACCTCGGAGCGAGCGCCAGATTCGTCGAGGGCTATCACTGGCTGGCGGGAGTGTTCGACGGGTTCGTTCCAGCAGCTCAGATGATCAATGCAAACGCCGGCTACCAGATCGGCACGAACGTGCGGGCGCAGATTGCAGCGACGAACCTGTTCGATCAGAGAAGGTTCGAGATGTACGGTGGATCGGTGAATGGGAGGCGGGTACTGGCTGGAGTCACCGCGACATTCTGAACTTCGACGTGCGAACTAACTGCCTGACCGGATGGAGGTGAGGGGAATCGAACCCCTGACCTCTTGAATGCCATTCAAGCGCTCTCCCAACTGAGCTACACCCCCGGATTTTCCCCGATCCGGGCAAGGCGCTCGGGGAACCGCGAAGGATATCCGAGGGTAGTAGAAAAAGTCAAGAAACTGCACTGGAAGTTTCTCTTGCGGCCAGTATCTTGCAGCGCCCGGACTCCCAAGAAAAAGTTCACTTGGATCACAGATGTTTGGGGACGCATCGCGTCCGGCCCACCGGCCAAACCGCGCACTTTTCCAACCCTCACAGCATCATCTCGCTGCACCCGGCCTGTTGCCGCGTCTATTACATAAGAATCTTTGCCGAAAGGACCCAGAGGTGTCCATAAATGGCTGAAGTGAAGCGCCGCCGACGGGCGGCTGCACCGGGAATCGCACCCTCCGAGCCGGAGCGCGACATCCTCGATCAGTATCTCTACGAAGTCAGCACCTATCCGCTGCTCAAGGGAAACGAAGAGATCGAGGTTGCCCGGAAAATAAGAGCAGGTGACCAGGACGCGCTCCAGGAGCTCGTCAAGCGAAACCTGCGCTTCGTGATCTCGGTCGCGAAGAAATATCAGAACCGCGGATTGCCCCTCATCGATCTCATCGGAGAGGGGAATGTTGGCTTGCTCACCGCTGCGAGGAAGTTCGATCCCGATCAGGGCGTCAAGTTCATCTCGTACGCGGTGTGGTGGATTCGTCAGGCGATCCTGAGCTCGCTCGCGCGGCAGGGACGCACTGTGCGCGTTCCGCTGAATCGCACGGCCGATTTGTCGCGCATCATCAAGGCGTCGGAGATCCTTCGCCAGAAAATGCGCCGCGAGCCTACGCCCGAAGAGCTGTCACAGCTCACCGGACTCTCGGTAGACGTCGTTCAGTCACTCGCCGCGCTGAACACGGGTGACGTGCGCCTCGACGCGCCGATGGATCCCGAAGGCGATCGGTCGCTCATCGAGCGCTTCGTCGCCGACGAGATGCCCGATACAGAGGAAGAGGCGATGAACCGCTTCCTGAACGATGAGATCGAAGCCGCTCTGTCGACTCTGCCTCCGCGCGATGCGAAAGTGCTGCGACTCTACTTCGGACTCGAAGGAGGACGCGAGCACACGCTCGAGGAAATCGGGTCGATGCTCGGCGTAACTCGCGAGCGAGTGAGGCAGCTACGCGATCGAGCGCTCAAGCGGTTGCGTGAAGGAGATGTCGGTCGAGCGCTGGGGTCATTCGCAGCCTAAGGACCCTGCAACGAAAGACCCGGATGCAAATCCGGGTCTTTTTTTTGACTTCGAACTGCGAACCTAACTGCGAGCTGCGAACTAACTGCGAGCTGCGAACTAACGACGGACCGACGTTTTCCCGCTTTCGGTTCGCAGTTCGCAGTTAGTTCGCAGCCGAAGTTAGTTCGCAGTTCGAAGTGGTAGTCGTACTCCCTCCCTCCCCCCGAACGGTTACTTTATTTGTGATATGATCCGCATGATTGACATCTACAAATCGTTCGGCCCGAAAGAAGTTCTGAAGGGCTTCACGCTCGACGTAAATGAAGGCGAGACGATGGTGATCATCGGCGGCTCCGGTACGGGAAAGTCCGTCGCGATCAAGCACATCGTCGGACTCCTGGAGCCGGATCGAGGAACTGTTTGGGTGGATGGGAAAGAAGTGCCCATACTGCCGCGCAACGAGTTGTACGAGCTCCGCTCGCAGGTCGGGTATGTTTTTCAGTTCGCCGCACTCTTCGATTCGATGACGATCGGCGACAACGTCGCCATGGGACTCAGAAAGGAGCACAAGCTCCCTGAGAACGAGATTCTCAAGCGAGTCAGCGATTCACTTGCCCTCGTCGATCTTCCTGGAGTCGAATCCAAGTATCCCGCGGAGCTATCCGGGGGAATGCGCAAGCGCGTCGGAATCGCGCGTGCAATTGCACGCAAGCCGAAGTACATCCTATATGATGAGCCGACGACTGGTCTCGATCCGGTGACCGCTGCGGTAATCGATCAGCTGATGATTCGAACTCGAGAGCGACTTGGTGTCACGAGCATCGTAATCACGCACGACATGCGGAGCGCGTACAATGTCGGCTCGCGCATTGCCATGCTTTACGAGGGTCGAGTGCGACAGGTAGGCACTGTCGACGAGATTCAGCGCACGACGGATCCAGTTGTGCGCCAGTTCATAGATGGGAAGCCCGACCTCGAGCTCGTCGCTGCCGGTGTCTAAAGAACCGCCGATGGAAGCGAACGATCTGCCGACGCTGCTCGCGTACACGCCGCGAGAGCGCGCGAGATCACTCGTTCGCAGCGCGTTCCCAAAGCGGCGGTGGCACGTGATCAGCGCACGCGACAATGCCGAAGTGTCAACGACGCTCAGGCGATCACTTGTTGACGCCGTTCTTCTCGACGTCGGCTCGACGGCCACGGCGCAGGCGCAGGGAGTCGGTCCGAGTGGCGACGACGTGTGGAGAATCGCTGCGCTCGCTCAGGAATTCCCGAGTGCTCCGTTTTTCGCGATCACTCCGCTCCGCTCAACTGATGCTCCCGTTGTTGCGCGATGCGCGGCGCTCGATTTCTGCGACATCCTCGTCGATGGAATGGATGATCCGGCTGCGCGAGACATTGTTGGACCGCAGACGTTCTCGGCTCGGTTCGTTGCAGCTTTGGCCGACCCGCCCGCGGCACTCAGGCTCACGTCTCAGATGCAGCAGGACACATGGCGTGCGATCATCGGCTTCGCGGGACGACCTGTGCGTACGACCGCGCTTGCACAAGCTGTTGGCGTCAGTCGGGAGCACTTGAGCCGCAATTTTTCGCTGACCGGTGCACCAAATCTCAAACGAGTGATCGACCTCGTGCGGATGATCGCTGCAGCTGAGCTCGCGAAGAATCCGGGACTCGACATCCGCGATGTCGCGTCGATCCTGGGATTCGCGTCCTCGTCGCACCTGGCGGTTACGGCGCAGCGGGTACTCGGCACCCGTCCCGCTTCATTGTCGCGATTACGGACTATCGATCTTCTCGAGCGATTTCTGCAGGGGCGAACGAGAAGTCGGGGCTAACGCCACTACCTCCGGAGTCGAGTCAGCGGGAATCAACCGCGGAGACCGCGGAGGGCGCGGAGAAATAAATTGGTCTGACTGCACAAGCCGCTTGATTCCGTCTCGCAAATACTTCGAGTTGAAATTCATGATGAGTCCAACCTGGAATCCGGTGAGCTTCAGATAGGTGAGTACCTGTGCCCTATGTAACGGAGACACAGCCTCCACGGACTTGACTTCAACGACCAGAACGTCATTGACCACAAGATCCATTCGATACGCGTTCGCGATCTTGACTTTCTTGTAGCTGAGCGGAATCGAAATCTGTCTCTCGACGTTCATTCCACGTTCGACAAGTTCGTGGAATAGACATTCTTGGTAGGCAGATTCGAGCAAGCCTGGGCCGAGCGCACGATGTACTTCGAGGCCTGCTCCGATCACTCGCTCAGTCAAATCGAACAGGACCTTCTCGGTTGGTTCCATTCCTGGAAGCTCGCCGGGGACCACCGGCTAGCCGTCGTTCCGTTGTTCCATCAATCATTATTTCTCCGCGCTCTCCGCGGACTCCGCGGTTGATTCCTTGTCGGCGTCACAGATGGTCGGCCTTTGGCGCGGCTTGCCTCGAATTGCAGCTTGTGATATTTTTCACAAGCGCCAAGTAGCCCCGGATTTGCCCACATTTCCGGGCTCCCGTTCAGCCCCAGAAACCCGAGCTCCGTAACTGCATGGCAACCGCGACGACACTGCGACCCGGCGAGATCAAGGACATCCTCCTCCGGGAGATCGAAGCCGCTGACCTCCATGACCTCGACGTCGAAGAGGTCGGCAGTGTCCTCGAAGTCCGCGACGGCATCGCCCGCATCTACGGTCTCGCCAAGGCAATGGCTGGCGAGATGCTCGAAGTCACTTCCTCCGAGACCGGCGAGAAGATCACCGCACTCGCGCTCAATCTCGAAGAAGACAACATCGGCGCAGTCGTGCTCGGCGATTATCTGCAGCTGAAAGAAGGCGACGAAGTCCGCCGCACGAAGCGCGTTCTCGAAGTACCGGTTGGACCGGAGCTCATCGGGCGAGTTGTCGATCCACTCGGCAGACCGCTCGATGAAGCAGGACCGGTCAACGCGACTCACTCGCGCAAAGTCGAGTCGCAAGCGCCGGGTATCATCGTTCGCCAGCCCGTAAAGGAGCCTCTCCAGACCGGAATCAAGGCGATCGATTCGATGATTCCGATCGGTCGTGGACAGCGTGAGCTCATCATCGGCGACCGCGGCACAGGCAAGACCGCGATCGCTGTCGACACGATCATCAATCAGAAGGGAACCGGCGTCATCTGCGTCTATGTGGCCATCGGTCAGAAGAATTCCACCGTCGCTTCCGTAGTCGAGAAGCTTCGTCAGGCAGGCGCGATGGAGTTTACGATCGTCGTCGTTGCGGGCGCGTCCGACCCGGCGCCCATGCAATACATCGCGCCCTATACGGGCTGCGCGATGGCAGAGTACTTCATGTACAACGAGGGTCGCTCAACGCTATGCGTCTACGATGACCTCTCGAAGCAGGCAGCCGCGTACCGTCAGCTCTCACTGGTCCTTCGCCGTCCTCCCGGCCGCGAAGCATTTCCCGGCGATGTTTTCTATCTCCACTCGCGTCTCCTCGAGCGCGCCGCGAAGCTGCGCGATGATCCGGATGTCGTTGATGGAAAGACTATACTGAAACAAGGTGGATCGCTCACTGCGCTCCCCATCATTGAAACGCAGGCCGGCGACGTGTCGGCGTACATCCCCACGAACGTCATCTCGATCACCGATGGTCAGATCTTCCTCGAGGCGGACCTGTTCTATTCGGGCGTCCGTCCCGCAGTGAACGTCGGCATCTCGGTGTCACGCGTTGGCGGCTCAGCGCAGATCAAGGCGATGAAGTCAGTTGCCGGACGTCTTCGGCTCGATCTCGCTCAGTATCGTGAGCTCGAAGCGTTTTCATCGTTCGCATCCGATCTCGACGCGGCAACAAAGAAGCAGCTCGAGCGCGGCGCCCGCATCGTCGAGATTCTGAAGCAGCCGCAGTTCCAGCCGATGCCCGTGGAAAAGCAGGTCATCGTGATCTACGCGGTGACGAACGGATATCTCGACCAGATTGCTGTCGCGGACATTCGCGAATGGGAGCGCGGCTTCCTCGAGTACGTGAGCGCGCAGTATCCGCAGGTCACCGAGAAACTGCGCAAGGAGAAGCAGCTGTCGAAGGAGAACGAGGCTGATCTGCGTCGCGCCATCGAGGCGTACAACGCGACGCTGGGCGGCGGAAAGGCAGCGGCGTAACCAATGGCAAAAGGTCGCGAGCTCAAGGGGCGAATCCGCTCCGTTGAGAACACGCGAAAGATCACACGGACGATGGAGATGGTCGCCACGTCCAAGATGAAGCGCGCGCAGGATCGCGTCATCGCCGCACGACCGTACGCGGGTGCACTCACCGAAGTGATCTCGGGTCTGTACTCGCCGGAGCTTGCAGAGCGATTTCCGTTATTGCGTCAGCCCGCGACCGTCAAGCGAGCGGCCGTAATCCTGCTGACATCTAATCGCGGACTCGCCGGCGCATTCAACGCGAATCTCATTCGCGAAGCGCGCGGGCTGCTGGCAAAGCTCGATCGCGACGGAGTCGAAACCGACTTTCACGTCATCGGAAAGAAGGGACTTGGCTACTTCCGCTATATCGGTCGGAAGATTGCGTCCAGCAGGATCGATCTGAGCGATAAACCGACAGCGCAAGATGCAGCCGCGCTCGTGAACGATCTGATCGATCGCTTCGCTGACGGAGCTATCGACGCAGTGTACGTCGTCTTCGCGAAGTTCAACTCTGCGTTGTCAACGCCGCCGGCTACCGAGCGGATTCTTCCAGTGATGCCGCCCGAGAGAAAGGGGCCGCGCCACGATTACATACTGAAGCCGTCGGCTGAGGCGATTCTGCGCGAGCTGCTTCCGTTGTACGTGCGAAATGCGATCTATCGCGCGATGGTCGAGACCGCAGCGGCAGAGCAGGGCGCTCGCCGCACCGCGATGAAAAACGCAACCGACAATGCCGGCGACATGCTCAACGTGCTTCGCCGCACTTTCAACCGCGCCCGTCAGGCGCAGATCACGCAGGAGATCGCCGAGATCGTCGGCGGTTCCGCGGCTTTAGAGGGCTGACAATGGCAACTGCCGTGGCAGAGAAGAACATAGGAAAGGTCATTCAGGTCATCGGACCTGTGCTCGACGTCGAATTCGAGGCGGAGAAGCTGCCCGAGCTTTACAACGCACTTCGCATCACAGCGAAATCGGATTCCGGCGTCGACATAGACGT
This sequence comes from Gemmatimonadaceae bacterium, assembly GCA_036560025.1. Taxonomy (GTDB): domain Bacteria; phylum Gemmatimonadota; class Gemmatimonadetes; order Gemmatimonadales; family Gemmatimonadaceae; genus UBA4720. The sequence continues at coordinate 7,250 of DATBRZ010000240.1, read as the reverse complement.
AACGTCTGAAGTGCAGCAGCACATCGGGCGCAATCAGGTGCGCGCAGTTGCGATGTCGTCGACGGATTCCGTGGTTCGTGGAATGGAAGTCGTCGACACCGGCGGTCCGATCACCGTCCCGGTTGGGGAAGCTGCCCTCGGAAGAATTCTCAACGTCCTCGGCAACCCAGTCGACAATGGTCCGGCGATCCCCGATACGGTGGAGCGATGGCCGATCCATCGAATGCCACCGCTGTTCGCGAACCTCGAGCCGAAGACCGAGATCTTCGAGACCGGAATCAAGGTCATCGATCTCATCGCACCGTTCGTGAAGGGTGGAAAGATCGGACTGTTTGGCGGAGCGGGAGTGGGAAAGACGGTCGTCATTCAGGAGCTGATCAACAACGTCGCCAAGGGACATGGCGGACGCTCGGTGTTCTGCGGCGTCGGCGAGCGCACGCGTGAGGGCAACGACCTCTATCTGGAGTTCAAGGAAGCGGGAATTCTCAAGGACGTTGCGCTGATCTACGGGCAGATGAACGAGCCGCCGGGAGCGCGACTGCGTGTCGGTCTCTCGGGTCTCACAGTGGCGGAGTATTTCCGCGATGTGCAGAACCAGGACGTACTCGTCTTCATCGACAACATCTTCCGGTTTACACAGGCGGGTTCGGAAGTGTCAGCGCTGCTTGGAAGAATGCCGAGTGCGGTGGGTTATCAGCCGACACTGGCAACCGAGATGGGGGACCTGCAGGAGCGCATCACTTCAACCAAGACGGGATCGATCACGTCGGTGCAGGCGATCTACGTTCCCGCCGACGACATTACCGATCCCGCGCCGGCGACTGCGTTTGCGCACCTCGATGCAACGGTCGTGTTGTCGCGCGCAATTACCGAGCTCGGCATTTACCCCGCAGTCGATCCGCTTGCTTCGTCGTCGCGAATTCTCGACGCGACATTCATCGGAGAGCGTCACTACAAGGCTGCAACCGCCGTGCAGAAGATCCTTCAGCGATACAAGGAGCTTCAGGACATCATCGCGATTCTCGGCATGGATGAGCTGTCTGAAGAGGACAAGCTCGTCGTCGGTCGTGCGCGAAGAATTCAGCGCTTCATGTCGCAGCCGTTCGCCGTGGCAGAACAGTTCACTGGAATCACCGGGAAGTACGTCAAGCTCGAGGATACCATCTCGTCGTTCGAGCGAGTCGTGTCCGGCGAATTCGATCAGTTGCCGGAGCAGGCGTTCTACATGGCCGGTGGAATCGAAGATGTCGTGGAGCAGGCGAACAAGATGGCGAAAAGCTGACGATGCTTAAGGTCTTCGTCATTTCGCCGGAATCCGTTCTATATGAAGGCGAGGCGCGGATGGTCGTCGCGCCCGCCTACGACGGAGAGGTTGGAATCCTGGAGAATCACGCGCCTTTCATGACACTGCTCGGGAAGGGTGAGCTCAGACTATCAGGCTCGGGCGGAGATCAGCGCTTGACCGTCGAAGGCGGATTTCTCCAGGTCGTCGAGAACACTGTCCGTGTCGTGACGGAGAGGGCGCAGGCCGCATAAGGCTTGTAGGCCCCTTGTAAGGGGAAAAGGCCCTTCCCCTTAAGAATCCATACATTGGATTGACAATTCCCAGATAGCCCGGTAACGTCTCCGGAGTCGTGCTACGGGAACCCATCTATGTCGGCGGGAAAGTCGTCGTCCGCCGTATCCCGACGCCGCGCCCTGCGGCGGTCGTCGCGTTGCGCCCTGCACCGCGACCGCATCCGCACACACTCGGAGGATTTTCTTATGAAGGAGGCGTCGAATGACTAAGTACGTCAGTCGTATCCTCGCGTGCGCCCTAATTCTGCTGGGCCTGGCGCCCGCGGCAGCGTTGGCGCAGACAGTCGTATCGGGAACTGTCAGAGGCAGTAACGGGTCGCCGTTGGCCAACGCGGTAGTATCGATTCAATCGTTACGCGTCGGCGCTACGACGGACGCGGAGGGGCGTTACCGATTCACGGTTCCCTCCACAGCACCCGGTCAGGCTGCGGTCACCGTGCGCCGCATCGGTTACCTGCCTGGCACCGCCACGATCTCGCTCGCCGGCGGATCAGTCAATCAGGATTTCACTCTGAATGTCAGTGCCACTGAGCTGGCGGAAGTCGTGGTCACGGCTCTCGGAGTGGAGCGACAGAGGAGCAAGCTGGGAACCGCCCAGCAGCAGCTCAATGCGGGAGAGCTCAACACCACCCGGGCGCAGAACCTTGTCCAGCAGATGCAGGGTAAGGTTGCAGGTGTCCAGATCACGTCACCGGGCACACAGGGCGGCTCGACCAACGTCATCATCCGCGGTCAGAACTCGATCACCGGGAATAACCAGCCGCTCTTCATCGTCGATGGCGTAGCGGTATCGAACGCCAACCGCGGCGGTGCTCCGTTCGTCGGCAGCAACACGAATTTCGACTACGGCAACGCCTTGAGCGACATCAATCCGGACGATATTGAGACGCTGAGCGTGCTCAAGGGCCCGAACGCCGCGGCCATTTATGGCTCGCGCGCAGCGAACGGCGTAATCCTCATTACGACCCGGAAAGGCCGCAATACGAACGGCCGCATTCGCACTGAGCTCAACACCAACTTCACGTTCGAGAGCCCGGCAATTCTACCCACCTTCCAGAACGGGTATGGCCAGGGAGCCGAAGGCGAATTCGAGTGGCTCGACGGAAACTACGGCGGCGTTAACGACGGCGTAGACGAGAGCTGGGGCCCGAAGCTGGACGGACGGCTGATTTGTCAGTTCACCAGCCCCGGTGCCGGCACCGATAACTGCCAGGCAACGCCATGGATTGCTCACCCGGATAACGTGAAGGATTTCTTCCGCACCGGAATGACCGCATCGACGACCCTCGCCGTGAGCGGCGGTGTCGATCGCGCGTTTGGACGTCTTTCGCTGGGCGCGGACAACGTTAGGGGAGTCTTCCCGAACAACCTCTTCCAGCGGCGCACGGCTGCGCTCACGGGCACCTTCCGCGCGAGCAATAAGCTGACGGCAGACGGCTCAGTCCAATACATCCATAACGGAGGGCGCAATCGTCCTGGCGTCGGCTACTCGGGCCGGAACCCCCTCCAGTCGATGTTCAACTGGTTCGGCCGGCAGGTAGATATCGAGGCGCTGAGGGATTACGGGAAGGGCGGGGCCAGCAACGGTGGACCCACGACGCGTGAGTTCAACTGGAATTACAGCTACCACAACAATCCGTTCTGGCAGATGCAGGAAAACCCGCAGCTGGACGATCGCGATCGTCTGATCGGGTCAATCGCATTGAACTACAAGGTTGCGAACGGCTTGAACGCGCAGCTGCGGACGGGCTCGGACATCTACAGACTCGGAATCCAGCAGTACTACAATCGCGGTGCAGAGGAGTTCGTCAATCTCACGTACAACGGCGGCTTCCGCTTCGTGAACGATTATAGAAACGACAACAACACCGACCTCACAATCACCGGCAACAAGCAGCTCGCCAGCTGGTTGGAAGTCAGCGCCGTCGCAGGCGGCAACCTCCGGCGCGAGTACTTCAGCAGCAACAGCCAGGAGACGCCTGGCATCCTCGTCCAGGGGATTTACAATCCTTCCAATGCGGCGATTGCGCCCACTATCGCCCAGCAGATCGTGCGTCGAGAGGTTCAAGGGGTGTACGGCTCCGCCGCCTTTACGCTCAACAACTGGTGGACGGTCGAGGGAACGGCGCGCAATGACTGGTCGTCAACACTTCCGGTCGACGCCAACTCGTACTTCTATCCGTCAGTCAACACTTCCATCGTGGTGACGGATGCTATCCCCAGCCTGAGGGGCAGCTTCCTTGGGTCGCTCAAGCTGCGCGGCGCAATTGCACGGGTGGGCAGTGACGCTCCGGTCTATTCGCTCGTACCGGTGTTCTTCGGCAATGCGCAACGGTTCGGCACGCAGCCTCAATACGCGTTGGATACGCGACTGGCGAACGCCGATCTGAAGCCGGAAATAACGCGTTCCAACGAAGTCGGCGCTGAGCTGTCGCTATTCAATAACCGAGTGACGCTGGATGCGAGCGCCTACAGCAAATCAACACGCAACCAGATCTTCGACGTTGAGATCTCCGGCGCGAGCGGCTTTGACAAGAAGTGGATCAACGCCGGCGAGATCAGCAACAAGGGAATCGAATCGTTGTTGACGCTGAACCTGTTCCAGTCACGCACGGGGTTCAGCTGGAACACCACACTCAACTTTGCTCACAACAAGAGCGAGGTGGTCGATCTTGCTCCCGACGTCCAAACGATTGTTCTCGGAACCGGCGGGTTCGGCGATGTTGTCGTCGAGGCCCGGAAAGGCGAGCCATACGGGGCGATTCGCGGCTACAAGTTCGAGCGCGATGACGCGGGCAACATTCTCGTCGAGGATGGTTTTCCCGTCAGAGCTCCCAGTCTCGAGGTGCTTGGCAGTATCCAACCGAAATGGACTGGTGGATGGTCGAACCAGATCAGCTTCCGCAATTTTGCGCTGAACACGCTGCTCGACGTCAAACACGGCGGGAAGCTCTACAGCGTCACCAATATGTTCGGTGAGTACGCGGGAGTGCTGAAGGAGACCCTGAAGGGACGTGAGAATGACTGGAACGACCCGGGGGTAGTCGTCGAGGGAATTGACGTCGCTACGGGTCAGCCCAACACCACGTCGATCACCGCCGAGGAATACTACCACGGTTTGTTTGGCTACACCGAGCGGTACGTGTATGATGCGAGCTACGTGAAGCTTCGTGAGGTTCGCTTTTCATACAACCTGCCAGGAAGCTGGGCGAACAAGTTCCTCGGAGCCCGCGCCGCGAGCATCGCGATCACGGGACGTAATCTCAGAATGTGGACGAAGGTTCCGAACATCGACCCCGAGTTCGCATACAGCAGCAGGAACGATCAGGGAATCGAAGTCAACATGTCGCCGAACCCACGCAGCTGGGGGTTCAACGTGCGGATCATTCCGTAACCCTAACCACACTGGAACAGCGAACAATGACATATAGAAAAATCGCCGGCCTCGGTGCGGTCATGGTGCTCGGAATAAGCGCCTGCCACACCGATAAGCTCGTGAACGTGAACGAAGATCCGAACAACCCGACATCGGCGCCGCCACAAGCGGTGTTCACATATGCAACGCGCATATCGATGCAACGTTGGTACGGAAGCAATCCAACGAACATGCGCGGTCCGGTGCTGACCGCGCAGCACCTCGCTCAGGTTCAGTACCCTGACGAGGATCAGTACCTCCGGCTCGACGGCACCGTTACGAACAACAGCTTCATCTTCACGTACGCTCAGGAGCTGAAGAATTTCCAGGCGGTCATCGACGCAGGGACAGAGCAGAATGAGCCTCTCTACTGGGGTCCCGCGCAGATCATGCGCAGCCTGATCTTCGGCTACGTCACCGATGTCTGGGGTGACATTCCCTACTCACAGGCGCTGAAAGGAGACGCGGAAGACGCGATCATCCTTCCTGCGTACGACGCGCAGAAGGACGTCTATGCCGGACTGTTCAAGGATCTGAGCGATGCGGTGACCGCCATTGCCGGGGCACCATCAAGCGCAAAGAGCCTTGGAGGCGCAGACCCGATCTATGCCGGGAACAAGTTGAAATGGCAGCGGTTCGCCAACTCACTCCGTGCGCGCCACGCTATGCGTCTGGCAAACGTGGATCCGACAACGGCAAAAGCGCAGATCGCTGCGGCCATCGCCGCGCCCGGCGGTCTCATTGCGTCAAACGCCGATAATGCGCTGATGAAATGGCCGGGCGACGGTGTGTACGACAACCCGTGGGCGGCGAACAACCGCACGCGCGACGATCACCGGCTGTCGAACAGTCTCATGAATGAAATGATTCCAGTCGGCGATCCTCGGACGGGGGTCTATGCCCAACCCACGTTGTGCTTCACGAATCCGGCCGGAACAGGGTGCCCGGCCAACCCGCCGCAGTATGCCGGAATGCCGAACGCCCTCACGGCGGCGCAGGCGGGGAATTACTCGCTCACATCATCGCGACCGGGACGGGTTTTCTATTCTACGAACCGGTTCTGCTCGGGCTGCTCGGGGCTCACGGGAGCAAGCTTCCCTTCGTTCGTTATGACGTACGCCGAAGTCTCTTTCATTCTGGCCGAGGCGGCTGAACGTGGATGGATCGCGGGCAGTGCAGCAGCGTTCTACGAGCAGGGAATTCGCGCCTCAATGGAGCAGTGGGGCGTAACCAGCGCCTCGGCGATCAACACCTTCCTTGCGCAACCATCCATAGCTTATCAGGGTGGAACAGCAGGACAGCGCCAGATCGCGCTTCAGAAGTGGATAGCGCTCTACACTGACGGCGTCGAGGCGTGGGCCGAGTGGCGGCGGACGTGCGTTCCGGCAACGATTAAACCGGGGCCGGCCGCTATCATCAACACAGTCCCACGGCGTTACCAGTACTCGACTCGCGAGCACTCCGTCAACGCGTCGAACGTGGACGCAGCTACTAGCCGCCTGGTCGGTGGTGCCGACACGTTCCAGGCAAGGATGTACTGGGACTCCGCTCCAACGGCAGCCCCAACATATCCGGGAGCCAGCTGCGGCGTGCGGTAAGACGAGCAGACGGCAAGCTACAAGCAGAAAGCCCTCCGAATTTCGGAGGGCTTTTTGTATGCGTCAGTTGATTCGACTACTTCGCCTTGGTCCAGACAAGAATCAATCCGCAGAGGCGGTTCCCACGCTCCAGGTACTGGGCAGGAACGCCAGCGGATGACGGGTAAAACTCGAGTGCGGCTATGTCACCTGGACTAACGACCTCGTCGAGCTCGGCTCCAGGAAGTCGTTGCCCATCTACCAACACCATCGGTTGGCAGTTCCTGATCCGAACCGCATTACCGCCGGCGACGGGATTCGTGCTGATGTGGACGCCCGGAGTGCCTCTCAAAAGGTCGCTTGCGTTGAGCGGTACACCCATCCGCCGGATCTCATTCTCCTCCATGAACTTGGCGAAGGCAGCACGGTGTTGGCGGCGCTCATAAAAGCCACGTAAGCGCCCTTGGGGCTCAGTGGTTACGTAGACCTTCTCGAGCTCGGCCGGAATTGCGAGGAGAACGATGTCGACGGAAGTAGGCTGTCCGTTCACGCCCATTGTGACGCTCAGTTCTCGCTGCTCGTAGCCAAGGCGTCGGACGCGGAACGCGATAACACCTGCCGCATAACTTCCAAGGTCGAAGCGTCCGCGGTCGTCCGTGGTTGTAATATTCCCACCGCTC
>DATBRZ010000239.1:0-10448 GCA_036560025.1 Gemmatimonadaceae bacterium | reverse complement strand
CCGTCGAATCGAGATTCGGAGCTGCCACGTCCACGTACGCAAAGACGGAATTCCAATGCGCAACCGTGAGAGCGTTGTTGGCGCTGCCGCCGTTGATTGCAGCTTTCGAAATGGTCAGCTGAACGTAGCTGAGCATTTCAGCCTGCGCCGTCGTCAGATTGTTTTTGCAATCCTGTACGACGGGTCTCCACGCATCCTGGATCTCGGTCAGTGTGGCGCCGGCATAGAGTGCCGTCTGCTGATCAGCAACGGTCTTGCCAAGGGCGCTTCCGCAGGCGGCGTTAGGTCCGCCTGCCGCAAATAGGACCTTTACCTCGGGAGCCGTCGGGGACGGCGCGGGCTGATCGGAACATGCGGCAAGCCCTGCAAAGAACAGCGTCAATGCAGCGAGTCTTTGTACCGTCATTTCGACCTCGTGCCAAATGGAGAACAGCCGAGCGATGACTGGTAGTTGCCATCGCTCGTGCTACGCACGCGTTTCCTTGTCGAAGCTGAGCTAGGGAGAATAGGATCAGCCCGCAACAAGCTCACGGAATCTAGCGTCCTCTTTGAGGGGTTTCCACCACCAGTGGTCAGTCTCACGGAATCCTTTGCGGTGCGTGGGATTCACCGCGAAGTAGCGTTTTAGCAGCTCGATCGCCTCGTCGGTATCCTGTGAGGTACCGAACAGCGTTCGGATGAACGCCTCACGGGCATAGAGCTCACCCTGAGCGTCCACCTGACTGTTTCCGCGGGCAGCGACCAGAACGTGTCGAGCACTGTCCTGTAGGCCGGCTTTCAGTATGCCCGCCGCAACCAACATCTTTGCCTCACGCCCGACGAACTCCCAGCGCAGCGGAGGCGTGATCGCCTTGAGCTTGTCATAATCCGCCCATGCCGCTGCGATATTAGGCTGTCTCACATACGGAGTAGTGAGCATGAGGAGCTTGCATCGAACAAACCTCACGTCTCCTGGAAAGCGCTGTGCTCCCTGGTTGCAGTACGTCTCGGCATCCGGCCACTGCTGCAGATCATACGATGTTCCGAAAAGTCGCCAGAGCAGTTTGTCGGTCCCTTCAAGAAACGCATCCTGCTCGTACGCGCGTTGCGCTTCCAGCTTCGCATTCAGCAGCTGGTCCTGCTGATTGTAGACCGCGCTCAGAAGGTTGTGAGCATCCGCGAGCGTCGGGTCGATCGCAATTGCCGCTTTGAGGTCCGATTCAGCCGATCCCAGAACCTGATCCGCTTCCCGCGTATTGCTGGTCAGCTGTAGCTCCCATTTTCGAAACTGGAGACTGCCGCGCATTGTCAGGGCGTCGGCATCACGCGGCGCCTTTGCAACGGCACGATTCGCCGCTGCCAATCCTGCTTCGATTGCAGGCCGTGCACGATTTGGTTCGTCAGCTGCGCGAGCCTGTGATAGCGCTACTCGCGCGCGCTCGACAATCGGATCCACCCATGACGGATCGAGCTGCTCCGCCTGCGCTAGAAGGGAGTCAGCCCGGGCGTAACTGCGCGTGCTGTTGGACTCGTCCTTTTTTGCCGCCATGCTGTCCGCGTCCTTCCGCAGTTTTTCCGCGCGTTGAAGGAGAGTCCAGGCAGCTGAATTCGACGTCGCCGAGCGCTGGCTGCGGAGGCGGACTTCACTCCCGACCCGCTTGCGGAGGAAATCTGCCACCCGCATGGCGAGTGTGTCCTGCGCCGCAAGCACGTTTGCCATAGGTTGCTCGAACGTAGCGCGCTCGAGCACATCGCCGCTGTTTCCATCGACGAGCCGTACTCCAACCCTCAGGCGGTTACCCAGGTCTTCAACGGTGCCGCGAACCAGGGTGCCAACACGCAGCGCGCTCACAACGCTGTCGACGCTGACGTCTTTCCCGCGGAACAATCCGACGCCGCTTTTCGAGATCACATCGAGCCCGGTGACGTTCGATAGCCGGTCGATCAGATTCTCAGTCAAACCATCCGCGAGATACGCGAGTTTTCCGCCCGAGCTCACATCGTCGAAATACAGGACCGCAACATTGTTCGGAGCGAGGTCCCCGCTTGCAGCCGCACCGCGCGGTCTGCCCCATAGCGACCACGCTACAAGCGAGATCCCGATCAAAGCAGAGAGTCCAATACCGGCGGGCACAATCCATTTCGGACGCCGTTTCTGCGACGGAACCGGCTGCCGCATCGAGCGCGTCGTGGCGCGACGAGTTGTCGTTGCGTAATCGATAACGCATTCCTTCAGCTCGTCGCCGAAATCCGCGAGTGTCGGGAATCTGTCCGCCGGGGATTTTGCGAGCGCCTTTTGAACTGCGTCCTCGACTTCATCGGGAATCGTGTTGCGCACGATCTGCATCGACGGCACGGCTGCCATCGAATGGCGGGCCATGATTGCCTGCGCGTTCGGACCCGTGAACGGCGGCTGTCCGGTGAGCATTTCATACAACACGCAGGCAAGACTGTATTCGTCGCTCCGCCCGTCGATCTCCTTCTCCGCGAACGATTGCTCCGGGCTCATGTACGTCGGCGTACCGAGTGAAACCCCTGTCTGTGTCAACACCGGGCCGGCGCTAGCCATGCTGTTGACGGCGCGCGCTATCCCGAAGTCCGCCACGATCGCGTGTCCTTCCTCGATGAGGATGTTCTCGGGCTTGATGTCGCGATGGACGATGTTCCGCCTGTGCGCATAATCGAGCGCGCTCGCCACTTCGAGCGTGATCCGGAGCGCCTCCTCGATTTGAAGCTGCTTCTCGCGATCGATTCGGTGGCGAAGCGATTCGCCCTCTACAAACGGCATTACATAGTAGAGCGAGCCGCCGGCTTCACCGGAGTCATACAGCGGCAGGATGTGCGGGTGGCTGAGACTCGTGGCGATCTGAATCTCCCGGCGGAAACGCTCCGCGCCGAGTGCGGCCGCGAGGTCCTCGTGCAGAACCTTTATCGCGACGGGGCGACCGTGCTTGACGTCTTTCGCAAGAAAGACGGTTGCCATGCCACCGCGACCAAGCTCTCGCTCGACGTCGTAGCGGTCCTGGAGCTGCGCCTTCAGATGTTCAAGCAGTTCCGCCACACGCGTTTCCGAAGTTGCTGTGGCGTAACGTTATAGAGGGCCACATCACGACGCCAGATGAAGGCAGAAGACTACGGCTCGGCGTGAGAGAATGCACACAGTGGCACTCTGTCTGCTTCACTACAAACACGGTCTATCCGGGGCAAACCAAAATCGTCTCAAACAGTTCCTGCCACACCTGTTTCAAGTAGACGCAGCCAACGCCAAGGCGAAATTGCCGACGGCCGCTCCTTTCAACCGAAGCTTTGGGAGGACAGCGATATGCGCAGATCATCGATACGACTTCTCGTCCCAGCAGCAATTGGCGCCGCAATCCTTCTCGCCTGCAGCGACTCGAGTCCCACAGACCCGTCGGTTAACGCCGACAACTTTGCGAACGCCTCCAACGGGAACGGGCCAACCACAGTCGGCGGTAACCCCAGCGCCGCTGGCAGGGTCTCGTGCGTCCGCGCCCTCGGCTATTACAAGAATCATCTTCCGCTGGTTCAGGAGATTCTCTCCAGAACTACGGCGATCACCAGCGCTGGCGTCATCACCACAGGTGGCGTCAGCTACACGGCTCAGAACCTGGTCGACGCGCTCTCAGCACCGCCGACGGGAGACATAAAACTGCTTCTGCTGCATCAGTATCTCACTGCGCAGCTGAACTGGTTGAATATGCCAGCGGGCACGACGCTTCCCGCGGAAGTCGCGATCGCCATTGGAAACAGCAATCAATACCTGCTCGGCAATCTCACCCTGACCCGCGATCAGGTGCTGCAGCTCATGAATACTCTCGCGCGGTTCAATGGGGGTGGGTTTGGAACGTTCAAGAACTGCGGTGATGGTTAGCACGACGGGTGACCTGGGAATCCTCGCAAAGGGAGGGGCCCGACCGGGCCCCTCCTTCTTTTCGCGCACCGGAGAAAGCACTACCAACCCGGAGCGAAGTTGAATCCGAATATCCAACTCTTGTCCGGCCGCTGGAAGGGCTTCGCGTAAAACGCTTCAATCACAGCGTACCCGAAGAGATTCGCTCGAGCCGTGATTCCGGCGCTCACGACCGGAACGCGCTCAGTCGACCTTCGCGCGAACTTGAGCGATGCCGACTGACCTCTCGACCACGCGATGCCTGCGTCCACGAACGGCGCAATGTCGATCGGCAACAGTGACGCCTTGATCAAACCGTACTGGGGCGTTCCAAAGAGCGGGATTCGCAGCTCGGCGTTTACGACTGCAATCCGGCTTCCGATCAGTCTGTCGAACTCGGGGCAATCATTGCCTGATGGACCGGGTGTGCATTCTGCAGGGTCGAAGGATTCGGCTGAATATCCGCGTACCAGCAGCGGGTCACCGACGAATACGGGAGACAATCGATTGCTCTCCGCGTCCGCGCCGTACCGCCCGAAATGAAGTCCACGGACAGCGAGGGTTATGGGGCGTGCAAAGAAATACCGTCGCATATCTGCGAGCGCAGTTTGGAACTGGAGCGTGCCGAACGTTGGGGCTGCCTCGAACCGGTATCGCCATCCCGTGATCGGCGCGGTGAATCCGAAGAATGAATTGTCTCCGACAAATGCGGCTGCGGCCTGACCGTAACTCAACGATGGAGCAGACGTCGTGTCGGTTTTGGTGTGCTCCACAACCTGGCCCCCGACATCGATGAGCCGCTCGACTTCGGTGTTGAATCCCAGTCGAGTGAAAGTCGCGTTCAGTTCAAGACGTTTCGTGGTGGAGAACGGGTACTGAGTGATCAGCCCGGCCTGATCGACGTACACTCGCTGAAGAACCTGCTCGATCAGCGTTCCCTGGAACTGCCGGCCATTAATTGTCACGATCGTCGGACGCGCGGTGGCAAACCCCGACAGATAAGGCACGTGCGCGCCGATCAGTGCCCAATTGAAGCGGTGCCCGACGTTCTGGTAGATCGCCTGTCCTCCGAAATCCTTGACTGTGCCGTTCGCGTTGAGCGCGACATTCAGATTCCGGTTGCCGAGCATGTCCGTGAAGTAGAAGCCGGTTGCGCCGGACAAATACGTGCCGGTTGATCCTGCCGCGACGCCGACTGACGGTTGCCCGATCGCAGCGAGAGAAAGACCCGCGTGATACGGAGTCACCCTGAAGTCGACTGTTGCCGGCAGTCCTGTCTGTGCATCCGCGAGATATGAAACGACCGTCGAAGTCGTCAGCGCTGATGCAGGCGGCAACACGCCGGCGCTCGTTCCTTGCGTGCCGCCCACGGGTGTACCTGAAGCCTGGTCGGACGTCAGGGAGTAGATGCCGTAGCCTTCCTTGTCGAACATGGAGAAAGCGATCTGACCCGTTGTTGGTGATATCGAGAATGCCGGCGCAAGGTTGGTGATACCGCTTACTCCAGTTGCGACATTCGTTATCTGCTGCGCTTGACCGCCGCCGGCGGGAACCCGGTAGATGTCGCTGATTCCACCGCGATCGGACACGAAGTAGATCTGGGTTCCGTCCGGCGAATACTGTGGGTTGATATGCTTGGCACCGGCGAATCCTGGAAGAAGCGTTATCGCCGATGACGCGACATCAATTGTCGCAAGCTTGAGATCACCATGCGTAAGCGACGTGAAGTCGGTATCGCTTCCACGATCGGTCGAGAACACGATGGTCCGTCCGTCCGGCGACCACGACGGCTGAATGTCCGCATATCGATCGTTGGTCAGCTGCGTCGCAGCACCGCGCGAGAGATCGTACACGAAGAGATCGCTGACGCCGCGATCAGTTCCGGAAAACGCGATTCGGTTTCCGTCGGGCGCCCACGCCGGATTCTGGATCGCGCCGACACCGGGAACACGTATTCGACGACTGATGCTTCGCGACTCGACATCGAGAATCGCGATCTCCTGATTGCCCTTCGCATAAACGCTGAACGCGAATCGTTTGCCGTCGGGCGACCATGCTCCCGCCGAGCTGATGAACGACAGCGCATCGAATTCCGTCGAAGTGCTGACATTTGCCAGCCGCTTGATCGAGCTGCCTGTCGTTGCGTCGGCTAAGTAGAGATCGAAGCCGAAGAGGTCGCGTGCAGCGAAGAACGCGACGTAGCGACCGTCGGGGCTCAGGACCGGTGACAGACTTGCGTCGCCACGCCTTCTCACAGGAATGAGCGCGCGACCTGCCTGGGCAGGCGCCGTGCGTGACTGTACCACCTGCTGATATGCGGCCTTCGTCGCCGCAATCCATTCCTTCGAGAGCGAATCCGTGCTTATCCCGAGGACTCGCTTTATTCCCGCTTCGAATCCATAGCGAGCTGCGGCTTTATAAACGTCAGCCACTGCCTGATCGCCGAACCGTCCGCCAACGTAGGCCCAAAGCGCCTCACCGTACCTGTATGGGAAGAACCGTGTGTCAGTCGTCAGCTGCTTGATTGTGGGCAGGCGATTCTGAAGAACGGCTGAGCGCATCCACATCGCAGTGTGCGGATCGTCGCGTCCAAGCGACAGATATTCCGCGATTCCCTCGATGACCCAGAGCGGCAGTGACTGCAGTCCCTGCTGTCCGCCGGCACTGCGCGAATGCGCGATGTCGTACTGGAAGACGTGAACCATCTCGTGACCGAGCACGTGATCGTTGTCGCGATAGACTCCGGTGAGCGGCATGATGAGTCGATCGCGAAGACCTTCCGTAACGCCGCCGGTTCCTTCAGTGAGCTGATCAGTTACAGCGTTCGTCTGCTGAAAGTCGGGTTGATTCGCGTACAGGAGTATGGGCTTCCGCTCGCTCAGCTGATGCCTGAACAGTGAGCTCAGCCTCGCGTTCCAGCGCTCGGCCATGCGCGCCATGTCTCGCGCGGGCTGTTCCTCATCCGGATAGAAATGCAGCCGATAGTGAGGCGTCTCGAGCACACGGAAATCGAAGTGCTCGTATTGCACCTTGTTGCGGCCGAAATACTGCGCGTTTGCCGAAGCCGGGACGGACGCAAGCGAGGCAGCAAATGCCACAAGGGATCGAAAGCCGCCGCATTGGAATGTTTTCATTGTTTGCCGGTTGCTCACGGGTAATCCGGCGACCACGGCCGTCACGCAACGCAAAAGGCGAGTGACGAAGGCAGACGCCGTCGTTCACCCGCCAGAGGGTGCAGGAAGCATTCCGATACGGAGGCGTTAGGCCTATCCGCCCTCCTTTGCGATCGTGAGAGGCATTGCAGGTGCAGTGTCGCTGGCGGCGGGGCGAACCGTAACCGGTGGGCGCTTGGGTTGCGCAGGCGGTTTCGCGCGCTTCCTCAAGCCTCCGATAATCCGCGGAATGCCGCGCCGAGTACCTGCAACGCCGTCTTCGAGCAGCGTGTACATGACGGGAACCACAAACAGCGTGAGCAGTGTCGACGTTATCAGACCCCCGATAACCGCGCGTGCCATCGGAGCCCGCTGCTCCGCGCCTGATCCAAGGGCGAGAGCGAGCGGTAGCATACCGAAGATCATCGCGGTGGTCGTCATGATAATCGGGCGGAGCCGCACACGACCTGCTCTCAGCAGCGCATCAGTGCGAGACAATCCATTCGCCCGCTGCTGATTGGTGAAATCAACGAGCAGAATACCGTTCTTGGTGACGAGACCCATCAGCATGATGATTCCGATCATCGTCATCACGTTGATGTTGCCCTTGGTAATCAGTAGCGCGAGAGCGACACCGATGAACGAGAGCGGAAGCGCCAGCATTATCGCCGCCGGCTGGAAGAACGATCCGAACAGCGACGCGAGAATGAGATAGATGAAGATGACGGCGAGTCCGAGCGCCGCCAGAACGTAGCCTTTCGTCTCGTTCAGGTTCTGTACGTCACCGCCGAAATCCGCGTGGTAGCCGACTGGAAGCCCGAGCGAATCGATCGCCGCCCTTACAGCGCCGGCGACTGAGCCCATCGCGAAGCCAGGCATGACGCCGGCAGAAATAGAGATTTGCCGTTCGAGATTCCGCCGATCGATCTGTTGTGGAGCAAGACTCGCTTTCACGTCGGCGACTTGTGTGAGCGGAATCATCGGCGATTGCCCGGTCGCAGGATCCACCGAGCTCGCGGGAATCACAATGTCGGAGATATCTGCAGCATTCGTTCTAAGAGAGTCCGGATACACGACGACGACATCGTGTGAGAACCCGTTTTCATCCTCCCAGCGCGTCGCGCGCTGCCCCGCAAACAAGGGCTGAATCGTCTGTGCAATCGTGTTGATCCCAAGCCCCGCCGCCCACGCCTGCTGTCTGTCGACGTTGACATCGAACTGTGGAATCTGTCCCTCATCGCTCGAGTTTGGCTCTGCAACGCCGGGTGTAGATCGTACTGTCTCCAGCACCTGCGCTGCGGCAACCTTGAGCCGCGACTCCTCGGGACCCTGAACGTTGATCGATATCGGCTGTCGGAAGCCGCCGAATATCGACGGCGTTCCGGTGATCGTGGGCCGCACTCCAGGCATTCCTCGAAGCTTTCCGCGAAGCTCCTGCTGAATGTCCTGCTGCGATCTTTTGCGGTCCTTGCGATCGACAAGTCTCACATAGATCTGCCCGTTATTCGGCGTTCCCCGGAATCCAGACCCTATCGTCGTATAAGTGAATGCGACCTCAGGGAGTGATCTCAGAAAGCCGCTGACCTCCTGCGCCTTGCCGATGGTGTACTGCAAACTCGAGCCGGGCGGCGTGCGCACGTTGACGTTGAACTCACCGCCGTCCACATCAGGGAGCCACGTGAACCCGAGATGCGGATAGATAAGTCCCGCAATCACGACCGAGGCGACAGCTGCGGCCATGACTCGCACTCTGCGAGCGAGCGCCCAGCCAAGCCAACCGGGGTACTTGTCAGCGACCTGTTCGAACTTTCGATCGAAGGCCAGTCCGATTCGGCGAATCGGATTCCTCGGACGCACCGGAATCGCTCGACCACCGTGAGCCGATTCCGCTGCGGGATCGGGCCACACGCTCGACAACATCGGGTCGAGAGTGAACGACACGAACAGCGACACGAGCACTGCGAACGTTACGGTGACGCCGAACTGGAAGAAGATCTTTCCGATCATGCCGCCCATGAACGCCACTGGGATGAACACGGCAACGACGGCAAGACTCGTCGAAGTCACAGCAAGGCCGATTTCTTTCGTCCCTTCGATTGCCGCGCGAACGTGATCCTTCCCCATCTGTACATGCCGCACGATGTTCTCTCGGACGACGATGGCATCGTCGATGAGTAGCCCGATCGCGAGAGAAAGAGCCAGCAGGGTCATCGTGTTCACAGTGAAATCGAAGACCCACATGATGAAGAACGCGGAGATGATGCTCACCGGCAGTGTAAGGCCGGTGATGACGGTCGATCTCCACGAGTTCAGGAACAGATAGATGATGAGAATCGTCAGCACGGCGCCGAGCATGATGTTCATCTCGACGTCGGATAGTGATTCGCGAATTCGGCGCGAGTCGTCGCGAATCACGGTGAGCTGAACGTCGGCAGGCAGAATTCGCTCTAGCGCCTTCGCCGCCGAGCGAACCGAGTCCGCCACGGCAACCGTGTTCGATCCCGAAATCTTGAGCACGTCGAGCGCGAGCGCGGGAACGCCGCCGAGCATCGCGGCTGTGCGCTTGTCGGCAGATCCGTCTATAACCTTTGCAACGTCGCCGAGTCGAACTGGAACTCCGTTGCGGACAGCGACGACGATGTTCGCGAACGAGGCCGGATTAACAATGCGGCCGGTGACACGAATGAGTGACTCTGTGGCGCCGCGCACAACACGTCCGGCGGGCACTTCCTGATTCTCTCGATCGAGTGCTGCGATAACCTGCGGCGGAGCGATACCATATGATCGCATCGCCGAGGGATCTAGCTCGATGCGGATTTGCCGCGTCTCGCCACCGGCGACGTTGATTCCGCCAACTCCCGCAACCGCCTGTAGCCTCGGCGACACAACTTCGTCGGCGAGGCTGGTCAGCTCTCGAATGGGTCTGTCCTTGCTCTGCATCGCGACCGAGATGATCGGCCGCTCGTTCGGATCGAAATGGCTAATTACCGGCTCTTCGATCTCTGGCGGGAGCGTGCGGCGAATACGCGCCACCTTTGCCTGCACGTCCTGCTGTGCAGAAAGGACGTCGACATCGAGGTTGAGCGTCAATCGGACGATTGATACGCCGTTCAGCGACGTCGACCCGATTTCCTTGAGACCCTGAACGGTATTCAGTGCTTCTTCGATCGGGCGCGAGACGTCGCGCTCCATCACTTCCGGTGAAGCGCCCGGGTACGTCGTCTGCGCAATGACGATCGGATAGGTGATGTCAGGATACTCGTCGATCGCCAGCCGATTGAATGACACGACGCCAAGCACGACGAGAGCAGCCATCATCATGGTGGCGAATACCGGTCGCTTGATCGATACGTCGGAGAGGAACATGCTAGATCACGGCGGTCGATTACCGGCTGCGCCGGGACGAG
>DATBRZ010000238.1:0-3916 GCA_036560025.1 Gemmatimonadaceae bacterium | reverse complement strand
AGGCGCAATATCCTGGAGGAAATGCGCCGTCTGCTGCTGGCGATCATCCCGCGCGAGCGAGGACGTTCGATGAACTAGACGGACTAGCGCACTGCAGTTCCCGGTTTTCCGCTCATCCTCCGTCCGCACTTAGTCGTCGATCGTCCATGGCTGTTAGTCCTGAGGCCGCAAAGTCATGAATCCGCAATCCTCGGTGTATATTGACCGGTATTGCTGAAGCCCCCCGTCTTCATGCGCGATCGATGACCCCAAAAAGACTCTGGCCCGCAATCGCTGCGGTCCTCCTCGCTCTAGGATGCGGCGACAGTACGGCGCCTCCACCGCCGGCATCGATCACATCTGGTACCGCGATTCCAACCGGAACCGCCGGCATCGCACTGGTCACTGCGCCCACGTTTTTGGTCAAGGACGCATCGGGCAATACTCTCGGCGGTGTGCCGTTTACGATTGACGTGACCTCCGGCGGAGGCACTCTGACCGGGACCCCAGGTCGGACTGAATCAGGATCACCCACCGCGGTGGGCATCTGGACACTCGGTAAAGCTGCGGGCCAGAACTCGCTCACCGTAACAGTTGCGCACCTGCAACCGTTCGTCATCACTGTGCTCGGTCTTCCAGGACTTCCGACTTCGGTCGCGGCAGCGTCAGGCAACGCTCAATTCGCGCCTGCTGGAACACCACTCGCAGCTCCAATCGCGCTCAAGGTCTCTGATCAGTTCGGGAACGGTGTTCCCGGCGTTCAAGTGTCGTTCACTGTGACTGCCGGCGGCGGCTCACTCTCCGATGGAGCGTCGGCTACTGATTCCGCCGGCGTCGCGTCCGGGGGAACGTGGCGATTGGGCCGAAGCGCCACGACGCAAACCGTTATCGCGATCGCAGCCAGCACTTTTTCCGCCACGTTCACGGCCACTGTCTCGAGCGACTACAACCCGGTAATCCGCTTCTTTGGTCCAGCGGCTTCCGCGGAAGCACAAGCAGCATTCGTTGATGCGGTTAATCGAGTTCGCGCCATTGTTACGGGCGATGTCGCCGATCAGCCCCTCACCACGACGAATCTTGCCGCAACATGTGGGAACTCGTACCCGGCCGTTGCCTTGAATGAGACCGTGGACGATCTCGTGATCTATGCGACGGTGTCAGCGATCGATGGGCCGGGACACATTCTGGCGAGCGCCGGCCCGTGCATCGTGCGGACAGACGGACGCAGCTCAGTGCTCGGCCTCATGCGCTTCGACGCGGAAGATCTCCCGACGCTGATCGCCAGAAGTCAGCTCTCTGACGTGATTCTCCACGAGATGCTGCACGTGGTCGGAGTGGGCGTTCTCTGGCGACAGACCAACCTGATTTCCGGTGGTGGCACTTCGGATCCACGTTTTACCGGCGCTCTCGGAAGTGCCGAGTGCGTCACCCTTGGCGGTGCCGACGTATGTCCGTCGAGCGTTCCTGTTGAGAACACAGGCGGCTCGGGCACTGCGGACAGTCACTGGCGGGAATCGACGTTCGATGGAGAGTTGATGACGGGATTCGTCGAGCCGCAGGGGAAGTCCATGCCGCTCAGCACGATGACCGTTCAATCGCTCGCGGACTTTGGATATCAGGTAAATGTCTTCGGCGCTGATTCCTATCTCGTTCCCACACCTTCTTCATCGAGCGTGTTGCGCGCGCAGATACAGGTAGGGAGCATTGCAGCGATGGATGACGTGCTCCATCCCACGATAGAGGTGACGCCAACGGGCGTTCTGCGCCCTCTCCAAACGCAGTGAGTCCGTCGAGAGGTCTTTTTCTTTTCGGTGCTTGTATCGCGCTCCAGCTCGCGTGCAATTCGAAGACTGGCGACGAGTCACAGCGTTCGATCGACACAAACGCGGTGAATGCCTCGCCGACGGTTGAGTCGACTGCCGTTGCGGACAGCGGTCGAGCGGCGCCTGCTTCGGTCGAGCCTGATCGCCGGCGTGGCTCGCTAGAGCCGCGCGACAGCGCCATCGAGCCTACGATGGAAGTCGGACCCGATGGCAAGCTCAGGCCAATAAAGCGCTGAGAGCAGATCGTTTGACGCTTTGAGAAAAAAAGGCCGGCAGGTGCCGGCCTTTTCTTGCATTCGTGACTCTACTGGGTTCGAATGAATATCAGCGATGCTCCAGGGAAGCTCGCCGCTGTCGTACCGTCGGCGTTGAGGAACCTGAAGGTTCGCGCCGCTGAGCCGCCCACTCGCGGGATCTGGAAATACGCTCCCGTTCCCGAGAGAAGCTGCAATGTTCCGGAGTTATAGGAAGCACCGGTAATTGTCGTTATCGCGAGCAGATAGGTTCCGACCGGCTGCGATATGGGCCCCTGATTGCTGCGCATGTCATAGACGCGGTACGTGTACTTCCCGGCGACGGGAATGCCTGAATCGTCGGTATAGTTGGCGACGAGCCAGCCAGCGAGCAGCGAATCGATCGCAACATTTCCTGACTGCCTCGTGAGATTGGTGACACCATAGATCGCGGTCGAGCCGTCAAGCCCGGCCGCGAGCTTTTTCGTCCACGCCTTGACGTTCCCGCCGGGGGCGTACTGATCCGCCGTGTAATGCAGCAGCGACCACGACGCTCCACGCACACCAAGCGAAGTGTCGGCAAGTGCGCTGACCGGCGGCAGAGCACCAGGGCGCTTCAGCCATTCCTGGAATCGCGCGAAGTTCTGGAAGAAGAACGCGTTGTAGTCGGCGTTGCTTCCGCCGAGGACCCTGGTGAAGTTGGCGTTGTCGAACTCGCCGATTCCGCGGACGACACGACCCACGGCGTCCTCGGCGAAGTGGGCGAGCGCCTCGTCGAGCCAGACCTCCTCGAAGTCCTGCAGAACCGGGCTTCGGAAACGCTCGGACGCGTTGATCATGTGCTGGAACTCGTGCGCAATCGTACCGCGCGTGCCCTGCCGGACTGTGGCTACGGATCGCTTGTTGGTGTTGATCGTTCCGTCTGGATCCGGAGCAAGCACATAGAAGAGCTCCGCCATGTTGCTTTGAGCGCACGAATTCTGCCCCGTCGACGGGAAAAAATCACCGGCAAAGAAGAAGCCGCCAACGAATCCAGCTGAGCCGGCGGGAGTGAGCTTGTTCACTTCGGGTGTGTACAGGATGATGACGTGACCGTTGTTATCCTCATCGAGCGGAGTTCCGAAGTAGGACGTGTCGGTTGGGAAGATGACATTGTCGAACTCATCGCCGATCTGCTGATAATCGGTGGCGGTGAATCCATTCGTCGGGGCCGCGTCATCCAGATAGAGAATCGCGCGATTGCTCACGTACTGAACCGTCGCCGTGATCGTCGTAAAGTTCGTGCAGGAACTGGTTCGACCGGGAATCTTGAACGTCGTCTTGTCCCCGACTGCGGGTATCGCGGAGCTGACGGAGTAGCGGAGTTGGCGGCTCAACTGCCGTGCCTGATACGCCGCTCTTCCTGCGCGCAAGTTCAGTTGAGCACGCTCCATTTTGCGCAGCTTCGATTCGAACGAGAGCTGTACAGCACCCATCTCATCGTCAGGCGCCGCGGGTCCGAGTACCTGCGCCAGGATCGACGACGTAGTTGCGACCGACGTGTTCGGGACTGTCTCGCCTTCATCCGACTTCAGGATGAAGGTGCTTTGAACGTCCGGAGTTCCACTGAGGCTCGCGGCGATTATGACATAGTCTCCGCGACTCGAAGCCCCGACGGCGGAGACTTTGGCGCAGCCCTGACTCGCCGGCGAGCTAAGCACGCGCACGCCGCCGACAGGAACATCGACGTTGGTCGGACCCGCGCTGCATGTATTGCTGGGAGCGATTACGACAACGGTAGTGGCGCCGGTCACGCCATCGACGCTTGCCTGAATTGTGGCTGTGCCGGCGGCGATACCGCGAACAAGCCCAGTCGCATCGACCGTCGCGATATTCGGGTTG
>DATBRZ010000237.1:0-6496 GCA_036560025.1 Gemmatimonadaceae bacterium | reverse complement strand
ACCACGCGTGGCTCGAGCATGGTATCGCGGCCTACGGCACGGAGATGGGCGAGCCGTATCCCCCCGCAGAGGCCGAAATCCCGGCCGAGGAGTCAGGCGAGCCTCGGGTCCCCGAGCGAGAGGCGTTGGCAGCGGCCCACTAGGGGAATAACCGACCTCGGCTCGGATTCGGAGCGTTTCGAACCATCCGATCGCCTCACGAATCGTATTACGGATTCGGTACAACAAATGCATATTCCCCTTACGTCAACCCCTCTACGAGAAAGGCACCCCGGTCGCGAGGCCGGTCCGCAAAGCCGAAGGGTCTCTCCGAGACCGCCTGGCTGCCGAAAGGGTCTCCGCCGGCGGAATGCCGGCAACCTTTGGGATCTCGGAGTGCTGTATGAAAAAAATCGTCTCGTTGTCCGCAGCGGCGCTCCTGCTAGCCGCTTGCAGTGACGCCACCGCACCAAACGCGACAAACACAACACCGCTCGACGCGAAGGACTCGCCGCCGACGATCACCGTCACCGGGAATCTGACGAGCGACACCTACACGTTCGATGACGGAACCTTCTCGGGATCCGCCGGAACCACGTTCACGGTAGAGGATCTCGATGGCGGGTTCGGCGCGTCATCACCGCCGATCATCAGCGCCTACAATGATGCCGCGAACAAGTTCATCGGCCGGCTCGACAATCATGAGCTCGACCTCATCGTGCCGAACGGCGGGTCGAAGTACTCTGTGACTTTCGATCTCATCATCATTGGGTCGTGGGATGGCGACGGCCAGCAGAGCGGTAAGGAGTTTGGCGCCGACCTTTGGAGCGTAGGTCTTGCGTGCACGCCGGGTGGCGCCATCGTGCAAAACCTCCTGACGACGACATTCTCCAACCAGAAGACGGTCCAGCAGAGTTATCCGAATGTGTGGCGAGACGGGCGGGGCGGGGCCACGGCCGGAACTGGCGCTCTCTCGATAGACGCCCTTGGATTCAGGAACGATCCGACATCGCACACACCGCAATTCAGCAGTTACGGGGACACGGAGTACAGGCTGTCATTCGCCGGCGTCAACCCGTGCGGAGCGGGCAGCCCGCTGTACGTTCTCTTCACAGTCCCGAACGCGTCCCTTCAGTCGAACTACGACGAATCGTGGGGCGTCGACAACCTAACGATCAAGACCGATAGCTGATCCGCGATCATGGCGCAAAAAAAGGGGGGCCGGCCGGCTCCCCTTTTTTTCTTTCTCGCTAAAGCAGCGTTCCCCTCAGGAAGAACAGAGCTACATAGAAGTAGATACTCAGCCCGGTTACATCAACGAGGGTTGCAACGAACGGAGCCGATGCGCTCGCGGGATCGAATCCGATTCGTCTGAGCACGAATGGCAGCATCGAGCCCGCGAGAGAGCCGAACGTAACCACCCCTATGAGCGCAGCTCCTACGACCGCCGCTACGCGACCGTAATGCTCACCGTATCCGCCGCCGATCCCGAAGTGCTGCCACACCAGAACGCGCAGCACACCAAGCGCGCCGAGTATCATGCCGAGCGCAATGCCCGACGGAAGCTCGCGAAGGGCGACGCGCCACCAATCGCGAAGATTGATCTCGCCAAGGGCCATCGAGCGAATGATCAGTGAAGTCGCCTGTGAGCCGGAGTTTCCTCCTGAGCTCATTATCAATGGTATGAACAGCGTCAGCACGAGCGCCCGGCTCAGCTCGACCTCGAAATGCTTCATCACCGATGCGGTGAGCATCTCTCCGATCAGCAGTATCGACAGCCATCCCCCGCGCTTTCTGATCATCGAGAAGAAGCCGATCTGCGTATATGGCTCATCCAGCGCTTCCATACCGCCGAGCTTCTGAACGTCCTCGGTATGCTCTTCGACGAGAGCGTCGATGACGTCGTCGACAGTGACTACGCCGAGTATCCGATTGTCGGCGTCCACGACGGGTATGGCGACGAGGTCGTAGTTCGACGTCAGTCGCGCTACCTCTTCGCGGTCAGCGGTGGGAGGAACCGAAACGACTTCGCCCCATGCTGCCTCTCGCACGGTTGCGCCTTCGGGTGCCGCGAGCAGCTCGCGCAGCGACAAGACGCCCGTCAATCGGCCGGCGTGATCGGTTGCGTCGATCGTGTGCATCGTCTCGGCTCGCGCGCCGCGTGCAATTCTTCGAACCGCCGCAAGCGCATCCTCGACTCGGGTATCCTCCTCGACTGAGACGTACTCCGTCGTCATCAGTCCGCCGGCGGACTCCGGCTCGTAGGCGAGAAGCCGCTCGGTTTCCTGGCGGGCTTCTTCCGGAATCCTGGCGAGGATCTCGTCGGCGCGATCTTCCTCGAGCTCCTCGAGCACGTCGGCGCGGTCGTCCGGCGTCATCTCGGTGACGAGCTCCGCCGCCTGCCGCGTGCTCATTCCCTCGAGAATTCCGCTCCGGAGATCTTCTTCGAGGTACTCGAGAAGGTCGGCTGCGCGCTCTCGCGGCAGAGCTCTCAAGAGGTCGGCGACTCTTTCGCGAGGGAGCGCCTCCGCGATGTCCGCCAGATCGGCGGGGTGCAGCTCCTCGGTCTCGGCAGCGATGCTTTGCGGAGACTCGTCGAGGAGATCGAGTATGTCTGGTGCTATCAGAGCGGCAACCCCTCGCACTTCATCACCGCGCTTCGGCGTGTGCAGGGGACTGTGCCGCTGTTCTTTCATCACACCACCGGCAGCGTGCGGCGGTCGTCGCGGAGATCCGCGAGCTCGTAGCCTGCGATGGAAATCGCCTCTCTGAGAGCGTCAGGACTCATGCTCCCATCATGCTCGATCACCGCTCTGCCGATCGACACCTGGGCGTGCGCGATGCCGGTCACACCAGTGAGCGCGGTGAATACCGCCCGCACGCAGTGTGTGCAGCTCATGCCCTTGATGGTGGCCGTGGTGATCATGCGGCAAATATACAAGGGCGGCTACGGGCTACCGGTTGCCGGTAACCGGTAACCGGTAACCGGTGGCGTAACCGGCGGCCGCGCATGGCACTTTGTATCGCGAATCCGCGTACTTTCAAGTAGATGACCGAGCCACACGAACACCCGAAGCGCACGAGCGAAGTGTTCGCTGCCGCGGAAAGGGCGCGAATCGATGCCGAGCTGTTGCGGCAGCAGGGTATAAACGCGCCGCTCGCGGGCGACACCGGCGAGCCACTCGAGCCGCCGACTCCCCACGTACTCGACAGACGCGTGATGGTGAAATGGGCGAGCATCACTCTCCTCATCTACATAGCCATGCGACTGATCATGGGACCAGTAAAGGACGCGGTAGTCGATGCGGTTCGCGAGGAAATCCAGAATCAGGCGAATCCCGTTACGAACACGGCGATTCCGCCCGTTCCGACTCCTCCGACAAAGCCTGTTCCACCAACGACTGCCGCGCCCGCTGCTCCGGAAGCGACACCCGCCCCAGAAGCGCCTACCGTCACGACACGCGAGCGCGTGCGCATTCAACGGCGGTAGCGCTCGCGGCACGTTCACTCTCCACTAGAATGCCACCCGCGCACCCAGCTGCAGCGACAACGGAGTGACGCGGCGTCGAGGCGCTCCGAACACCGACGTCGGATCCTTCAGCACCTGATCGTTGATCGACAGATTGCGCGCGACTATCGCGTCGGACGCAAGCGCGTTCAGAAGATCCGCGGTGAGTGCCCATTCGAATCGCCGCAGAGTGAAATTGCGCTCGAGACGAAGGTCGACGTTGAAGCGCGGTTGATACTTTCGGGATCCGCGCTCCTCGAGAAGCATCGTCTGGCCAAGCACGCCGCTGAACAGCTCATCCTCCAGCAATGTTCCATCCGCCGCCTGGAATCGAAACCGTGGCGAAAGTTGAAACACAGGCGCGAAATACTCTCCCAGAGAATACGTACTGAAGATTCCGCCGCGCAGCCCATGGATGAGATTCGCACCGATCCACGTTCGCGCCTCGAACGCAGGATACTGTGGGAGATAGCCTTCGTAATTGATCCGCTCGTTTGGTCTGACACCGGGACCCGCAGTGAAGCTGGTTGCAGTCGACGTGAAGCTGGTGAGCGCCGCGACATTCCCGCGGAGGCGGGTAGCTGTTGCCGACGCGAGTCCGTTCCACCGTGTGTGCTCGGTCCGCAGTACGAGTGACATCTGATCCATTCGACGCCGCGCGTCGGGCAATGTCGTGAGAACGATGTCGGGGTCGAACGTCAGCGTATTGATGTCCGCGAAGCTGTAACCGGGCACCGGCCTTCGCGCGCCCGGCACAACTCCCAGGCTTCGAGCGATGAGGACCGCGCGCAGGTTGCTGTTCGCGACCCACACTTCCGGCAGTATCAGGTCGTTTCCACCCTGATCCGGCACCGCGCCGAACGTAATTCGGTAACGAACTCGAACGTTTGTCAGCCTGCTGTAGTTGTTCTCGAGATTTCGGTCGACGAGTCCCGGAATGTTGCGATTAACCCGATTCGTGTACGCCGCCTCGAGCTTCCACTTCGGACCGAATGTCTTCTCCAGTCCGAGCACGATCTGGTCGACGTACGGCTGCTTGTAATTCTCGACGCGCCCTTCTTCGTTGAGAATGAATTCGGCGAAGTGATCGCCGAACTCCGACGTGTCGGTCATTGCATCGCGCTGGGCAGGCGTGAATATCTGCGTCGGCGTGCTGATCGGCGGACCGGAGAAATAGAAGCGCTCGTTGCTGTAAACCGCCGCTCCTGCAGCCCGATCGAAGAACGCTGCATTCATTCCCTGGTGGAAGCGTCCCCAATGCGCTTTCGCAACCAGGGCGTTGCGACCGGAAATGTCCCAGACGATTCCGATTCGAGGATCTAACGCGCGGTCAGTTGCTGCGAGGAATCGGGAGCCGATCGAATCCGGAGGCGTGAGCCATCCGCTCCACCGTCCATATCTTACGCCCGGCGCGATGGTCAGCGATGCAATCGGATTGAAATAGTCCTGGAAAAACACGGATGCATCTTCGACGTCGGCATGAAGCCGAATCTCTCCGCCCCAGTCACTTCCTGCTTCGATCCAGGACGCAGGCCTGGCAGGATCTACGGTGCCGGTCGCCTGATCGACGTAGGGGCGCCACGTGAGCCCGCCGTTTCTCGATCGCGTATTCAGCCACGAGCCACGCACGTATTCACCGCCGATCACCGTCTCGTTTCTTCCGCCGAGTAATTCAGTCTCCCGCTTCCACGTGATGTTGGCGGCAGCATTCCGAGGACGGAACCGATCGTTGAAAGGAGCGTTCTGAGACGCGGGCTGACGCCCGACGCCGTATGCCTGCACGCCGGGCACGCCCGATCCCGCAAGTCCATGCCGCGTTTCCTTCGAGTCGAAGCCCGCCAACCGCACGTCGAGCGAGCTCGAGACGCCAAGTCGAGTCCAGTCGAATCCGTAGAACGTCGTATTTCCGCGAATTCGTCGCGAAGCGGCGGGATCGTCGATGCCATTCAAATCGGCGTGCTCCGTTCGATCACCGCTGTATCCGATGAGTCCATCGACCCGATCCCGGGGACCGGGACGGAACGTCAGCTTGCCGAGTGCTCGCGTATCATCGAATTCCTGGCGGTCATTTCGGAAATCGTTGTCGGCGGTCGTCGTCAGGTCGGGAACGTCGAGTCGCCGATCAAGACGCTGGCCTGCGACGAAGTAGAACAGCCGGTCCATGATCAGCGGTCCGCGCGCCTGAGCGCTCATCTCACGGCGCATCGACTGCTCGGCACCTTCTTCATCAGGAAGGATGTTGCTGGCGGTGAGCGAGGGAGAGATGTAATCGACGCGAAGTCCTCCCTCGAGCTTGTTCGTTCCGGTTTTGGTCACCGCGTTGACGATGCCGCCCTGAAAATTTCCGAGCTCGGCACCGGCGCCAAGTCCGCGAACCTCCAACGCTTCGATCCAGTCGATGCTCAACGGGAGGAATTCACCGCCCACTCCCGGATGATTGACGGAAACACCGTCGAGCTGATAGTTGTTTGCAGCGTCGCTGCCTGCTCCCCAGATAAATCCGCGCCGAGCGCCGGGCACGAGATCGACGAGACTCGATGCATCGCGGCCGACCGGGAGCCGTGTAACGGTTGCGACCATGATGCGACGGGCGAGCTCGGGTGTCGTCGCGTCGATCGATGTGGGCGTGACGAGAACGGTTACAGATGACAGCTGCGTCGGGGATGCGGTGAGAACAACTCGTACTCGCGCGCTCTGTCCGGGAATCACGCGAAGCGACGGTAGCTGCGCTTCGCGATAGCCAATCCGTCGGGCGGTGATTCTGTAGAATCCGGCGGGAAGGGCAGCTACACGAAAAACACCCGCTGCATCGGTCGTTGCTTCACGCGAATCCGAACCGTCGAGGCGCAGAACGCGAATGGTCGCTTCCGCAACCGGACCGCCCGATTCACCGACTACGCTTCCCTCAACAGCTCCCGAGGCAGTCGCCTGCTGACCAGAAAGTCGTGGAGGTACTGCAACCGCGAGAACGGCGAGTATCGACCAACATCGCAGGTTCATAGGACTCCG
>DATBRZ010000236.1:0-10773 GCA_036560025.1 Gemmatimonadaceae bacterium | reverse complement strand
CAGTCGTGTACTACTGGCTCAAATCGCCTCGCCAGGTTGTCACGCTCGACTTCGTCGATTCAGCGGGTAAGGTCATCCGCAACTTTACGAGCAATCAGGATCCGCAGGTACGAGCTGATTCACTGCGTGCGGACAGCGTGCGCAGAGCGCGAGGTGATACGACTCGTGCGACGGTCGATAGCGCGGCACGCAGTGAAGCGAGGTCTGAGGAAACTCCCGAAGACGCTCCTCGCCGTGCTCCACCGCCTCCTCGAGTATCGAACAAGGCAGGACTCAATTCGTTCGCGTGGAATCTTCGCTACCGTGAAGCGGTGTCATTCGAGAACATGATTCTCTGGGCGGCGAATACTCAGGGACCGGTTGCGTTAACCGGGCGTTACGGCGTACGGATGACTGTTGCCGGCGGTCCGCCGGAAACGCAGTGGTTCACGCTGCGCCCCGATCCGCGCTCAAAAGCGACGCGCGCCGAGCTCGCGGATCAGTTCGCGTTTCTGAGCGCGGTTCGTGACAGGACGTCGGATGCGAACAACGCGGTGAGGACGATTCGCAACGTCAGGTGGCAGATTGGGAACAGACAATCACGCTTGCCTGAGTCACAACGCAGCGCCTTCGCGCAAACTGCGAGTCCTATTCTCACGGAGCTCGCGTCAATCGAGGGAGAGATCTACCAGGTGAAGAATCAATCGGGGCAGGATCCGCTCAATTATCCGATCAAGCTGAACAACAAGATCGCTGCGCTTGCCGGAGTGGCGAGTGATTCGGACACGCGGCCGACCGCACAGACCCGCGAGGTGTTCAGGATCCTGTCAGCGCAGCTGGAGACTCAGTTGGAGAGGATGAGAGTGGCGATGAAAGGCCTCGCTCCACTCAATTCACACCTTACGTCGGCTGGGGTTCCGCTCATCGTGCCTAGCACTGCTGAGATACCATTGGTCAGGCCCCCATCGGGGTCATAGCCCTGCGCACCAACACCCTTGATGCCGATACTATCTCGCCTTCGGATCCGACTGGATAACTCCGAACCGATTTCCCTCCGGATCCTCGCAGTACGCGAGCCATCCGACGCCCGGAATCGCCATCACCGCCTCCGACACTCGCCCACCCGACGCGACGATGCGCTCGAGCGCCTCTTCCAGCGATGGGACTTCTATTGTATTCACCGTTCCCCGGTTCCACGCTTCACGTCTAAGTATTCCTCCATCGATCCCGGGACCGCCTTTGCCGGTGACGATCACCCAGTACTCGCTGGGGCCGTTCCACTTCGTTATCTGCCAGTCGAACACATCTCGATAGAAGCTCGCTGCCCGTTCAGGGTTTCGTGCGGAAATCTCGAAGTGAACGGGTCGAGGCATTCACGCTTCTCCAAGTTGTGGTCTCGGCACGCATGCGACGCGTGAAAGCTGATTGGGGATCAGAGTGAACGCCAGTTCGCGGCGACGCCTTCGTAGTGTGCGGCGATTGGGTATGATGCCGTACTCTGCGGGGCTCCGACACTAATCTGACCAGCTAGCGAATCATTCGGTCGAATCGAACGGGGCTGGTCAGGTCGTAGCTGAAGTGCCACCACTCATTCGGGTAATTCACGAAGCCCTGACGCTCCATCGCCGTCTTGAGCTTCTCGCGATTCTTCTTGATCGCACCCCTCGCATTCCTTGTCCACGCAGCTCTGCTGAACGTATCGAACGGCGTTCCCATCGGGATCTCCTGCCCCGTTATCGCATTCACTAGAGTCAGGTCGACGGCTGCGCCGAGATTGTGTCGGCTGCGGGACGCGATATATCCATCGCGCAGGAGATCAGTGCGGTTTTTTGTCTGTGCCCATTGCACCATGGCGTTAGTCGCGCGAACCGGTCGATACGCGTCCCAGATTTTGATTCCGTAGCCCTCTCGCCGAAGGTCGGCGTTCGCCAGCGCGAGCGCTGCCGCTGCTTCGCCGCGCAGATACGCGCGATTCGCCTCATAGCCGGGAAGCTTCGCACCTGTGAAATTGTTCGCCGTTGCGTACCGCAGCTCGACATTGATTGTGCTGTCCACGCGCTGAACGTCGACGAGGAGCGAGTCAGCCGCTACGTCAGAAGCAATCGGGAAGTCGGGAGTGTTGACCGGCTGCGGCGGCTCGCGGTGAAACGCCGCACAGCTCGAAAAGGCGAGGGAAACCGAAACTGTGAACAGAGACCGCATGACCCGTGGCAGACCACCGCGACTGCGCGGCGTGCTCCGATGAGCGCGCTCGAAGCGCTTGCTGCTCTGTTCGGCGTAGTCAGCGTCTACCTGAGCGTACGCGAGAATATCTGGAGCTGGCCGACTGCAATCGTGAATGTCGGCCTCTACACGATCGTTTTCTATCAATCCCGCCTCTATGCTGATATGGGTCTGCAGGTCATCTATGTCGTGCTTTCCTTTTATGGCTGGTATCAGTGGCTTTACGGCGGAAAGAATCGAACCGAGCTTCCGGTGTCGCGTACGCCCCGCCGCGTCGCCTTGATCCTGCCGGTGCTTGGAATCGCGGCAGCCGCGGCGCTCGGATCCGTACTTCATCGCACGACCAATGCCGCTCTTCCCTACCTTGATTCCGCCACCACCAGCACCAGCCTGATCGCCCAATGGATGATGACTCGGAAGCTGCTGGAGAACTGGCTGCTGTGGGTTGCCGTGGACGTCGTTTACATCGGAATGTTCATCTACAAGTCCCTCTACCTTACAGCCGGCTTGTATCTCGTGTTCCTCGTACTCTCCGCGACCGGCTATTTCAGGTGGCGGCGATCGCTGGAGTCGCAGTCCGCCGAAGTCTTGCGAGTCGCGTGATGATGAGAATTCCCGCGGCGGGGCCGACAGCGAGGATCGGGAATGCCCACCGCCATCCTGCCGTTGCCGCGATTGCCGGAAGCAGCTGAATCGGCAGCATCGTCAGCAGAAATCCCAGCGACACCTGAAGTGTAAGCGCAGTTCCCACCGCATGTGACGGAACCGACTCGGTAACGAGCGCGCTGAACTGCGCGCTGTCTGCAATCACGAAGAAGCCCCACACGAGCGTTACCGCCGCGAGCAGCAAAAGCGGCGCACCGAAAACAATTCCGCTGAGAAGACAACATGCGCCGCTCGCCGCGAGTGCGATCGCAACGAGCTTTTCACGCCCTGAGCGATCGGCGTAGATCCCACCCCACACGCAGCCGGCTCCACCCACGGCAATCGCGAGAAAAGCGAGAAGCGAAACGATTCCCCCACCCGTTACATCATTCCCGCTTCGCGCCGCGAGACTCGCCGCGACGTACGCTGGGATCCATGTCCAGAATGCGTACAGCTCCCACATGTGGCCAAGGTATGAGCCGGTCGCCAGTCGCCACCGTTGTTCCCGAACGACCGTTCCTGCGAGACTCCACGAGAATGGACGCGACGCAAATGAATAGGGTCCGTCCGAATAGAGGAGACCCACTAGCATCGCGCCGAAAATTGCCGCGATTGTAGCGGCGAGAATCACCTCGCGTGTGCCAGCGCCCGGAATAGCGTGGACGAGATATGGGGTGGCTTTGCCAACGGTAAGCGCCCCGACGATCGCTCCTATGGCAAGACCGCGCCGAGCCTGGAACCATGTCGAGATCATCTTCATCGCAGGTGGATACACGCCGGCGAGAGCGAGCCCCGTGAGAAACCTGAGCAGCAGCACGACAGCAAATGAAGGAGCCGCGAGAATCGCGGCATTGACCGCGGCACCAATGAGCGCAGCGATCGAAAAAAGAGTCCGCGATGGAACTACGTCCGCGAGATTGAGCATTGCCGACAGCGCAGTTCCGGCAACGAATCCGAATTGAACAAGGGTCGTGAGCAATGCGGACTGCGCTGACGAGAGCTGCCATTCCGTCGCGAGCTGCGGAGCGACGGCGCTGGCGCCGAACCACAGCGACATGCCGAGCAACTCTGCTATCGAGAGAACGGCGAGAATACGCCAGCGTCGTGGATCAGTTTCGACGCTCGAGACGCTTTCCTGAGCGATCGATCGGACGGCCATTCAAAAAAATTACAACAAAAGGAAAAGGCGCCCACCGCGCGCCCTTTGTAACGACTTTGGCTGTAAAGAAATGAATCAACTGCACCACACTGGTTGAAAGTTCTGATGCATCCGGATGTTACGATTTCTTTTATGTCATTTGCGCAGCTAGACTTGCGTGACTGGTATGCGCGTTGCCTTAGGGGTGCCCGCGATAGTCTCATTTCTCACACAGACTTTACCCTCCATCAAGGCAACGGAATGAATAGGTTCGCGGGATCACTGACTGCGGTCGTTGCTGCGATCGCTCTACTGGCAACAGCATGCGGGGATCCATCAGGTCCTGCAGAAAGCGTAGCGCCCTCGCAGTCGGTGTCGCTCCCTTCGGACGGCGACGCGAAGCTGCTCAACGTCACATCGCTGCTCGTGAAGACCGTCGCGTGGTACAACTACTGTGGCGCGGGCCTGTCAGCTTCCGGAAAGATTGGACCGAAAGGTGGCACGATCGACTTCTCGAAGTGCGACGTTACGATCACTGTCCCCGCCGGCGCGTTGAGCACCACCACAACGATCACGATCACGTCAACGAGCGGGTCGTATGTCAGCTATGATATTCAGCCGCACGGACTGACCTTTCCAGCTCCCGTTATCGTCACGCAGAAGCTCAAGTACACTGCCGCAACGAGAGATCCGCTCGTCGCACTGACACTTCTCGGCGTGTACGTAAGCGGAATTCCACTCATTTCGTCGGACGGAAGTTTTCTTGCCACCGAGCTCCTCGACTCGAAGACGACATACAAGCTCGATGGCTTGAAGCTCGTTCCGGACAAACAGACGTGGAAGCTGAATCACTTCT
Organism: Gemmatimonadaceae bacterium; assembly: GCA_036560025.1. GTDB lineage: Bacteria > Gemmatimonadota > Gemmatimonadetes > Gemmatimonadales > Gemmatimonadaceae > UBA4720. The sequence continues at coordinate 5,932 of DATBRZ010000236.1, read as the reverse complement.
CGCGATACATGCTGGCATCAGGCTGATTTACAGGAGATCCTCCGCGGCCATCCGTCGATGCGAGACGGCGGATGGACCGGAGGCCCTGACGTGACCATCCCGGACGGCATTTTGCGCTCGCGCAGCTCATGACGGGCGACAACGGGACACGCGGCGGATCGCGCGCGCGGCACCTCGCGGAGGACGCCCGCGTTGCCCATGCGAACGGGAAGACCGCCGCGGCGCTGCGTTGCTACGACGACGCGCTGGCAGAGCTCGGTGCAAACAGCGACGACGATTTGCTCGTCGAGGTGCTTCGTTGGAAGGGCACCGTACTCCGCGAATCGGGACACACCGAGGCGGCTTCCCGCCTTTACCGGCAGAGTCTCATGGTCGCAGAACGCGCAGGGCTTCAGGCGGCGCGTGCGCACGCATTGAACTGCCTCGCAATTATCGCTCAGCGACGCGGCGATCTTCGCGAGACGGAGCGGCTGTATCGAACCGCTGCCGAAATCGCCACTCTGGTCAGGGATCACCGTCTGCTCGGAATGATCGAGCAGAATCGCGGAGTCCTCGCGAACATGCGCGGTGATTTTGTGGCGGCCGAAAAACGTTACGCCGTGAGTCTCCGAGCTTTCGAGCGCGCCGGCGACAGCGAGGCAATGTCGTGGGTGCTCAACAACATCGGCATGCTGCGCACCCGGCGAGGCGAATATGAGGCGGCACAGGAGGCGTTCGAGCGCGCGCTCCTCATTGCGATTGTGCGCAAGGACGCCGCTGTAGAGAGCATCCTCTTCCTGAATCTCGGCGAGATGTGGCTCGCGGCCGGTGATCTGGAAAGAGCGGAACGCTCATGCGGTCGATCGCTCGCGGATGCGATACGCAGGGGAGACCGCCTTACCACTGCCGAGGCACTGAAATGCCGCGCGAAGATCGAGCGCAGACGTGGTGCGTACGAGCGTGGTCTGGCCAGTCTGACGCAGGCTCAACAGGAAGCAGCGGCATCGGACGATCGCCTGCTCGGCGCCGAGATTCTTCGTGAGTTCGGGGAGCTCTGGTGCGCTCAGGGAGACTCTGCCGGCGCTCGCACCGCGTGGTGCAATGCGCTGCAAGGCTTCCGCATGGCTGGAGCGCTCCATGACGCGGCCAATGTCGAACAATTGCTTCAGCAGCTCCCGAGTTAGCGCCGTGCCTACAAGCCTAAGTCGTTGATATGTGTGCGTTTTGTTGCGCCGAACCTACTGAATCGTAGTGAGCGCGGACGCTCTAATGGATGGAATCATCTCGTCACCCCGGTTCAGCCAGCTAAGGGAGCCCTGGGCATCCCACATCATCGGCGAAAGCGCGGCGCTTCGTGAGGTAATTGCCCTCGCGAGGCAGATCGCGGCCAGCCGCAATGTCACCGTGCTGCTGGTTGGCGAAACCGGCACCGGCAAAGAGCTCTTTGCGCGCGGAATCCATGCGGCAAGCCCGCGAACCGCCGACCCGTTCGTTGCAATCAACTGCGCCGCAATTCCCGAAACACTGCTCGAGACCGAGCTCTTCGGACATGAAGCCGGCGCGTTCACCGATGCGCGCACTCTAAAACGTGGGTTGTTCGAAGTTGCAGGCTCGGGAACTGTCTTCCTCGACGAGGTTGCAGAGCTTCCCGTAAGACTTCAGGCAAAGCTTCTGCGCGTCCTCGAAGACCGTCGATTCCGTCGTGTCGGCGGCTCGACGGAGCTCCACCTCGACGCTCGGATTGTCGCCGGTACCAACGTCGCGCTCGAGCCCGCAGTAATCGAAGGGACGTTCCGCGCAGATCTGTTCTATCGCTTGAACGTAGCGCACCTCCAGCTGCCGCCGCTGCGGGAGCGAGACGGCGACGTGGCGCTACTCGCTCATTATTTCGTGCGGCGCCACGCGGAGAATGATGGTCCTCCCGGACTTCGCCTTTCGCGCGACTCCATCGACATGCTGGAGCAATACGGCTGGCCCGGCAACATTCGCGAGCTTCGCAACGTCATCGAGCGGGCGACGGTCGTGTGCAATGGTGACGTGATCGAGCCTCGTCACCTCTCGCTTCAGCGCCGATCGCTGGTCCCTCTAGTCGAGCCGCCCGCAGGATCAGTCATCCACATTCCTGTCGAAGGAAAATCGCTCGACGCGATAATGCAGGAAGCAATATTCGCGACAGTTTCGCTCACCGGCGGAAACCTGAGCGCCGCTGCGCGAATCCTGGGCATCTCGCGGCCGACTCTCGCGCGCAAACTGCGCGAAAACGGGATGGTTCGCCGCACGATCCTCGCATCGGCGTGAGCACTGCGCCGCCGGTGGCGAAGCCGGTAGATGCTGATTCCGCCGCCATCCACTCATCCATCCAGCGCGCGCAACGCGCCGAGCGTGCGGGCCGCTGGGGAATGGCTTGCTCGGAATACGAGCGTCTCATACGCGACACGGCAACGCCGGAAGACACGCGGCTTTCGGCAATGCGCTGGCTGGGACGCGCCTATCTCGAACAGGGAAAGCGCGATGCTGCCGCAGATGTCCTCGAAGGTGCGGTAGAAGCCGCGAAGCTGGCAAACAATCCGTCCGCTGTAGCGCAAGCGCTTAACGTGATCGCGATTCTAGAGCAAACCGGGGGGAATCTCGAGCGCGCGGCGGATCTCTACGGGGCCGCGCGTAAGCAGGCCGACGAAGCGGGCGACCGCGGGCTCCTTGCGATGATCGACCAGAATGCAGGTGTGGTTGCCAACATACGTGGCGACGTCGCGGCAGCGCTCGCTTCATTCCGCATGAGCCTCGACGGCTATCAAGCTCTCGGCCTGTCGAAGTATTCGGGTCAGGTTCTCAACAACATGGGCCTGGCGTTCGTCGAGCTTGGTGATCTTGAGTCGGCCGAGTGGGCATATGCACGAGCGATAAGTGAGTTCGCTGATCACGGTGATCAGACTCGCAGCGAGGAAGTCGCCGTGAATCAGATTCAGCTCTGGATCGCGATGGGAAAGCTCGACGACGCAATGGCGCAATCGAAGCGGTTGATGGCAATGGCGGAAGGCACCGCCCGCCCCTGGATTGGAGAAGTCCAGCGGCATCTCGGAGTGATCGCGCGCGAGAAATCCGACTACCCGGCGGCGAATGATCGCCTGGCGCAGGCTGCAGTTTGCGCAGAGGTATCAGACGACGTTCTGCTGACAGCGGACGTCGCGGAGCAGCAGGCAGAGCTTTTCTGGGTTCAGGAACGGCATCGCGAGATGCTTTCCTGCTTGAATCGCGCGCGGTCGATCTACTCCAGGGTCGATGCAACACACAGGCTCGCGGAAGTGGAACGTCGAAACGCGAAGCTCGAGCACCGGTTTCTCGACATCGCTCGGCGCTGGGGCGATTCGATCGAAGGTGCTGACCGATACACGCAGGGTCACTGTCAGCGAGTTGCGGACGTCGCCTGCATGCTCGCAGAGCGATCAGGCATCGATAAGCGCGACATGTTCTGGTTCAGGCTCGGCGCGCTGCTTCACGATGTAGGGAAGATCATCGTGCCGGTGGACGTCCTGAACAAACCGGGAAAGCTGACGCCCGAGGAATGGGAGCTGATGAAGCGGCATCCGGTGGCGGGTCTCGAGCTTGTGGCCGACGTCGATTTTCCTGGTGATGTGCGGGCGATGATTCGCAATCACCACGAACGGTGGGACGGCAAGGGATACCCGGACGGACTGGTTGGAGATGCGACTCCCCTTCCCGCGCGTCTCCTCTGTCTCGCTGACGTCTACGATGCATTGACCTCATCGCGGCCGTATCGCACTGCGCTCACGCACGAGCAGGGCGTCGAGATAATGCGGAAATCGGAGGGCCAATTCGATCCCGAGCTTCTTGAAATGTTCCTTAACTGGGCAGACGCCCAAGTCGACATGAGGGCGTGTGCATGAGTAATCGTCATTTCAGAACTCTGGCGGCTTATGCGCCGCTCGTTGCTGTCGCGGTGGCCGGGTTGCTCTCCGGATGCGCCGATTCGCGTGCTGCATCCGCCGGATCCGCGTCACACGCCGGCGGAACGATCGTGATATCCGCATCGGCCGAACCCGACGTTCTGTTCCCGCCACTGGTGCTCAGTGTTCAGGGCAAGCAGATAGTCGATCAGGTTTTCGACAACCTGGCTGATATCGGACCGAGCCTGAACACCGTTGGCGATACCGGCTTCCGTCCTCGTCTTGCGAAAGCATGGCGATGGGCGCCCGACTCGTCGTGGATCGACTTCGCGCTGGATCCGCGTGCGAGATGGCATGACGGCAAGCCTGTAACGTCGGACGATGTTCGCTTCACGTTCACGCTCGTCAAGGACACGACTCTCGGATCGCCGCTCAGCTCGAATCTCGATGATGTTGATTCAGTATCGTTGCCGAATCACGAGACAGCGCGCGTGTGGCTCAAGAATCATCCGCCCGATGTGTTCTTCAAGATCGCGAGCCCAATTGCGATTCTTCCGGCGCATATCCTTCGGGGGATTGCTCCTTCGGCGATGGTCAGCTCACCGTTTGCGCGACACCCGGTTGGCAGCGGCCGTTTCCGCTTCGCCAGCTGGCAGGAAGGCGTCAACGTTTCGCTCATGGCAGACAGCGCCAATTATCGCGGCAGACCGGCCACGGACAAAGCAGTCTGGGTGGTATCGCAGGATTACAACGGGGCGGCACTCAGGTTCGTCACCGGATCGGCGGATTTCCTTGATGTCGTCAGACCCGAGTATGTCGACAGAGCGTCGAATGGCGGGCGTCGCATAGACGCTTCGACACCGAGTCTCAATTACGGCTACGTGGCGTTCAATCTTCGCGATCAATCAGGGAAGCGGCCGCATCCGATGCTGTCCGATCGTTCGGTGCGGCGCGCACTGGTGATGGCGGTCGATCGTCGCGCGATGGTCCGCAATGTGTTCGACAGCCTCGGCCTTGTTGCTCATGGGCCGGTTACTCGCGCGGTAGCGACGAGCGACACAACGATAGGATTGCCTTACGACACAGCCGAAGCCGCGCGGCTGCTCGATGCGGCGGGCTGGCGTCGCGACGCCGCGGGAATTCGCAGGAAGGGCGGCAAGCCTCTCAAGTTCTCGCTGATCGTCCCCAGCTCGAGTGCGAATCGAATGAAGTTCGCCGTGTTGCTTCAGAATCAGTGGCGTCAGATCGGTGCCGATGTTGCGGTCGACCAAATGGAGCTTGCGACTTTTGGCGATCGCCTCGAGCAGAGAAAATTCGATGCGATGATCAATGCGTGGCAGATCGATCCGGATCCGGCTTCTGTCCGCGACGAGTGGACGAGCGCTGAGATGCGAAAGGGCGGATCGAACTTCGTTTCGTACAGCAATCCGGTTTTCGATGCGACGGTCGACAGTGCCGCGCGTGAATCAAATCCCTCGCGCGCCATTGCGCTGTATCGCCGCGCCTATCGCCAGCTCACGGAGGACGCTCCCGCACTCTGGTTGTACGAGCTGCGTAGCGTCTTTGGGATGTCGCAGCGGCTTCAGCCCGTGGGTGTAAGAGCCGATGCGTGGTGGGCGGATCTTGCTGACTGGCGGGTGCGTTAAGGGAGCAGCTTCGCCTGCCGCGAAACGTCTCGATTACGACGTAGAGCGTCGTTTTTTCAACATTGTAGCAACGGGCGGCAGATGCAGCCGCTCGAGAAGCGCAACGAAGCGCGGGTGAGAGTGGTACGCACGAAACCATGGCTGCGTGCCGACTGAGTACATCCAGTCCGAGCGCGCCTCAGCGGCTCGCTCCAGTGTATCGAGCGCGGCTGACTCGTCGCCCAGCGCTGCATGGACCGTCGCCACATACAATGGCTCAAGTTCACCGAGAATCGGCTCGAAGACCTCGCGGGCCTCATCCATCTGACCCGCGAGCGCCCGGCACGTGCCGAGCACGTAAACGAACATCGCGTGATGATTCGATCGTTCGACACCAGCGCGCGCGGTTGCTAATCCCTCCTC
>DATBRZ010000235.1:0-6209 GCA_036560025.1 Gemmatimonadaceae bacterium | reverse complement strand
GACACAGTGCCCGCTTCGACTCCCACTCCATCGAATGCCGAGCTCGAGATTCTCGCCGTGCTCTGGCGTAAAGGACCACAGACAGTCAGACAGATCCATTCCGCGCTCGATCGCCGCCGCACCATCGGCTACACCACCACGCTCAAGACCCTCCAGCTGATGACGGAGAAGGGCCTGGTATCACGCGACGAGTCCGAGCGGTCTCACGTCTACAAGGCGGCAGTGCCGGAGCGTGCGGTGAAAAAGCGTCTTGTCGCTGACCTGCTCGACCGTGCCTTCGATGGATCGGCAGCGGGACTCGTGATGCACGCGTTGTCGGCGAAGAAAGCATCGCCCGCGGAGCGGGCAAAGATTCGCAAGCTTCTCGAGGAGCATGCGAAAGGAGGAAGGCGATGATGCAGATCACCGGCTGGGCAATCGTCCATTCCATCTGGCAGGGAGCGCTGATCGCCGGTGCGCTCTCGATCTTCCTGCTGCTCGCGCGAAATGGACCCGCGCAGGCTCGGTATGTCGGATCTCTGTGCGCACTCGTGCTCACACTCGTGGTGCCTGTAATCACTGCAACGCGACAGTCGAATCAGCATCCCACATCGACGGGTGAGTTTTCAGCTTCGGATGTGTCAATCGTCGACGGCGACGTACGCAACGGTGCGGCCAAAGTGATTCGTGGCGGTCCGCTCGGCTCTCCGCCCGCTGCCGAGTTGCGGCCCGCTCCGACCAGTCAGTCAACGCCGGCGCTATTGCCGACCGCATCACCCTCCGTCAGCTCATTCGTGTCGAACGCCGGCGAGAAAATCGCTGTCACCTTTGACCCGATACTTCACTGGCTCGTTCTCGCCTGGCTGATCGGATTGCTTGCCTTGTCTGCACGACTTATCGGTGGACTCGTTCGCACGAGGCAGCTCACCACAACGGACGTATTGCCGGCAGGCGGTCAGTTGCGATCGGAAGTTGACCGAGTTGCCGCACGATTACAGATCCGCCAGGTCGTGCGCATCGTGGAATCGACGCGAGTCGCTGTGCCGCTCGTAATCGGCGCGATCCGCCCGATGATCGTTGTACCCGTGAGTCTCGTCACCGGCCTGGCGCCGTGGCAGCTCGAGATGCTTCTCGCGCACGAGCTCGCCCATGTGCGCCGCTACGACTACCTGGTAAACCTCATGCAAACCGTCATCGAGACGCTTCTCTTTTATCACCCCGCCGTTCGCTGGATCTCGGCGCGCGTTCGCGACGAACGAGAGAATTGCTGTGATGATCTCGCCGTCCAGGCCTGCGGCGGAGATCGCACCCGCTATTCGACCGCATTGCTCGCACTTGAAGACTCACGCGATGACAATGTCCTGTTCGCGGCTGCAGCGACCGGAAACGGATCACTTCTGCGGCGTATTTCACGACTGCTCGGCGGCGCGCCCGATCATGTTTCCGGCTCGCGTTGGGTAGCAGGAGTAATCACTATCGCCGCAGCTCTTCTCGCCGGCAGGCAGGCTGTTGGAATGAGCGCGCAAAGCGTGCCCGCTTTGTCGGCGATCACAAGGGCTTCCTTCTTCGCACCGCCGGACACCATCACCGATAAGTATTCGGTCGATCCTCAACGTGCTGCGCCCGATACTGTGATTCGCGTCACAACTGGCTCGCTCGCCGAGCGTGTTCGCAATGCCGGCGATCGCGCGGCGTCACTCGGTGGCCGGAGATACTGGATCGGGTACCTCGTTGCCGGCGATCCATCGGGACAGGAGCTGTTTCATTTCGACCGATATGTGTCGATTCGCGGTGAAGGAATCACGTTCAGCGGTCACACACGGTTTGGCGGCGGTGGTGGATTCAACAACTTCCATTTCGCCGGCGTTCCGCTCGAGCCACTCGTCGGAAGACATTCAGCGATCTCGACCGCGATCTTCATTCTGGCGGACGGTCGCTCTTCGCCTCGTCCCATTCGCCTGCACCTCGGCAGCTTCACGTTCCCCGCGTACTTCGATGCGATGCCGCTTATCTGGCTCGATTCCGCATCGGACGCGGAAAGCATCGAGCTTCTCAGATCAATGGAGTCGCGAGCGAATTCAATCGACCTTCGCCGTGACTTCATCGCGGCGATCGGTGCGCACAACAATTCTGCTGCAGTGGTTCCAGTGCTGGCTGCAACGCTCGCATCGACATCAGCTCCAAAGGATCTGCGACAGGAATCGGCTGAATGGCTCGGACGTCAGGCAACTCCGCAGTCGGTAGGAGCCCTGTCGCGTGCGGTGCGAAGCGACCCGAACTACGACGTTCGTGAGGAAGCGATCGAGGCGTTCGAGCACATGCGCATCGCTTCAGCTACCGATAGCCTGATTGGATTCGCGCGGTCGCTGACGGATTACAAATTGCGCGCGGAGGCGATGGAATCACTGGCTCACCGTGGCGAGCCGCGCGTTGCGCAATACCTCGCTTCGGTTGCACGCGGAATCGACGATTTCCACGTTCGGGAGGAAGCCGTCGAGGCGCTTGGCGAAATGCCGGAGTCCCTTGGATTCGCGTCGCTCGTCGACATCGCCAGAGATGCGAAAGACTCAGAGATTCGCGTGAAGGCGGTCGAGTCGATCGGTGAGGCCGAGAATACGAGCGAAGCCCTCAATGTTCTGCGCCGGCTTGTCAATGAAGGCGACGAGTCGGTGCGCAAGGCTGCTGTAGAAGCGATTGCCGACCTCGATACTCCGGCCGCCGTAGCGGCTCTCGATGCAATCGTTGCTTCACATCGGGATGACGCTGTACGGCTCGAGGCAGTGGAGGCGTTGTCGGACGCATCCACTCCCTCAAAAGCATTCGAGTCGCTGAACAAGCTGGCAACGTCGCCTGGCTCTTCTTCACTTCGGCGCAAAGCTGTCGAGTCGCTGGCGCAGATCGATGACCCGAGAACGGTTTCCACTCTACTCAAGCTGATTCAGGAGAGCTCGGACGAATACGTGCAGCTCGAAGCCGTCGAAGCGCTCGGCGAGACTCGGTATCAATCGGAAGCTGTACCCGCACTGACCCGACTAGTGCGGGATCATCCGAATTACAACGTGCGCAAGAAGGCCATCGAGGCGCTCAGCGAAATCGAGGGCATGTCCGCGCGTGCCGCGCTCGAGTCGATCGCGAAGTCGAACATCAGCGTCGAGCTCAGGAAGGAGGCAATCGAGGCGTACGGAAACAACTCGTCCTCGAGTGCAGCGGTCGGTTTTCTCCGTACGTTGCTCGCCGATCCATCGGAATCGATCAAAATGTCGGCGCTCGAAGCGCTGTCGGAGCTGGATGACGCGGGCTACGAAGCGCTAGCGGAGATTGCGAGGACGACGAAAGACTCGATGATCAGATCAAAGGCGAGGGAGCTACTCGAGGATCGTTAAGATTGCGGCCTCAGGACCAACTACCATTGACGATCGAGGACTAAGTGCGAACTGAGGATGAGCGGGAAGCGTAAAGACACGGCGCAGTTGCGCCCATCCGCAATTCGCAACTAGTCGTCGATCGTCGATGGCTGTTGGTCCTGAGGCCGCAATCTCCCTTGACTCATCAATATTTTTTGATATATTCCCGTCATGTCAACCTTGGTTCAGATCCGCTCGCCAAAATCCCAGGCGAAGGCTGCGTCCTGGTTCCATGCGCTTTCTGATGAGACGCGCCTCGAGATTGTCTCGATGCTCGCGTCAGGTGAGCGGTGCGTGTGCGACCTGACTGATGCGCTCGACGCGGCGCAATCGCGGCTGTCGTTTCACCTCAAGGTTCTCAAGGACGCCGGGATCGTGACCGACAGACGCGACGGACGATGGGTGCACTACTCCATCAACCGAGATCGGCTGGACGAGATGGAATCGGCCCTTCGCGCGCTTCGGCCGAGCCGCCGCGCTCAGGCCGAATGTTGTGGCTGATTTTTTTTGGACAATCCATCAACTTTTTTTGATTAGAGGATAAAGGAATGTCAGGAATGAGTGCCAGCGATCTGAAGACAACCGTCCAGCAGAAATACGGAGAGGCCGCGCGCCGGGTCGCTGCGGGCGAAGGAGCCGCAAGCTGCTGCGGATCGAGCTGCGGCTGCGGGTCCGCATCGAGTGAAGCATGGGATCCAATTACCGCCAATCTCTATGAAGAAGGGCAAACTGCCGGCATCCCTGAAGAAGCGCTTCTCGCGTCGCTTGGGTGCGGTAATCCGACCGCTCTGGCCGAGCTTCGAGAAGGCGAGACCGTTCTCGACCTCGGATCGGGTGGCGGAATTGACGTGCTGCTCTCCGCCAAGCGAGTGGGACCAACCGGAAAGGCATACGGTCTCGACATGACCGATGACATGTTGGCGCTGGCCGAGCACAACAAGCAGCGTACGGGAGCGGAGAACGTCGAGTTTCTGAAGGGAGAGATCGAGGCAATCCCACTGCCCGACAGTTCGGTAGACGTGATCATCTCGAACTGCGTCATCAATCTCTCCGCGGATAAATCGAAAGTGCTCAAAGAGGCATTCAGGGTGCTCAAGCCAGGTGGCCGCTTCGCCGTCTCCGACGTGGTGGTCCGTGGCGAGGTACCGGCGGAGCTGCGGCGCAACATGGAGCTTTGGGTCGGCTGCGTTGCTGGAGCGCTCGAAGAGAACGAGTACAAGTCGCTTCTCAAAGACGCCGGATTCGAATCGATCGATGTCGAGCCGACACGCGTCTATTCGGCGTCGGACGCCGCGGCCTTCCTCGAAGGAACAGGACTGGAAACGCGTCGCGTCTCCGTCGAGATTGACGGAAGGATCGCGAGCGCGTTCATCCGGGCGACTAAGCCCGCCGAGCGCTGCTGCGAGCCGCGGTGCTGCAGCTAAACCGGAGGGAGCGAACGATGACCGTAGATCAGGCCGTGTCTGTGCGGCGCGCTCGAGCGGATGACCTCGACCAGGTGCGCGCGCTGCTCGAGGAGTGTCATCTTCCGATCGCGGACGTGAATGCTCGGTCGCTCGATGAATTCGTTGTCGCGGAGGCGGGTGGTCCGATCGTCGGGGTTGCGGGGGTCGAACGCCACGGCTCGTACGGTCTTCTGCGATCGGTCGCCGCGAGTGAAGCAATGCGCGGCAAAGGCATCGGACGCTCGGTAGTCGAGAGCGCCATCTCGTACGCTCGAGCTCGCGGCGTCAGCGATATCTACCTACTCACAACGACAGCCGACAGTTACTTCCCCGCGCTCGGATTCGTGAAGGTGGATCGCGACACCGCGCCCGCGGAAATCAAAAGCAGCTCTGAATTCACAGATCTGTGTCCGTCGTCGGCCGTATTGATGCGGCTCGATGACGACGACGCTGTGCCATCCCCGTCCTGATGTCGCGCTTTGCTCTCCTGGGCGATATCCACGCAAATCTCCCCGCGCTGGAGTCGGTGCTCGCCGACATCGAGCGAAGAGACGGCATTGACGTCACGTATCACCTTGGCGATCTCGTCGGCTACGGACCGTGGCCGAACGAAACCGTTCGCCTGCTCAGCGACAAAGGAATTGCGGGAGTCTCGGGAAACTACGATTCGACAGTCGCCACCAACTATCATCACTGCGGATGCGCGTATGAGAATCCGCATCAGGAAGAGCTGTCGCATCTGAGCTTCGAATGGACGAAGCAAACGGTATCTGACGACACGAGGCGCGCACTCGACGCTTTACCGTTTCGCATCGACGTTCGGCCTGCAGGCGGTCACGCTTCGGGTCCGACGCTCATCCTCGTTCATGGCGCGCCAACGCTCAACACTCTGTACTGGACCGAGGATCGACCGGACTCCTTCTGCTCGAAGATGGCAGGCATTGCCGGTGCTCGATCCGGCGATGTGATCGCGTTCGGTCACACGCACAAACCATGGACACGCCTCGTCGATGGTGTGCGGTTCGTGAATGCCGGCTCGGTCGGCCGGCCGAAGGACGGTGATCCGCGCGCGTGTTATGTGATCGTCGATCTGGGAGACGAGGGACGCCGCGTCGAATTCGTGCGCGTCGAGTACGACATCGAGCGAATAGCCGACGGAATCGGCCAAAGCGGATTGCCGCTGGAGTTTGCTGAGGTACTGCGAACCGGCGGAGTCGTCGCACCGGTTACAGCGAGCTAGGGGCCGATCCCTCCTGAGGCAGCCAGCACGAGCTGCGCTGTCCTTACTTCGAGCTCGTTATCCAGCGAGTGATGCGCCGAAGGAGGGATCGGCCCCTAGCGAGCGCCCTTCTTCACGAAGAGAGGCAGGTACTTCCCGTAA
>DATBRZ010000234.1:0-3359 GCA_036560025.1 Gemmatimonadaceae bacterium | reverse complement strand
AATCTGGTTGCGCTGAACGGAAAGCTGGTCGAGTTCGGGCCGCAGTTCAAAAACGGTGTTACCGGAGCACACCACGGAGACGACGACTGAAGCGTTCTTTGCGCGGGCGCACACGCAGCGCCCGCGCGTGATCATGACGGCTGGTACTGCAGTCCGAGTCTTCCGGCGACCTGAGCGAGCCGCTCGTCGAGTGTCCACAATCGCGCCTCCTCATGGATTGCGGTTGATGCGAGGAGATGGACATCCAGATAACCGATGCCCCGACCGCTAAGGGAGCGATTTTCGATCAGCGCGCGGGCTTCCTCTTCGGTTACGACTGTCGCTTGTGGGAGAGCTCCGAGATAATCGAGAATGAGCCTTCGATTGCGGAGATTGCCGCAGGCGATTTCTCCTGTGACGAATGGATGTACGAGCACTTCTTCGCTCTCGAGCAATACGACCAGATGTGCCTCAGAGCGTCGGAAGTGGTCGATCCAGACCGAAGTGTCAACGAGAATCATCCACGAGGGAGTCGGCGACGCGGAACCGATCTGGCGTTCGGGTCGCTTCCGCCGAGCCGGGCGAGTCGGCGCGCACTCTCGCGCGAGATGAGAGCGCGAAGACCCTCGTGTATCAATGCCGTGCGCTCCTCGATTCCGCTGAGCCTGCGCGCTTTATTCAGCAGCTCATCATTGAGATTCAATGTTGTGCGCACCCTGCCTCCTTTTGTCTGCATCAAATATGCATCATTTGATGCCTAAAGGAGTGCAGGGCGCCTTCCGGATTGTCCAGCCAGCTCCTGAGCGCCTCGGCGTTGCCGAGGATCCGCTCGCGCTCGGCGATTGCCGGATGGGTCTGGTCCGGCGTGTATCCGGTCGGCTTACCGTCCTTTCTGCTCACGATCCATGACGATCGCTGAGTGCGCTCGCGACCAGACATGAGCGAGCGTGGCGATGAATCAACGAGGCCGGCGACAGCGCCGTAAGTCGCGCGCTGGTGGAAGCGGTCGAGCTGATCGAGAATCGAATCGATGGTGTATTCTGTGGCGGCGGCGGTTGTCATGACCTTGCTCCTGAGCTTGAGACTGATTTCGTATGAACAATCTCTCAAGCTTCTACCTGCCGACGACCGCCAAATCTGACAAGTTGTATCGATTTACCGCGAGGGCCGGACCGGCGACCGGTGTCCGGCGACCGGCGACCGGCGTCGGGCGACCGGTGTCCGGCGTCCGGCGTCCGTTCGATCAGACGTCGCAGATCGCTACAGCTTCCCTCAGCGATGTGAGCGGATCGCGCGTCGGCGTGAACTCATGCGCGAGAAATCCGCTGAACCCGGTGTCGGCGATCGCTTTCGCGACGGTCCGCCAGTTGAGCTCCTGAGTGTCATCGAGCTCGTGGCGACCCGGAACGCCGCCAGTGTGAAAGTGCGCGATGTACGCAATGTTGTCGCGAATCGTTCGAATGACATCTCCCTCCATGATCTGCATGTGGTAGATGTCGTAGAGGAGCTTGACTCGCGGTGAGCCTACGCCCTTCATCACTTCCACGCCGAACGCGGTGTGATCGCCCTGATAGTCCTTGTGATCCACCTTGCTGTTGAGCAGCTCCACACACACGTTGACCTTCTGCTCCTCGGCAAGCGGCGCAATCCGTTTCAATCCGTCCACGCATGCCGCGATGCCCTCGGCATCACTCCGCCCCTGCCTGTTTCCAAACATTGCGATGACGTTCGGCACTGCATGCTTCGCGGCGACGGGAATCGTGCGCTCCAGCTCCCCGAGCAACATCGCATGGCTCGCGCGATTGTTGAATCCGTTGCTGAGAAAATCCTTCCGCTCGGTTGGATAACCCATCGAGCACACGAGACCGCAGTCGCGCACGACGTCCCAGTCGGCGGGCTGCAGGAGATCGATGGCCTTGAGTCCCATGCCCGCGCACGCTTTGCAGAACTCGGGAAGTGGAATGCTCGAGTAGGGCCAGCGCGACACCGACTGCTTGAGACGTCCTTTGCGCGCCGCTGCCGGCGCGCACGCTGCCGCTGAGGCGAAGCCACCGAGCACCGTCGTGCCCGCGGCGGCCGCAACTGCCGCCAGCATTTCGCGTCGAGTGAGGCGGCTCAACGCTCAAACCCCCGGCTCAGAATCTCAACTGCTTGAGGTACTCGTAGCTCGCTTTCACGCTGCCGAGTGCGGATGGCTCCGGTTTGTCGTGCTCGACGAAGAAGTATTTGATGCCTGCCTTATCGCGCTGAGCAAAGATCTTGGCGAAATCGATGTTACCCTTTCCAACATCGACCATCTGCCCGTCCGAAGTCCTGTCTTTTACATGCACCGCGACGAATCGGCCCGGATACTTATTGAAGTAAGTGAATGGACTCTGACCGCCATTGGTGATCCAGAAAAGGTCCATCTCCAGCTTGACGAGCTTGGGGTCTGTCCGTTCGAGCAGGACATCATATGGAAGCTGCCCGTCCGTCGGCTTGAATTCGAAGTCGTGATTGTGGTATCCCAGATGAACGTCCGCCTTTCGCGCTGTCTCACCCGCTTTGTTGAAGAGATCGGCGAATCTCTTGAAATCGTCGAGCGTGCGCTGCTTTTCATCGATGTATGCAACGATCAGGTATTTGTGCCCCATGACCTTGCCGTTCTCGATCGTTTTCTCCCAATCCTTCGTGAGAGTGTCGACGCCTATGTGCGCCGCGGGCGAGCTAAGCCCCAGCCGATTGAGCTGCGCGCGAACTTCACGCGGTGAGCGCCCATAGTATCCCGCGAACTCGACTTCCTTGTATCCGATCGCCGCGACGTCTTTGAGCGTCCCTTCGAAATCCTTGTCCATCAGGTCCCGAACTGTGTAGAGCTGCAGTCCGATTCGCTCGAGCCGTCTCGATTTTTCTTTGATCTCTACGGAGAGCGGCGGCCAACCCAGCGCCATCGTTCCTGCAGCTGCGCCGACCGCCCTGAGGAAAGTTCGGCGATCTGTCATGGGAGCACCTTGATCTTGATGTTGCGGTACTCTACGCGGTCTCCGTGATCCTGAAGTCCGATGTGACCTTGCGGCGCCGTCCCGTAGAGAGGCCACGCGTTGAACTTGCTCTTCGCGACACGATCCTTCCACTCGGCGCTGCCCAGCTCGTACTCAACCATCTTGGTCCCGTTGAGCCAGTGCTCCACGTGATTGCCGTTCACAAGAATGCGCGCATGATTCCATTCGCCTGCGGGATGCACGACTCCGCGCGGCGCAGGCCAGAGACCATAGTTGGCACCTGCAGATGTCAGCTGTGACTTGCCGTCCGGATGGCGGGCATCGTCCAGGACTTGCATCTCGGGCGCACCTTCATAGATGATGGGCACCTGCTCCGTCGCCCGATAGAAGATTCCGCTG
>DATBRZ010000233.1:0-9929 GCA_036560025.1 Gemmatimonadaceae bacterium | reverse complement strand
ACCTGTGCGTCGCGCCGCCGTCGCCACGCGAAGCGGCGCCCCCTGTTGAGTCGCCGGCAGTGGCGGATTCTGGGCGAGTACGAGCGCGGGAGCGAAGAAGAAGGAAAAGACTATCGCTCGTTTCATGGTGGAATGGTGTTGAGCGTTATAGTTGCCGGCCGCGGCATGCGGATTTTCCAGCATGTTAACACTCCGGCGCAGCGACGTCAGGACGGCGCGCAGATTCAGGCAAAACTCTTACAACAACTGAACGAATGCGGGGTAACCGGTAACCGCCTTTCTACCAGACAGGGTCCGCTGCAAGGAGGTCCGCTACTGCATCATGAGGAATCGGCGCGGAAAATAGATACCCCTGTCCATGCTCGCACTCCAGCGTGCGCAGCTCCCGGAGCTGCTCGGCCGAGCTGATACCTTCGGCAACAGTGCTCAAGCCGACAATCCGCGCGAATGTCAGGATCGTTCGCACGAGCTGGAGATTTTTCTCATCGCTGTCCATCGTGCTGACAAAGGCGCGGTCCACCTTGATCGCATCGATGGGAAGCCGATGCAGATAAATGAGCGGCGAATAGCCGGTGCCGAAGTCATCGAGGTGAACGCGGGCCCCGAGCGCGCGAATCTGCTCGAGTACGGACGCTGCCGTTCCGCCGCGATCGATGATCGCACTCTCCGTGATTTCCACGCGCAGACTTTCAGGTGGAATTCCGCTCTCGGAGATCACGCGTGACAGGTGATTGACGAGATCGGGCTGCGCGAACTGACGCACCGACAGATTCACACCTATTGTCAGCGGATCTCCATGTCGCCGAGCGCGCTGCCATTGCCGAAGCTGAGCACATGCTTCGCCGAGCACCCAGCGTCCGACGCGAACGATGAGGCCGGTTTCTTCAGCTACCGGAAGGAAATCGGCCGCCTGAACGAGACCGCGCTCAGGATGCTCCCAGCGGAGCAATGCCTCGAGGCCGGTGATTCTTCCCGTCTTCAGCGAGATGACGGGCTGGTAGTGCAGGCGAAATTCATTTCGCTCGACCGCCCGACGCAGATCGGTCTCGAGCTGCAGGCGGTGCAGCGCATCGGCGTGCATGGTGCGGTCGAACATCTCGTAGCGCGCACGACCCGCGGCCTTTGCTCGATACATCGCCATGTCGGCACTCCGCAGGAGCTGCTCCGGCTGGTCCTGTGCAAGCGAGCTCGTGACGATTCCCATGCTGGCCGATGTAGTGATTTCCGCCCCGCCAAGATTGATGGGAAACGAAAGCGCTTCCTCGATCCGCTCCGCGATGCGTCCCGCGTCGCTGATCTCGGCGATGCTCTCGAGCAGAATTACGAACTCATCGCCTGACAGGCGTGCCACTGTGTCTTCGGGACGGAGGCACGCCTCGAGCCGCCGGGCGACGGCGCGCAACAGCTCGTCACCAGCAAAGTGACCGAGATTGTCGTTGACTTCCTTGAATCGATCGAGATCGAGGAAGAGGACAGCGAAGATGTCGTCGGGATGACGCGACGTGCGCCGCATGGCGTGACGAAGACGCTCGACGAACAATGATCGGTTGGGAAGTCCGGTCAATGCGTCATGCAGCGTACTGTAGAGCAGATGCTCCTGTGTTGCGCGCTTGGCAAGCACATCACTGCTGAGCTCGAGCTCTGCTACGAGCGAGTTCGCGATGTCGAGCAGACATCCGGTTTCGATGTCTGTCCACGCTCGGGGCGAGGGGTCGATCGCGCAAACCGTTCCGAGCACGAAGCCATGGTTCGTGACAAGTGGTGCAACGGCATACGCGACTCCATCGGGCGAGACTTTGTGGCCAACCGCCGCGGCGGATTCAGTTGCGTCCCCGATCATCACCGGTTTGCCAGAGGCCATTGCGTCGCGCGAATAGCTCAGCGCGAGTGGCACTCGCCGCCAGACTTTCGATCGTCCCTGGAATCCGATGCTGCTCTTGACGATGTGCCGGTCGCCGTCGGTGAGTGACACGATTGCGACAGGAACGCGGAGCGCAGCGGAGACGATTCGCGCGATACGGTCGAACGACTCTTCGGGAAGGGTGTCGTACGGCGTGCGCGGACGAGCGACGGTGCGTTTGCCTTCGGCCTCGTCAGTGGTATCCGCGCTGTTTTTTCTAGTACGACGGGGTGACCGTGCCATCGAAGGAATCTAGGGGACGGGGTGAGGAATCTCCAAAAGTTTTTAACTTGCGCTGCCACATTTCCGTTACTTGCACCCAGTGCTCGTTGCGGCAGTCTGGTGAGTTAGAGCAGTCCCTTGATCCATCCTCCATCTATTGAAAGTGACACTCCTGTGATGTAGCTGGCGCGCTCCGACGCGAGAAAGGCAACTGCCGCACCAAACTCGCGCGGCTCGCCGAGTCTCCGCATCGGGATCTGCGCTATCGATCTTCCCAGCGCTTCGTCGACTGTGATTCCTTCGCGCTCCGAGGTTTGACGCGCGAGCTCTTCAACGCGCTCCGTTCGCGTGAAGCCGGGAAGAACATTGTTCACGGTTATCCCGAACGTCGCAACCTCGTTTGCGAGCGTGCGCGCAAATCCCGTTACAGCCGCCCGGATGCTGTTCGACAACATCAATCCGTCAACCGGCTGCTTGACCGTGATCGATGTGACATTGATGATCCGTCCCCATCGCCGTTCCTTCATTCCCGGCAGCACGAGCCGCGTGAGATTCACCGCGCTGAGCAACGTCAGTCGGATCGCTTCTTCCCATTGCGACGGGGTCAGCGATTCGAAAGGCCCGGACGGCGGGCCGCCTGCGTTGTTGATGAGAATGTCAATGCGCCCGAAGCGCGAGATTGTTTCGCCAACGATGCGCTCGACATCTTCCGGGCGTGAAACATCACCAATGATCGGCAGTACCTGATTTCCCTTTGACGCGACCAACCCGGCTGCGTCGCGAAGTGCGGCCTCTCCGCGCGCGCACATCGCGACCGTCGCGCCCTCGGCGGCCATTTCTTCGGCGACTGCGCGTCCGAGCCCTTTGCTCGCGGCCGTGACTAGCGCGACCCGACCGACGAGACCGAGGTTCATCTACTTCCGGAGATAATCGTCGGTTTTGTCGAGCCAGTCCTGTCGCGGAGGACTGAATACGTCGACGTCGAGCGTGTCCTCGAGGGCTTCGGCTTTGTGCGGGACATTCGATGGGATGTGCAGCACTTCACCTGACCGCACCACGATCTGCTCCGTCTGATCCTCGCCAAGCCAGAAGTGCAGTGCGCCATCGAGTATGTAGGTGAGCTGCTCGTTCTCGTGCGAATGTTTCGGGACGATGCATCCCTTGGCGAGGTACACGTGCGCCAGCATCATGCGATCGCCGGTGATCAGGCGTCGCTCGAGAAGATCAGTGACACGCTCCTTCGGCATGTCTTCCCAGCGGTGGTGACTGACGCCGGAAGTCATTTTGTGTGACATGATCGAAGAATATACAAACCGATGACTACGAAGCGGGCGCCCGTACCAGCAGCGGAATGGGGTAGCGCCAATCAGGAGCAAAAAAAAACCGGCTCCCATCAGGAGCCGGCTTTTCTTCCAAAGTCGATTAGTAGTTGGTGAAGAGCAGGTGGTTGTTAACGGTTTTCGAGCTGTTCACAACGCCTTTTGTCGTTGCCGCATAAAGTGCGTCGCGAACCTGCTGCGGCGTCGCGCTGCTATTCCCCTGCAGGTAGAGCGCAGCAACACCGGTCGTGTGCGGCGTCGCCATCGAAGTGCCGCTGATGGTATTCGTTCCGCCGTTCAACCAGTCGGAAGTGATGCCGAGTCCGGGCGCGAACCAGTCGACGCAGTTGCCGTAGTTCGACCACGATGTCTTCGTGTCGGTTTTGTCGGTGGCACCGATCGTCATCGCCTCGGGAACACGGGCCGGAGAATACTTGCAAGCGTCCTGCGCCCTTCCGCCCTGATTTCCATTTCCGGCTGCGACCGCCATCGCAACTCCCGAAGCGATCGTCCGCTTCACCGCGTCGTCGACCGATGTGCTCGCTCCGCCGCCGAGCGACATGTTTCCGACCGCCGGACGACGAGTGTCCCCCGTTACATAGTCCAGACCGGCGATAACACCGCTCCAGGTTCCCGACCCGCTGCAATTGAGCACCCGTACCGCGACGAGCGTGACTGATTTGGCGACACCGTACGTCGAGCCACCGGTGGTTCCAGAGACGTGCGTCCCGTGCCCGTTGCAATCGAGTCCATTCCGACCGTCACCAATCGCATCGTAACCCACTGAAGCACGTCCGCCGAAATCAGTGTGACTGATCTGGATACCTGTATCGATGATATACGCTGTAACGCCCGAGCCCGTGTTCGTGTACGTGTACGTGTTGTTGAGTGGCAAAGCCCCCTGGTCGATGCGATCGAGCCCCCAGGTAGCGGGCGATTGGCTAGTCCACGCCTCTGCTATTCCGTCCGGCTCGACCCGCGACACGCGCGCATCTCGGAGCAATCCGTCGCGCGCTGCGTCGGCCATCGAGCCAGCGAAGCCATTTAATGCGTGCGTGTAAACAAAATCGGGGGTTACGCCGTGATCGGCGGCGACTGCCCGCGGGCTCACGCCATCGCGAACGGTAATTATGAAGCGTCCGGCAAGTACCTGGGCGTTATCGGAAACTGTGAATATTGGAGTCGCGTTCGTTTGAATCGCATTGGGCTCGGTAACCGGGGTTTCGCTGCACGCAACGAGGGCAGTCGAGGCGAACACTGCGAGTGACACCGAGACAAAACGGGGCATCTGCCTTCCTCCTAGAAAAGTCATCACGATCCGCCAGACTGCGGACTGCATTCTTACACTCGTGGGCTCTTGAGTTCCGCGCGAATACAAAACAGTCAGGATTTTGCGTCTCGCGTCAGCCCGGATACTCGGCGTCGCGCTCTTGCACGTGCAAGATACAAATGTTTCCGCCGCGGACAAGTCCGCCCTAAAAAAGACGCTGCCGGAAGCCGCCTACAATAGTAATCGGGCCTACTGCTTGGGTGCAGTGACCCGGGAAATCTCCAGGCGGAGGCGATTCCGGATCGTCGGCCATTCGTCGTCCAGAATGCTGTAGTAAATCGTGTCCCGGTACCGGCCGGCTTGGGTGATCATGTGCCGCCTCAGGACCCCCTCCTCGAGCGCGCCGAGCCGCAACATCGCCGCCCGCGATTTCGCATTCAACAGATCCGTCTTGAGCTCGACTCGAACGCATCCCCACACATCGAACGCACGGGTCAGCATCAGGTATTTCGCCTCACTGTTCACGTACGTTCGCTGAAACCGTGGCGTCACCCACGTCCATCCGATCTCGACCTTTCGATTCTCGATGTCGATGTTTCCGAAGCGGGTGCTGCCGACGATCGTGCTCGATGGCTTGTCGATCGTAACGAACGGCATCGCGGTGCCCGCGCGCTGTGAAGCAAGCGCTTCCTCCATATACTCCTGCATCTGCTCGCGCGTCGACGCGTTCGACCGGGTCCATCTCCACAGCTCGTCATACCCGCCTGCCTCGGCCAACGCATCGAGGTGATGCATCGTCATCGGCTCGAGGCGCACCCGTATTCCGTCGAGCACGACCGGTGTCGGATCGATCAATGACGTCAGCTCTTCGGGGCCGGCGGCGGATTCAGCGGGACCGCCGGATGAACGAGATGAAATCCCGTCGCGCGTTGATACGCGTTCGCGACGGCCAGCACCTTCGCCTCTTCGAACAATCCGCCGAGGAAAGTGAGAGACACCGGTGTACCGTCGTCTCTGAAGCCATTCGGAATTATCACCGCAGGGTGTCCCGTGAGATTCGTGGCGACGAGCTGCGGCAGGTTCGCCGCACCGGTCGGAGTGACGATCACGTCAACCTTCTTCATCAATTCATCCCACGCGCGAATTGCAGTCGTCCGAACTCGGTTCGCGTTCACATAGTCGACAGCGGGAATGAAGCGCGCGGTGCGAAACGTGTTTGCCCAATCATTCCGCGTCTGCTGGACCAGCTCCTTGTCGCGATCGCTGCGAGTGAGATCGTCGAACGCAGCTGCTGCTTCCGCGGTCAGGATTATTCGCATCGCATCATACGCGAGATCCGGCAGCTGCACCTCGATCAGATTCACTCCGAGGCCTCGAAGAACTCCGAGCGCGGCGTCGTCGAATTTCTTGGTCGCATGCATCGTGCGCTTTTCATCCTTGGGGTCTGTAACCGGAAGATCGAACGCAGCTTTCACGTATCCTATTCTGAGACTCTTTGGTGACAGTGACGCATCCCAATTGAATCCCGCGGCAATCGCGCTCAAGTCCTTTCCGTCAGGTCCGTGAATGGCATCGAGGACGAGCGCGCAGTCTTCAACGCTTCGGCAGATGGGGCCGAGCTTGTCCATCGACCATGACAGCGCCATCGCGCCGGTTTTAGGAACGCGGCCGAACGTCGGACGAAGCCCGGTTGTTCCGCATCGCGTCGACGGCGATGAGATGGAGCCCAGCGTCTCGCTCCCGATCGCGAATCCGATGAGTCCCGCGGCAGTTGCCGATGCCGGCCCTGCCGACGAACCGCTTGACCCCTGATCGACTTTCCATGGGTTTTTCGTCGTTCCGCCGTACCACACGTCACCCTGTGCCAGCTCGCCAAGCGTCAGCTTCGCGATGAGAATCGCGCCGGCTGCGTCGAGTCGCTCGACAACCGTTGCATCCTGATCGATCACCTGATCCTTGAACGGTCCGGCGCCCCAGGTCGTCTTGTATCCCTTCACCGCGAGGAGATCCTTCGCGCCCCACGGAATTCCGTGGAGTGGTCCGCGATACTTCCCCCGTGCAATTTCAGCGTCGGCAACTCGAGCCTGCGCCAGCGCACGTTCCTCAGTGAGCGAGATCACGCATTTCAGAACCGGGTCGTACCTCTTGATCCGCGTGAGGTACATCTGCGTGAGCTGAGACGGGGTGACGCGGCGACGACGCACGAGCTCGGACAGCTCGGTCACCGGAAGAAAGGCAAGCTCCTCGAGATTGGACGAGACGTTTCTGAGCTTCACCGGTCCGCGAACCATCGCCTTTCTCATCCCACGCGGCGGCTGCTTTCCCGCGGGGAGCGGATTGAACACGATTGCCGGCGGTATCGAGTTGTCGAGCGCGACTTTGTGCAGCGCCTCGATTCTCTGCTCCTGCGTCTTCAACCCTTCGAGCATCATCGTTCGCTCGGCGTCGTCGAACTTGAGGCCGGCGAGCTCCTCAGCGGAGGCGATGGTGGAAGCGGTGATCTCCGCACCCTCGCTGATTTTCGCCCACAGTATTCCGGGCAGAAGGGTTGAGCCGAGCCCGAGGCTCGAGAAGTAGGCGGTAAAGGCGCGGCGATCGAGGGAGGGAGAGGCGCTCATCGAGAGATCCCGAATCGAGTCGCCAATAATCTACGATTTCTTCATCGAACGGCCTTCGTGCCTTTCCGAACCCGAGCAACGTCACGATGCTATTGGACGCAGGTCCCCTTCGGATCCGGCTTCGGCTTATCCACCACAACTCGGTGATCGAGGTTCGCCACAGACAGGGCAACGTCACCGATGAAGCGCGAGATCTTCGCCAGATGCGCGTAGTCGATGTACTGCGGCTCGTCCGTTAGCTGGTGATAATCGCTGTGTCCACCCGTGGTGAAGAATGTGATCGGGATGCCGTACCGCGCGTACTCGTAGTGATCGCTTCGGCAGTAGATCTGCTCCGGATGACCCGTCGCATCAAAGGCGTAATCGAACTTCATGTTGTACCCCTTCGTTTTGTTCACCTGCTCGACCAGGTCACCGAGCTCGGTTGATAAACGCCGGCTTCCGATCAGCTCCACGTAATTCGGCCCACCGCCGGGAACGTCAGGCGCGCCTCCGCGCCCGATCATGTCAACGTTGAGTTGTGCGACGATCGAATCACGCGGAACTGTGGGGTGATCAGTGAAATACTCGGAGCCGAACAGCCCCAGCTCCTCGCCCGTATGCCAGACGAAGATGATCGATCGCTTCGGCTTCACCGGTGTTTTCGCGAACCACTCGGCGATCTCGAGCACGCCGACCGAGCCTGATCCGTCATCATCGGCGCCGTTATAGATCGAGTCGAGCCGCGCCGGGCGGAGACGGTGAAGACTGTCGACATTCACCTTGATGGCTGCCGCCTCTTCGCGTGAAAGTCCGCTGCCGGGGTATTCCGTTCCCTTCCCTGTCTGCGCGACATACGCGCGCTCGTACAGCTTGTTGTACTCGTGAAGCGAGTCGGTATCGACTGGTCCAGAACGACGTATGCCGAGGTGGTCGTTGTGCGCGCCGATAGCGACGTACTGGTTGCGCAACTTCGGATCGCTTCCTGGAATTATCGCGACGACGTTCCGAGCCGGCGCTTCAGGATACGTGAACTTCAACTCACCATGCACCACCTTGCCCAGGCTTCCCGGACGCACGCTATCGAGCGGGATTCCGAGCAACTGTGGAACCTTGGAGAGCGGAACGTAGATCGTGGCCCGCGATGTGGACGTCGGCTCATCGGTCTGGAGAACTGTCGGCGGATCGGCGAGCTGGGCGCGGACGAGGGGTATCTGCTGGTCTAGAATCGGCACGATGAAACCCGCAGCTTCGGGTAGACGCCGCGACAGTCCGCGTGCCGAGCCGGTGATCAGAATGAGCTTGTCGGCCGCCTGATCGGGCTTGATGAACGTCGCCGTGTCCGAGGGAGTACCGCCGTAGATGATCTGCTTTCCCTCGATGGGGCGAACCGGTCCCGTTCCGCTCAGCGCTGCAAAGACGTCGGTGCCGAGCTTTAGCGTCGCGGTGTCGACTCGAAGTGATGAGGCCGGGTCGAGAACGCGCCGCACCAGGGGGACCTTCATGAAGTAGGTCCCACTGTCGCCGGCCGGTTTGAGGCCGAGTCGTCGAACTTCACGCTCGATGTAGGCGGTGGCTTTCAGTCCGCCCACCGTTCCCGCCTTTCGACCTGTCATCGAGTCGTCGGCGAAGATGTACAGCCGTGTCATCAGGTCGGCAGGCGTGATGGCCGCGCCCGTTGTCTTCCCGGTGTATTTGAGCGGAAGTGGAG
This sequence comes from Gemmatimonadaceae bacterium, assembly GCA_036560025.1. Taxonomy (GTDB): domain Bacteria; phylum Gemmatimonadota; class Gemmatimonadetes; order Gemmatimonadales; family Gemmatimonadaceae; genus UBA4720. Next base: position 910 of record DATBRZ010000233.1, on the reverse strand, counting down.
CGGGCGTTGGCTCGACCGGCTTTGATGCCTGTGCGTTGGCATCGCGCGGGGGCACCAGCTGGAGTGCGGCAAGCACGACGAGTGCCGACCGAAGGAGAAATCTTGTCATTTGTCGAGTTGTGTCCTGTTAAGTGAGCTCTGGTTGAAGATTAAACGCGGATTGGCACGCTCTGCAGTAAGAGCTTTGTAAAAACCGGCAACGGGTAGCCGGTTACCGGTAGCCGGTCTATTTCGCCGTCCGGCTGAACGCGTCCTCACCGTCGAACAGCTGGAGTTTTTCGACGTGCATCCAGGTGTGCGCCTCGCCGATGTGTGTGAGGAGCGAAAGGATCTCCGGATTGGTGACACCCCTGAAGCGATCCTTCGCCATGAATCGGCACCGGTAGTGATCGACGAGTGACACTGATCGATCGCTTCCGGGAAACACGGTGCTCCCTCGATTGGTGATAACCTGAAGGATGAATGTCGTTCCACTCGACGCCTCGTTGAGCGATTCCGCGAGGTCTTCGGGCGACATCGAGCTTTCGATGTAAACGTCGATGCCTGTTACCGATCGCGTTCTGACTTTGACTGTCGATACTTTGTTGCTCGCAGCAGGTAGACGCACCGCTTTGAAATCGCGGCCGCCGACTGACAACGCCGAATCCTTGCCAAGATTCGCGATCACAGCGTCGGCAAACTCCTTCGTTGACGATGGCTTCGATTCGCCGGGCATGTCTGCGCTTCGAACTCCGCTCTCGAGCGTAACGAGCACGGCCTGCTCGATGTCCTCCGCCGCGGCTCCTTCACCCATGTGCCGAAGCATCATCGCGGCGCTCAGGATAATCGCGGTCGGGTTCGCGATATTCTTTCCCGCGATGTCAGGCGCGGAGCCGTGTACCGCCTCGAAGATTGCGACGTCGTTCCCGAT
>DATBRZ010000232.1:0-10785 GCA_036560025.1 Gemmatimonadaceae bacterium | reverse complement strand
CCGGATGGAGAAGCGGTTCCAGGAGCGGAGCAATGAGCAGATACTCCAGGGTGTCGAGCACCTGACGAAGCTTCACTTCACGATGGACGACCGTGAGCGCGCGACGCAGGCAGCAGGCGAGGAGGAGCTGGTGAACTCCGGCCTCGAGGAGACGATGATCGCCGCTTACCAGGAGCTTCGCACGATCCAGAAGGATCGCGGAGTGGATCTGCGCACTGCCGCGTTCATTAATGCCATCGGGAAAGTGGCGATGGCATATCTGCAGCGGGGCATTTTCCCCTGAGTAGCCAGGCGGGTTAGCGAGTCGGCCTAATCGAAGCAAATGAAGCGCTACTTACTGTACTCACTGGGGTTGCTGCTAATTGTCTTCGTCGCCATCCAATTCGTCCCCGTCCACCGAACGAATCGTCTCGGCGCGGGCGATCCTGAGGCTTCCCGGAACGTGCAGTGGATTCTGCGGCGCGCTTGCTACGATTGTCATTCAACGGAAACGCGCTGGCCGATCTGGGCGTATGTCGCGCCGATGTCGTGGCAGGTTGTCAGTGATGTCGATCGCGCGCGGCAGTTCGTGAATTTCTCCGACTGGGCTTCCTACGATGTGGTCACTCAACGCGCGATGCGGATGAACATCGGACGTGTGACTGCGACGCACCGAATGCCCCTCTGGTATTATCTCACGCTTCACCCCGACGCCCGGCTCAGTGCAGCGGATATGCAGGCGCTCACTGCGTGGGCCTCCGATACTGCGAATGGCCGCTAAAGTAAAGTCCTCATCTACGGGCGCACTCGATGCTGCCGAACACGTTTACGTAGCCGATCGTGCAGCGTGGAGAAAATGGCTCAAGTCGAATCACGCGAAGTCTCCGGGGATCTGGCTCGTATTCGACAAGAAGTCGAGCCGCGCCGACCGATTGAAGTACGGCGACGCAGTCGAAGAAGCATTGTGCTATGGGTGGGTCGACAGTCTGTTGCGGCCAATCGACGATGCTCAGTACAAGCAGTACTTCTCGCCGAGGAAGCCGAAGAGTGCGTGGTCGAAGTCGAATAAGGATCGTGTGGAGCGATTGATCGCGCAGGGGCTCATGGCGAAGCCGGGACTCGATGCGATCGAGGTCGCGAAGACGAACGGGATGTGGACCCATTTCGACTCTATCGAAGCGCTGGAAGTTCCTGACGATCTGGCAAGGGCGCTGAAGGCGAAGCCGGCTGCCGCGAAGAACTTCGATGGGTTTCCCGCGTCGACGCGAAAGCAGTTTCTCTATTGGTTGAACAACGTGAAGCGTCCGGAAAATAGGGCGAAGCGGATCAAGGAAATCGTCAGACGGGCTGCAAAGAATCAGCGGCTCGGCTGAGGCGCGAGCGCGATGAGAAATTCTCTCATCAAGTATTTCTCGCTCACATACGCTGCGGCGTGGATCTGCTGGCTAGCGTCTCGTGAGATCTCGAGTGGAACCGTACCTGGCTCACCACGCGCCGCATTTGCGGGTGCGTTATTCCTGCTCGGCGTATTCTCTCCTGGCCTCATCGCTCTCGTGCTTACTGAGCGAGCTGACGGACGTGGTGCGACACGGGCGCTGTTCAGTCGCGTGTTCAAGTGGGATGTCGGCTTGCGATGGTACCTGTTCGCGATCGCCTACATGCCGACTGTGAAGCTGCTGGTCGCGCTTGCGTATCGCGCATTGATCGGTGCATGGCCGAGATTCGGCCCGGAAGCGTGGTATGTAATGGCGGGTGCGATTCTGATATCGACTTGGGCGCAGGCGGGTGAGGAGATCGGATGGCGCGGTTATGCGCTGCCGCGTTTGTCGGATCGTTTCGGTTTAGCGTTCGCAAGCATCATTCTCGGAGTGATCTGGGCCAGCTGGCACATACCGATTTTCTTCTTTCGCGAAAGCGATCTGTTCGGGCAATCATTTCCGCTGTATCTGCTCGAGGTGATACCTATTTCGATCGCGATGGCGTGGTTGTACTGGCGCACCGGTGGGAGTCTGCTGCTCGTCATGCTCTTGCATGCAGCTGTGAACAATACGAAGGACATTGTTCCGTCGGCGTCGCCGCCGGCGACCACCTCGTTTACGTTCAGTGCTTCGCTGGTCGGCTGGCTTACGGTTGCGCTGCTCTGGATTCCGGCCGGGTATTTCATCCTCCAGATGCGCAGGGTGAGAATGCTGGCGAGTGACGCCCGGGCAAGCGATGTTCTTCGCTAGGGAGGGAGAATCGCGCTAAGCCAGGAGCATCTCCAATGATGAGACTCAAGCTGTGGATGCGCGCCGTTGGAGTGTTTTACCTGTTCCAGGCGGTGCTCGCTGCGCTCGTTCGGGGACGCGTCATCACGGTTGCGCCGAGTGACACGAATGCGCGAGCAGCTGCGGGTGACGCGATGGCGAAGGCCGTCGTAGATGCGTGGGTTACGTTCGGGCTCGAGTTCGCGGCAATAGGAGCGGCGCTCCTCTTCTTCTCGTGGAAGGCCGAGCAGGCGAAAGCACTTGTCTGGGCGGTGATTGCGATCGAAGTGGTGCGCGGGATCGTTGGCGACACCTATCTCATTTCGCGTGGACATCCGTTGGTGGGGATGGTGATTCGTATCATCATCCACACGGGCATCATCGTGACGGGATTGCTGTTCCTTCGCGAGGCGCGGTCAACAAGCGAGGCATGATATGGTGCGACACTCACTTGCCCTTGTGGCGCTTTTCGCAGTGTCTGCGAATGCGCAGTCCCCGGACATCCGAGGTGTCTGGAAGCCGGTAGAAGTCGTCGTCACTGCCGGCCCTGATTCGGGCACTCACACGAGTGACATGCAGCCGGGACTCTTCATCTTCACGGACCGCCACTACTCGACCACGTACGTCGACGGTTTTGCTGTCCGGCCGATGATGAGCGCCAGTCCGACTGACGAAGAGCGTGTGCGGATCTGGCGTCCCTTTGTCGGCAGCGCGGGCACGTATGTCGTGAAGGACTCGATGTTGTCGGTGACGGCTGCCGTTGCGAAGAATCCGGCTGCCATGTCCGGCAGAACATCTACTGTGCAAGTGCGCGTGCTTGCTGATTCGTTGTGGCTGATTGTGAGGGAAGCTGGCTCGGCGAAGGAAGCCGGCGGAATCGAGCGGCGAATGAAGTGCGTGAGGATGGAACGATTTCCGTCGAAGTGATCGAGCCATTGACAGCCTAGTAGCTGCCGCCTGACGGTCATGGCAAAACTTCCATTATGGAAGTGTCCGAAGTGCGGTCATCGGTTCGTGACGAAGAACCTGTCGCACTCGTGTGTGCGCGTGCGGCTAGCCGATCATTTTCGCGGTAAACCGGCCGAGCGGCGCCGTACATGGAACAAGTGGGTTGCAACAGCTCGCGCATGCGGCCCGGTGACTGCCTATGCTCAGAAATCGCGGATCGTGATCATGGCGCGGGTGCGATTCGCCGGCGCGGTAGTGCACAACAGTTATCTGGACGCTGGACTATGGCTGCGGCGTCGCGCGGATCATCCGCGGCTCCGCCGGGTCGAGAATTTCGGCGTCCTCGGGTACGGACTTCATTTTCGACTCGAGTCGCCGGACGACATCGATGATGCGCTTGCAGCGTTAATGTGCGAAGCGTATCGCGTAGGGACGCAGGAACTCACCAGACTTAAGAGTGCGGCCTCAGGACTAACTGCGATCGTCGATGGCAGTTAGTCCTGAGGCCGTAATCCTTCTACGTGTCGTAGTACAAATAGAACTCGTACGGATGCGGCCGCAGCCGCATCACGTCGACTTCCTTAGCGCGCTTGTAGTCGATCCAGGTCTCGATGAGATCAGGCGTGAACACGTCCCCCTCGAGCAGGAACGCGTTATCGGCTTCGAGCGCGTCGAGTGTCTCCGCCAACGAGCCTGGCACCTGCTTCACTTTCGCTGCGTCCTTCGGCTCGAGATCGTACAGGTCTTTGTCCAGAGGCTCACCGGGGTCGATTTTGTTTCGAACTCCGTCGAGGCCTGCCATCAGCATCGCTGCGAACGCCAGATACGGATTGCATGATGCATCCGGACAGCGATACTCGATTCGCTTCGACTTTGGACTCTTCGAGTAGATCGGAATGCGCACGCCGGCGCTGCGGTTCCGTTGCGAATAAATGAGGTTCACAGGCGCTTCAAAGCCCGGCACCAACCGACGATATGAGTTAGTCGTCGGCGCACAGAGCGCGAGCAACGCAGGCGAGTGTGCGAGCAGACCACCGATGTACCATTTCGCGGTCTGCGATATGAGTGCGTAGCCTTTCGGATCGAAGAAAAGATTCGTTCCGTCTTTCCAGATGCTCTGGTGGCAATGCATGCCCGATCCATTGTCACCGAATAACGGCTTCGGCATGAACGTCGCCGTTTTGCCGTGCGCTCGCGCGACGTTCTTGATGATGTACTTGTACAACATCAGCTTGTCGGCCATCTCGGTGAGCGGGCCGAAGCGCATGTCGATCTCGTTCTGTCCGCCTGTCGCGACCTCATGATGGTGCACTTCGACATCGATACCGCACTCGATCATCTTGAGAACGATCTCCGATCGCAGATCCTGCAACGTGTCAGCGGGCGGAGCGGGGAAGTAGCCTTCCTTCCAGCGAGGACGGTGGCCGAGGTTCGGCGCATCGGTGTCGGCTCCGCTGTTCCAGATGCCTTCGTCGGAATCGACGAAGTGATACGCGAACTGCGCGCTCGCGTCGAAGCGGATCCGATCGAAGATGAAGAACTCCGCTTCAGGCCCCCAGTAGCTGATGTCACCAATGCCGGAATTCGTCAGATATTGTTCGGCCTTCTGCGCGACGTAGCGTGGGTCACGCGTATACGGCAGTCCCTTCACCGGATCGACCACGTTGCAGACGAGGCTCAGTGTAGGAATCGTGCACGCAGGATCGACGATCGCCGTAGATGGATCGGCGACGAGCAGCATGTCGCTCTCGTGGATGTGCTGGAAACCGCGAATGCTCGACCCGTCGAAGCCGATGCCTTCCGTAAAGAGATCGTCCGTGAGCTCTGTGGCCGGAATGCTGAAGTGCTGCCACGTCCCGGGGAGATCGACGAACTTGAGATCCACCATCAGGAGCTCCGCGCTCTTGACCAGGTCGTGTACCTGGCCTGTCGTCGCCTTTGCATTGCCGTTCGTTTTGGGCCGTGTGCTCCGAGACTGCCGCGCGCGCTTTGCCTGAGGACTCATAGGGGCGATCTCTCTTGGGCGGTGTTCTGCTACGTTATCGCCGCAAAGACTCGCCGACTAGTACCGGGCCGGTCTAGCGGCGCTCTTGTCTTAGTAGTGTCTCGAGCTTTCCAAGAATTTCATCTGTAGTCGCATCGGGCAGCTCGCATATTCGGGATGCGCGACGCGCTTTCCAGTCCAGGCTCCGCACCTGATCGGCGAGAACTGCCCCTTCTATAGATAGTCCTGACGGCAGGACTACTTCGAATGGATAGCCCTTCACCCGACTCGTGATGGGACAAACAAGCGCGAGGCCTACCTTGCCGTTGTAGGTCCGTGGTGAGAGAACCACTGCCGGTCTGCGGCCGGATTGCTCGTGGCCGGCCTGAGGATCGAAAGTCAGCCAGACTGCATCGCCGCGATCGGGAAGGTAGCGCTCACGGCTGGAACGCTTAGTCAGAGAATCTCCTTACCCGCGCGCTCGCCCCATTCGATCTCGCGATGCACGTTGGCCGGCGTAATGTCGCGGAGAAGCTTGTCCAGGTTCCATTCTCGCTTAGCGGGAGTGACGACGATCCGGTTTTCTTCCAGCGAGAGTACTACTTCCGTGTCTTCCTCGATCGCGGCCTGAGTCGCAAACGCCTTGGGGATTCTGACGGCCAGGCTGTTTCCCCAGCGCTGAATAGTCGTAACCACGGCCCTTTCCGGGATGTATCTACAATGTAGATACCACCACTCCTCGCGGAAAGCAACTTCAAAGTCGCTCCACCATAGCCATAACGTTGCCCCGGCTTCACCAGCCGGCTGTTGGTGGAACCGGCCGCTCGGCAGGGGCCAGATCAACTATCACGGGCTGAGGCCCGGCGTCGCTCATGAGGTGCGCGAGCCAGCGCGACTCATCGAAGCTTCCCAGGAAGAATTTCACTGCAATGGATAAAGGCACCGCAACAAGAGCCCCAAGGGGCCCCAGCAGCCAGCCCCAGAATAGCAGTGATGTCACTACTACTATAGGAGAGAGATCCACACTCTCCGCGACGAACCTTGGCTTGATCACGTTGTCAACGATGTTGTTGACGAGTACATAGCCGACGAGAACCGCCAGCGCACGTCCAAATCCGAATTCCACGAGGGCGAGAAGCGTCGGCGGCACGAGCGCGATGAGAAACCCAACATTCGGCACGAAGCTCAGTAGGAATGACATGACTCCCCAGAGAATCGCGAAGTCCACACCGAGCGCGAGCAGGAGAATCGTCTGCAGCGCGGCCACGACCAGTCCGAAGGTCGCGTTTATCACCACGTAGCTCCGGATGCTTTGCGCGAAACCCGCGAATCGCTCGATTGCTCCGGGCTTGTCAGCGAGCGCGACGCTAAGCTTCTCGGGGTAGCGCACCGCCTCGAGCATCATGAACGCCATCAAGAGAAGCAGCAGGAACAGGTTGCCAGCGGTCTGCGTGATACTCCGAATCATCCGCAGCGCGTACCCGAGGATGCTGCTCGGCCTGAACTCCTCGCTTGAAAAGAGCTGCGACGTGTCGAACGGAAGGCGACTGAGTTTCTCCCTGATGAGCTGTTGCAGTGCTTCGATGCGCGGCTGATAACCGGGCAGCTTGTCCTGGAGCTGGACGAGCGACGACCAGACGAGCGCGACAAATAATCCAATGACGATCGCGCCAAGGACGATGCCGGTGAGCGCGGCAAGACTCGGATGCCAGCCGCGCCTTCTCAGCCATTCCGATCCCGGACTCCACGCGATCGTGATCACGAGCGCAACGAGAGCGGGGCCGACAATCGGGGCTGCCACTCGCATGCCTGCGAGAAGGGCGATTGCGCCGGCCGTCGTGAGAAGCAGCCGGTTGAGCGATGGAATCGCCTTCGTCGAATGATCGTTCACTGAGTCATCGGCGATTGAGATCGGGCTAATCTACGGTGCCCAAACCACCGCCGCGGCGTATCTTCCGCCATGACCTCGCGGCGTGATGCGGTTCGCACGCTTGGCAGCATTGCGGCGCTTCCATTCTTTGGAGCGTCCGGCGTCGAGGAACTGGTCGAAATCGGGCGCCGCGCGCACTCGCTCGCCGAGCTTCGGCAATCGGATCCGCCGCGCGCGCTGACGTCGGCCGAGTACGAGATCGTTTCTCAGGCGGCAGAGCGGATCATTCCGCGAACGAATACACCAGGCGCTACTGACGCGCGCGTCGCGGACTTCATCGACGTCATGCTTGCCGATTGGTACAGCGCTTCGGGACGCGAACGCTTCAAGGCCGGCTTGAGCGACCTCGATGGTCGCGCGCGGACTCTCGCTGGCCGTGGCTTTGCCCAAACGAGCGAACGGCAGCAGATCGAATTGTTGGAGACACTCGACCGCGAGCTTGATCTACGACGACAATCGGGTGTGACCGGCGCGGACGATCACTGGTTCGCGATGCTCAAGCATCTCACGATCTGGGGTTACTACACGTCTCGCCAAGGCATCGTTGAAGAGCTGCGCGTGGATGTTCTTCCCGGCAGGTACGATGGCAATGCTCCATATTGACCGCGATTACGACGCAATAGTCGTAGGCTCCGGGATCACCGGTGGCTGGGCAGCGAAGGAGCTTTGCGAACGCGGTCTCCGCACGCTCGTTCTCGAGGCCGGTCGCGACATCGACCCGGAGCGCGACTATACCGAGCACGTTCCGCCGTGGGATATGCGCTTTCGTGGGCTGGGCGATCGACGCGCGGTCGAGGCACGACAACATGTTCAGCGCCGCTCGGTGAGCTTCGATGAGCTGAGTCACGTGTTTTGGACCGACGACGTCGATAATCCATACAGCACTCCCCAGGACAAACCATTCGACTGGTTCCGGGCGCGTCAGGTCGGTGGCAAGTCCATCATCTGGGGACGTCAGGTCTATCGCTGGAGCGATCTCGATTTCGAGGCCAATCTTCGCGATGGCATCGGCGTCGACTGGCCGATTCGCGACGCCGACATCGCGCCGTGGTACGATCACGTTGAGCGCTTCATCGGCGTGAGCGGCGAATCACTCGGCCTTCAACATTTGCCGGACAGCGTGTTTCTCAAGCCGATGGAAATGAATTGCGTCGAAGTCGCAGTGCGCGATCGACTGCGCACGCATTTCGATTCTGCGCGCAAGATGACGATCGGCAGAGTTGCTGTGCTCACGCAAGCGCTGAATGGCCGCTCACCCTGTCACTACTGTGGACCGTGTCAGCGCGGCTGCATAACGCGGTCTTACTTTTCGAGCGTCAATGCAAGTCTTCCCGCCGCACGAGCAACCGGGCGACTTACATTGCGCCCCTACAGTATCGCGCACACGGTCGTGTACGACGCCAAGTCGGGACGCGTCAAAGGCGTTCGCATCATCGATCCACGTACGCGTACCGAGCACGAGTTTCGTGCCCGGGTGGTTTTTCTCTGCGCGTCAGCGCTCGAGAGCGTTCGGATTCTTCTGAACTCCAGCTCGCCGACATTCCCCAATGGCCTTGCGAACGGCAGCGGTGCACTCGGCCTCGGCATCATGGATCACATCAAACGCGGCGGCGCGAGTGGTGTGATACCCGGCTGGGAAAATCGGCAGACGATCGGCAGCCGGCCGAATGGCATTCTGGTTCCGCGCTTTCGCAATCTCGATGCGCGCAGTCGCATGAGTTTCATTCGCGGCTACCAGTTCCAGGGCGGTGCCGGTCGCATCGACTGGCAGTCGCGGACTCGCGACCCCGGGCTCGGCGCCTCATTCAAATCTCAGCTGACAGCGCTTGGACCGTGGGTGATGTCACTCGCGGGTTTCGGCGAGACTCTGGCGCGTGATGAAAATCGCGTGCGGCTTCATGAGACTCTGCGCGATGCGTGGGGAATTCCAACGCTGCACATCGACGTCTCCTGGAGTCCCAACGAGCTCGCGATTCACCGGGACATGGCGGAAAGCGCAGCCGAAATACTCGAAGCGGTTGGCGCAAAGGACATCGTTCGTCAGACGCAGCCGAGTGTGCCCGGGAATACGAACCATGAGATGGGAGGCGCGCGGATGGGACGTGACAAGCGCACTTCGGTCTTGAACAAGTGGAATCAGGCACACGAGGTGCCAAATCTGTTCGTCACTGACGGCTCGTGCATGACGTCGAGCGCGTGCCAGAATCCGTCGCTCACGTACATGGCGCTCACCGCGCGGGCGGCGAGTCACGCAGTCGATGCGTTAAAGCGTCGCGAGCTGTGACGCGCTTCGATGAGATTCCAGTCGATCGCAGAGGAGCGATCCGCACACTCGCTGCGTTGGCAGCGAGTCCGTTGATCACACGCGCTGATGCCGGCGATCTGAATCGGCGCAGGCTCGATCGCATTGGCCTCGCTCTCTTCACGATTGTCCCTCTCACGAGCCGCGATTACGAGGGTACGCTGAAAAAGGTGGCCGAGATCGGCTACCGCGATGTGGACATGTACATCTACGACGCGAAGCGCAAGCCAGCCGAGACGCGGGCGATGCTCGATCGAGTGGGACTCAAGTGTCCGTCCGCGCGTGTTGCGACTCCGGCGCTCTACCGCGGATGGGATCGATTTCTCGATGCCGCTAATACACTCGGCGCGCGATGGATCACTCTCGCTAACGTTTCGTACGAGGAGCGATTGCATCTGCGAGACTGGCAGGAGCTTGCCGATGTTTTGAACAAGGCTGGCGAAGCGGCGCGCCGCCGCGGATTGTCGCTGTGCTACCACAATCATTCATTCGAGCTGGAGTCGATGGAGGGTAAGATTCCGCTCGATCTGCTTCTCGCGTCCACTGATCCTGGACTCGTGAAGCTTCAGATGGATGTCTACTGGATGACGCACGGTGGTCGTAATCCGGCAACCGAGATTCGCCGGCTGGGATCACGTGTAGCGACGCTGCATCTGAAGGACATGGACGCGACTCCGGCGCGAGGAATTACCAGCGTGGGTCGTGGCATAATTGACTTCAAAGCCGTGTTGGCTGCTGCGGCTGATGCAAAAGTTTCGAATTACTTCGTCGAGGAAGATGCTCCCGCCGATCCGTTCGAGGCGATACGGTCGAGTTATGCGTATCTCGCTCGGCTCGAGTTCTAGGTTGATGTCTTTCGACCTCGAGACAGGACTGGGAATGGTTGCGGTGATCTGCAGCGGAGTCTTCGCCGGTGCCGCCATATACATCAACCTTGTCGAGCATCCCGCGCGGATGGAGGGTGGCATCGCGCTCGCCCTCAGGGAGTGGGTGGCGAGTTACCGGCGTGCAACGCGAATGCAGGCGCCATTAGCGGTCGTCGGCGGATTGGCAGCTATCGGTGCCTGGCTCACGGGCGCGGAGCTGGGTTGGCTGGTGAGCGGTCTGATGTTAGTGAGTGTAGTTCCGTTCACGTTGATCGTTCTGATGCCGACGAACCGTGCGCTCCACGCTGTCGCATCCGGTGAGGACATCGAGAAAGCAGCGCTGCTTCTGTCGCGCTGGAATCGGCTTCACGCGGTGCGCAGCGTGTTGAGCGGCGCGGCATTCGTGCTTTTCGTCTGGCTGATACTTTGGAGCGTCTAGCCGCTCCAGGACATATTGCCTCTGGCTCCTGATTTCGCCTGATACATGCGCGGCATATCCGCGTCCGACCACGTCGTTCCGACGCTCGGCG
>DATBRZ010000231.1:0-20038 GCA_036560025.1 Gemmatimonadaceae bacterium | reverse complement strand
GTCGCTTTTGAGCGCGGATCGGGGCGCAGCGTGAACCACTGCGTTTCCGGCGGACCGCCGGCAACAGTCATCCGTACACCGTAACGCCCGGTTAACGCAACCGGTCCCTGGGTATTCGCCGCCCAGAGAATCATGTTCTCGAATGACACCGCTTCAGGGTAGCGAAGATTCCACGCGAACGAATTGAGTCCTGCCTTGTTCGAAACACGAGGAGGTGGTGGAGCGCGGCGAGGAGCGTCTTCGGGAGTTTCCTCAGACCTGGCTTCACTGCGTGCCGCGCTATCGAGCGTCGCACGAGTCGTATCACCTCGCGCTCTGCGCACGCTGTCCGCACGCAGTGAATCTGCTCGTACCTGCGGATCCTGATTGCTCGTAAAGCTCCGGATGACTTTACCGGTTGAATCGACGAAGTCGAGCGTGACAACCTGGCGAGGCGATTTGAGCCAGTAGTACACGACTGCACCTTGAGGTGGATTCTGTCCGCTCGGGTGCCCGCCGGCGGCGCCGGTTCCTCCCCCTCCGCCGAATGACGCGCGATAGATATCGCGCGGCTTGAATAGATGATTGTTCCTCGCGACGATCGCCGGTGTCAGCTGACGGAGTGGTGACAGGTCATCGAGAATCCAGAAAGATCTTCCATGCGTGCCCGCCACCAGATCGCCCTCTTTCACAGCGAGATCGTGAATCGGAACGATTGGCAGATTGAGACGAAGCGACTGCCACGAGCCGCCGTCATCGAAGCTCACCCAAACCCCGCGCTCAGTGCCCGCGTAGAGCAGGCCCCGCTTTGCAGGGTCAGCGCGCACGACGCGAACGAATTCAGTCGACTCGATTCCATTCGTGGCGAGTGACCACGTAGCTCCGTAGTCGTTCGTGCGATAGATGTACGGCCGCATGTCCTCCGACTGATAATTATTTGCCGCGACGTACGCCGTTCCCGACGCGAAGGGCGACGCCTCGATCAGCGATACTCTCGCGAAATGCGGCATGGTCGATGGTGTCACGTTCTTCCATGTCTTCCCACCGTCACGGGTAACGTGAACGAGGCCGTCATCTGATCCGGTCCAGATCACGCCGCGAGTGACACGTGATTCCGCGATCGTGAATACCGTCGCGTAGTACTCGACCGACGTCTGATCCTTCGTAATCGGGCCGCCTGACGCGCCTAGCGTGCGTGGATCGTGTCGCGTCAGATCCGGACTGATTGGCATGAAGCTTTGTCCGTCGTTGGTCGATTTGAAAACGACGCTCGAGCCTATGTAAAGCGTGTTCGGATCATGTGGCGAGATCACGATGGGAAACGTCCATTGAAATCGATACTTCGCGTCCGCGGCGTCGTGGCCCATCGGATTGTCGGGCCATGGATTCACGTTTCTTCGCGAGCCTGTCTTGTGATCAACTCGACTGAGGAATCCGCCGTAAGAGCCGGCGTAAGTGATGTCGGGATTGTCCTGCCGCGCTGCGATGTATCCGCTTTCGCCGCCCCCCACGTCGTACCAGTCGGAGATGTCGATGCCGCCGCCGGATCGGCTCGGACCACACAGCGTTGAGTTGTCCTGTTGCGCGCCGCAGACTCGGTACGGAAAGTGGTTCGTCGTAATCACGTGATAGAACTGCGCGGTAGCCTGATCCTGCTCGGTCCATGTGCGGCCGCCGTTGAAGGACACGTTCGCTCCACCGTCATTCGCGTTAATCATTCTCTGCGGATCGTTCGGTGCGATCCACAGGTCATGATTGTCACCGTGCGGAACCGCGATGCTTCTGAACGTCCGCCCGCCGTTTGTCGACCGATACATGCCGGTGTTCAGCGCATAAACGGTATTCGTGTCCTTCGGATCACCGTAGATCCGCGTGTAATACCAGGCGCGCTGCCGGAGATTCCGCTCGGAATTCGTGCGAGTCCACGTGCCGCCACCATCGTCGGAGCGGAACACTCCACCCGAATCCGCCTCGACCAACGCCCACACCCGGCGGGGCTTGGCCGGCGACACAGTGATTCCAACCTTTCCTATTACACCCTGAGGAAGCCCGCGATTGCGCGTGATCTCCGTCCAGTGATCTCCGCCGTCGGTCGATTTGAAGATTCCGCTTCCCGTTCCGCCGGAGACGAGCTTCCACGGCTGGCGGTAGGCATGCCAGATCGTGGCATACAGCACGTCTGAGTTTGACGGATCGAGAATCAGGTCAACCGCTCCCGCCGAATCGCTCCGGAAGAGGATCTTGCGCCAGGTTTTTCCGCCATCGGTTGTCTTGAAGACTCCGCGATCGGAGTTCGGTCCCCACACGTGACCGAGGGCAGCGACGTAAACGATGTCCGGATTCTTCGGATGGATGCGGATTCGCCCGATCTGTCGTGTGTCGCGCAGGCCGACGTATTGCCACGTACGACCGGCATCGGTCGACTTGAACACCCCGTCGCCGTGCGAGACATTGCCGCGAATGTCGGATTCTCCTGTTCCGACATAAACGATGTCGGGATTCGATTCGCTCACCGCGATCCCGCCGATCGTTCCGCCGAAATACTTATCGGTAACGGCAGACCACGTCATCCCGCCGTCGGTGGTCTTGTATACGCCGCCGCCGGTGGTGCCGAAGTAGTATTCGAATGGTCTCGTGCTCGATCCCGCGACCGCGTCAGAACGGCCACCCCGGAATGGACCGATCTCGCGCCATCGCATGCCGGCAAACGCGACCGAATCGTACCGCGTTGATGATGGTTGCGCCTGTTGAGCAGAGGCTGCGGACGGTACGAATGCAGTCGCGATCAAAGCGACCGCGCGAAACGCGATGGTGGTTCTCATAGATTCGAAGCAAGTGCTCCTATGTGCGTGTCCAGTCGCCGGACTGGCCGCCACTCTTTGCGACCAGCTCGACATCGACAATCCGCATTTCGCGATCGATGCCCTTCGCCATGTCATAGACCGTGAGAAGAGCCACTGCCGCCGCTGTCAACGCTTCCATCTCGACGCCGGTCCGGCCAACGGTTGACGCGCGGGTATCAACTCTCACGCCGGGAAGCGCGTCATCGAGCGAGAAGTCGACGGAAACATCGGTGAGCTGAAGCGCGTGGCACAGCGGGATCAGCTCGCTGGTGCGCTTTGCCGCGAGTATTCCGGCGATTCGGGCAGTGGCCAGAACTTCCCCCTTTGCAATCCTGTTCTGGCGGATGGCCGCCAACGTCTCGGCGCGCATGACAATCGCGCCTTTCGCGGTCGCGACGCGCAAGGTCTCCGGTTTCTCACCGACGTCGACCATCCTCACCTCGCCCGATTTCCCGGCATGCGTGAGATCCCTCATGTGAGAATCGCGGACATCTCACGCAACAGTCGCGAGGTAATCAATTGCGGATTCACGTTTCCGGATGCCTGTTCCCGAGCGCGCTCTACGAGAGCGGCGGCACGCGATGCTGCTGCTGCCCCTCGATGATCGCGATCGTGAAGCGCAGCGCGCATGCGCTCGCCGAGCAGAAGGAGAAGGGAATCGAGAGTTTCGGTGAATGCGCCGCGTGCCCCTGACAGTCCCACGCTCAGAGATGCTGCATGGATTCGCGAATCTGTACCGCTCGATGCTGCATCAATCAGCCTGCGGGCCGACGTCATCGCGATCGATCGTGTCTCGCTGCCGAACAGTCTGCCGGGAGCTCCCACGGCGGCACGCAACCGCTCGGAATCCGATTCTTTTGAGCCCTTCAGCGCTTCCTTCACCTGCGGATCTGTCAGAAACTTTCGAACCGCATCATCGCTCAGGCGGGGAACACGCACCGACACGACGCGCGAGCGAATGGTCGGCAGCAGCTGTCCGGGCTCACTCGACGTCAGGATCAGCGTCGTGTCCGGGAGTGGCTCCTCGAGGAGTTTGAGAAAGGCGTTAGCTGCCTGCTCTGTTTCCTTCTGCGGCACCATCCGCTCCGCGTCGCCGATAACGAAGACCTTCCGCGATCCCATTGCGGGAGACATGCCCGCTTCCTGGACGATCGCGCGAACGGTAGCGACGTAGATCGCATCGCTACCCGATGGGGGCTCGTACAGTCCGCCGTTTTCGAGGCGGTCCCGAATTGCCTCGGCGTAGTCCTCGCGAACGTCCTCGAGTGCCGGATCACCGTCCTTGCGCCGAGGTCTCGGGAAGTACCAGCGGATATCCGGGTGGGCGAGCGCCAGCGAGTATCTGCACGCCTGACATTGCCCGCATGGTTTTGGCTCGGAAGTGCAGAGGATGCCTTGTGCCAGCCAAAGAGCCAGGCGCTGCTTGCCGATTCCTTTGGGGCCGTGCAGCAGAATGCTCGCCGGGAGCGTGCCGTCGAGTGCGTGGCGGAGTAGTCGCTCCCTCAGTTCCTCGTGACCATACAATGGGGTCAGGGGCATGCCGAAATATGGCACGTTTTCTGACGCTACCTTTCAGTTTACCAACGAAAAAAATCGGGGAACGAATGGCTGCAAATCTCACTGGCAGACGAATCGCATTTCTTGCGACTGATGGAGTCGAACAGGTAGAGCTCACTGCTCCTCTGCAGGCTCTCAAGGAGGCGCACGCAGATACTTCACTGGCATCAATCAAGTCGGGACAGATTCAGGGATACATCCACGAAGAGAAGGCCGATACGTTCACGGTGGACATCCTTGCATCGGAAGCGTCGGCGAGAGACTTCGACGCCCTCGTAATTCCCGGTGGGATTCGCAACACCGAAGCTCTGCGTGCCAACGAAGACGCGGTGAATCTGGTCCGCGGTTTCATGGAGCTCGACAAGCCAGTCGCAGCGATTTGCCACGCGCCGCGTGTACTGGTCGAAGCCGACGCAGTTGCCGGGCGGACGCTGACGTCCCACCCGGACGATGAGCACGAAATCCGGAATGCCGGCGGATCGTGGGTCGACAAGGCGATTCAGATCGATCAGAAGCTTCTCACCGCGCGGAAGCCGGAGGATCTCCCCGCATTTTGCGCGAATCTCGTGACGCTGCTTTCTGAGGCCATCGACGAGCGGCGTCTCGACAAGATGGTCGAGCAGAGCTTTCCCGCCAGCGATCCTCTGCCGGGCCCGATTTCTCTGGGATGATCGGATCTGACAGCGACGAAGCTGTCATCGGCTTTACCGCGCAAAGTACTTGACACGCGTCGGAACCGGGTCTAGGATACGCTCGTGACCTCCGTCCGACCGCTAAGACCCGAACCCCCGCCGGAGCCGCCCGCGCTCCACGCGCGGGCAATGGACAACCTCGCCTACATCCGCAATACGATGGAGGCGGCTGCGTCGTTCACGGCCGTATCCGGATGGGGAATGGTCGCCGTCGGACTTTTCGCGACTGCCGTTGCCGTCGTAGCTGGAGTGCAAACGAGCGCCATCGCGGCACTCGATATCTGGCTCGCCGCTGCAATGCTGTCGCCACTCATCATGCTCTGGGCGATCGTACACAAGGCGAAAACCGCGAAGATGCCGCTGCTTTCGGGACCCGCCCGGAAGTTCGTTCTCAGCTTCTCTCCGCCGATGGTCGTCGGAGCGCTGCTGACGCTCGTGCTCTATCGGCAGGGACTGACCGAGGTGATCCCCGGCGTCTGGCTCCTTCTATATGGTACCGCCGTTGTCGCGGGCGGTGCGTTCTCGGTTCAGGTAGTTCCAGTGATGGGATTCTGCTTCATGGTGGCCGGTGTGCTCGCCCTGTTCACGCCGGTTTCATGGCACGACTGGATCATGGGTGCTGCTTTTGGAGGGTTGCACATTTTGTTTGGAATTCCGATCGCGCGGAGGCACGGTGGCTAAGCACAGTGCCGCGCGGGACAATGAGCGTAGTGAGAACCCGGTGAGGTCAGCCGGCGTGCGTCGACCGGCGGTGCGACGAGCGGAAGAGCTCGATCGTCTGATTCACGAGCGCCTGCGGCTGGGGATCGTGAGCGCCCTCGCCGTGAACGAATCGCTCACGTTCAGCGACCTCAAGAAGCTGATGGGGACCACTGACGGGAATCTGAGTGTACATGCAAGAAAGCTCGAGGAGGCTGATTACATCACGTGCACGAAGTCGTTCGAGGGGAGAATGCCGAAGACCCGCTATCGGCTCACAACCACCGGGCGACGCGCGCTCGAGCGGTACCTGGACCACATGGAAGCATTGATTCGCGCCACGCGCGAGCGCTGACAACCACCGACCACTTCTAATGAAGGACGTACACCCGCGCGGCATCCACGTCGCGATAATCATGGACGGCAATGGCCGCTGGGCGAACGCACGCGGCCAGCTCAGAACGGCAGGCCACATCGAAGGCGCCCGCACGGTGCGTAAGATCGTGGAGGCCGCTCCCTCGTGCGGCATCGGGACGTTGACGCTCTACGCTTTCTCAGCGGACAACTGGCGCCGACCGTCGCGAGAGGTGGCTCTCCTGATGCGGCTTTTCCGCCGGTACCTCATCTCGGAAGTTGCGCGGTGCGTCACGAACGGCGTACGGATGCGAATCATTGGCCGCCGCGACCGAATTCCCGCAGAGCTGCTTCGCGCGATCACTGCGGCGGAGCACGCGACAAGGGAGGGCCGAACGCTCGATCTCCGGATTGCCGTAGACTATTCGGCGCGCGATGCCATCGTTCGTGCTGCGCAAGCTGTATCGAAAGCGCGCGTAGAGGATCTCGACAGGGAAGCTTTCGTGGGTCTTCTGTCCAAGGTGGACCATGGGGTGGGTCCGTCACGCGACGTCGATCTCCTCATCCGAACTGGAGGAGAGCAACGATTGAGCGACTTTCTCCTTTGGGAGTGCGCATACGCAGAGCTCTACTTCACCCGGAGGATGTGGCCCGATTTCTCGTCGGCGGACCTCGAGGAAGCCGTGCGGGAGTTCCATGCGCGGGAGCGCCGCTTCGGGACCGTGCCTGCGGCGGCAGCCGGCTAACACAGTTTTTCTAGAGGCTCAGGCTCAAGCCAAGCAGCTCAAGCTCTTGGCTTTTTTTTCCGCCTGGCCTTAACATCCGTTTACTCTCGTCGTCTACCATACATACATGCGCATCGTGCGCATTGATCAATACGTACTGGAGGCAAGATGACGAGAATTCGCGCGACGGTGCTAGCCACCGTCCTGTTCCTTGGTTTCGCCGGCGCTGCAACAGCGCAGGGTGGCTACGGCCGCGGTGGCCGTGGACCCGGAATGCGCGGCGATCGCGCCAGACACGGCGAGCTGATGAAGGATCTGAACCTGACCGATGCCCAGAAGGCGCGGATCAAGGCGATCCACGAGAAGTACCAGACGGAGTTCAAGTCGATGCGCGATCAGGCGCGGCCGAAGCTCGGTCGAGGTCAGACCGGACAGCGCCCCGATTCGGCGACACGCGAGCAGTTCCGCCGCAATCGCGACCAGTGGAGGCAGCGTGCTCAGGCGCTTCGGGCTCAGGAGCAATACGAGGTTCGTGCCGTCCTGACAGCGAGTCAGCGCGCGAAGTTCGACCAGCGAATCGCGGAGCGGAAGAAGCGGTTCGACGAGCACCGGAAGCAGATCGAGCAGCGGCGCGGAAAGTACCAGGGTTATCGCGGCTGATCTTGAGATTCGTTCCAACACAGTAAAGGGTCGCCTTCGGGCGACCCTTTTTCGTACATTCTCTCGCGTTCATCGACCATTATCAGACGAGGAGAACAAATGCCACTCAAGGAAGGCAAGCGGTACTGCGTCAATCATCCGAACATCCGGATGGGACGCACTGAGCGATTCAAGGCGCTCGTCAACGTCGAAGGCGCGACGCAGAGTGGGACGGGGACGATCGATCCCGGATCCGGATTGATCGTTCTTCCATTCGTCTGCGAGGAATGCGGATACCTCGAGCTTTACCTGGCCGACAAGACACCGCTCGAGAAGAAATAGCGAATGGTTGGTGGAGTAGTACAAATAAGACGGCGCGGCTTTCTCGAAACGTCGCGCCGCGACACGTGGTGGCTCATGCCCCTCGTCGTCTTCGCGATTCTTTCCGCGTTCGTCATCTACTCTACGTGGGCCGCGTTCCAGAATGCCCACTACCAATACGGCAACTATCTATCGCCGTTCTACTCGCCGCTCATCTTCGGTGAAGGGGATAGCTGGTTTGGTCCGAAGCCGGGATGGTGGCCGGGCTTGATTCCATTTTCGCCCGCACTGCTCATCCTGCCTTTCCCGGCGGGATTTCGTCTCACCTGCTACTACTATCGGGGCGCGTACTACAAGGCGTTCTGGGCTGATCCGCCGAATTGCACTGTGGGTGAGCCGCGAAAAAGCTATCGCGGCGAGAGCTCGTTTCCGCTCGTCATTCAGAACATTCACCGCTACTTCCTCTATTTCGCGCTGATCTTCCTCGTGTTCCTCGGACACGATGCGTGGAAGGCGATGTGGTTCACCGCACCCAACGGGCAACGAACTTTCGGAATCGGCCTTGGGACGATTCTTCTTACCGCGAACATCGTCCTGCTCGGCGGATACACGTTCGGGTGCCACTCACTGCGGCACCTCGTCGGTGGATATCTCGATCGCCTTGCGGGCGCACCTGTTAGAAGAACGGCGTATGCCTGTGTGAGCTGCTTCAATCGCGCGCACATGCGATGGGCGTGGGCGAGCCTCATTGTTGTCGCATTCTGCGACATCTACGTGCGGATGCTGTCGATGGGCGTATGGCATGACGTACGGCTTTTCTGAACTGCGGGACGCTCCCACTTTTTCGACCTCGATCCAGCCATAGGTATCGATGGCTGAATACGAGACCTTCACCCACGACGTTCTCGTGGTCGGAGCGGGTGGCGCAGGACTGCGGGCAGCCATAGAAGCAGCCGCAGCGGGAGCGCGAGTTGGACTCGTGTGCAAGTCGCTGCTCGGCAAGGCGCACACTGTGATGGCGGAGGGCGGCGTGGCAGCGGCGCTCGCGAACGTTGACGATCGCGACAACTGGCGAGTCCACTTCGCCGACACGATGCGCGGTGGCCAGTACCTCAACAACTGGCGAATGGCCGAGCTCCACGCGAGGGAGGCGCCGGATCGTGTGCGGGAGCTGGAGGCGTGGGGAGCGGTATTCGACCGCACGCCGGATGGCCGGATCCTCCAGCGAAACTTCGGCGGCCACAAGTATCCGCGACTCGCACATGTAGGCGACCGCACCGGCTTGGAGATGATTCGCACGCTCCAGGATCGCGCTGTCCAGATGGGAATCGACGTGCACATGGAATGCACGGTGGTGAAGCTCCTGAAGGACGGCGATCGCATCGCCGGTGCATTTGCCTACGACAGAGAGCGCGGACGATTCCGCGTGTTTGCGAGTCGCGCGATCGTTCTAGCCACCGGCGGAATCGGTCGCGCATTCAGCGTAACGAGCAACAGCTGGGAATACACCGGCGATGGACACGCTCTCGCCTACGAGGCCGGGGCGGCTCTCCAGGACATGGAGTTCGTACAGTTCCATCCGACTGGAATGGTCTGGCCGCCAAGCGTCAAAGGAATCCTCGTCACCGAAGGTGTTCGCGGTGAGGGAGGAATACTCCTCAATCGCGAAGGCCGGCGTTTCATGTTCGACGACATTCCGGAGAACTATCGAAGTCAGACCGCCGACAATGAAGAGGAAGGCTGGCGGTACGTTCGGGGTGACAAGAATGCACGGCGTCCGCCTGAGCTTCTCACACGGGACCACGTCGCGCGCTGCATCATGCGAGAGGTGCGTGAAGGCCGCGGCAGTCCGCACGGGGGTGTCTACCTCGATATCTCTTGGATCAAATCGAAGATGTCGAACGCTCCGGATCACATCCGCAAGAAGCTTCCGAGCATGTACCACCAGTTCAGGCAGCTCGCGGACATCGACATCACTGCCGAGCCGATGGAAGTTGGGCCGACGACGCATTACGTGATGGGAGGTGTACGTGTCGACGGCGACTCGCAGATGTCGACAGTTCCAGGGTTGTTCGCAGCCGGAGAATCAGCGGCTGGACTTCACGGCGCTAATCGTCTCGGTGGGAACTCGTTGTCGGATCTGCTCGTCTTCGGGAAGCGCGCAGGTGAGTATGCGGCACGCTACGCTTCGGACTCGCCGCCATCCACCATCGTTCCTTCCGCTGTCGACGAGGCGGCACGCGCAGCGCTCGAGCCATTCGAGCGTGCTCAGGAAGGGAATTCGGGTGAAGGTGCCTATCAGGTCCAGCAAACGCTTCAGGAGATGATGCAGGACATGGTGGGAATCGTCCGTCGCGAGGCGGAGATGCAGCAGGCGCTGGATGGGATCGGTGCGTTGCGACGTCGCGCCGCGAGGGTCGCGGTCCCTGGAAACCGCGAGTACAATCCGGGATGGCATACTGCTCTGGATCTGGCAAACCTGTTGACCGTTGCCGAAGCCGTGACGCGGTCTGCGATCGAGCGGACGGAAAGTCGTGGCGGACACTTCAGGGATGATTACCCGGACAAGGATCCGGCATTTGGCGATGTCAACATTCTGTTGCGTCGGGGAGATGATGGCGGCATGATCGTGATGCGCGAGCCGATTCCGGCAATGCGGTCTGACCTGAAGCAGATCGTCGAGGAGAACAGGTGACCGCGCCAGCCTCCACTCGCGATCTTGTCGAGTCCGGCCAGCGCGCGGCCGAGCGCAGCGGCGGTAGGGCGGGACGTGAGCCGCGGAGCGCGACGTTCAAGATATGGCGTGGCGATTCCTCGGGTGGACAGCTCGAGCTCTACACGACTGCAGTAACCGAGGGGATGGTGGTTCTCGACGCCATCCATCAGATACAGGCGGAGAGCGCCAACGATCTCGCCGTCCGCTGGAATTGCAAGGCAGGGAAATGCGGATCATGCTCGGCGGAAGTGAACGGAATGCCGAAGCTCATGTGCATGATGCGGCTGAGTGATTTGAATCTGGATGAGGCAGTTACGGTCGAGCCGATGCGCGCGTTTCCGCCGGTCCGCGATCTGGTGACTGATGTGTCGTGGAACTTCGAAGTAAAGAAGAAGCTCAAGCCGTTCACCCCTCGGCCGCCGGATGCGGAAGACGGTACGTGGAGAATGCAGCAGTCCGACGTTGACCGCGTGCAGGAATTCAGGAAATGCATCGAGTGCTTCCTCTGTCAGGACGTGTGTCACGTGCTGCGCGATCACGCGGAGCACGATCGGTTCATCGGGCCGCGCTATTTCGTGCATGTTGCCGCTCTCGAGATGCATCCCCTCGATACGGCGAATCGGATCGATGAATTGCGCAGTGCACACGGAATCGGCTACTGCAACATCACCAAGTGCTGCACGAAGGTTTGTCCGGAGAGCATCACAATCACTGACAACGCGATCATTCCGCTGAAGGAGCGGGTTATCGACGATCACTACGATCCGCTGCGCGCGCTGGTGCGGCTGGTGCGCGGAAAGAAAAGAACGTAATGGACGAGCGCTCGGACGAATTGCGACTCAAGCCCATTTCGCGGGATGCGATTCCGCGCGCGATCCAGAAGGCGGAGCGATATCGCCTGTTGAATCAATCGTGGGCCGCTGAGAGCATCTGTCTCGATATTCTGGAGGTCGATCCGGATAACCAGCAGGTACTGGTAATGCTGGTGCTAGCTCTCACCGATCTCCAGAGCGGCGTGGCTCAGGCCGGAGTAATGAGAGCGAAGGATTATCTGGCGCGAATTCGCGACGATTATCAGCGGACGTACTACTCAGGCATGATCGCTGAACGCCGGGGTCAGGCGCTGCTCGCGGGCGGCGGAATCGGGTCGGGCGCGATGGCTTACGATTCAATCCGCGAGGCGATGGAATGGTACGAAAAGGCAGAGAAGATTAGACCGGCCGGAAATGACGATGCGATTCTGAGGTGGAATACCTGTGCGCGGTTGCTGAGTGGGAAGGCGCACTTAGCCATCGAAGAAGGATATGAACCGGTGCTCGGAGAGTAACTGATCGCGTCGTGAGTGGCACCGGCGCGATCCGTGCAAAGAGTGCTGTCGATGCGGCGCGGTATTATCCTGTCACTCGCTGTCCTGCTCACAGGTTGCGGCTCTGATTCCACCACGGGACCCGGACCGTCTCCGCTACCCGGCAATTTCACTATCCAGCTCGTCGAGATAGCATCGGGTCTGTCGAGTCCGCTCTATCTCACGAGTCCGCCGAATGATTCGCGCCTGTTCGTGGTAGAGCAACCCGGGCGAATCAGGATCATTAAGAGCGGACAGCTTCTCGCGCAGCCGTTCCTCGATATTGTGTCGCGCGTCTCGTCTGGAGGAGAACGCGGGCTCTTGAGTGTTGCATTTCATCCGTCGTATGCCGCGAACGGATTCTTCTATGTGAACTTTACCGACCTGGCCGGTAACACGCGGGTCGAGCGGTTCAAGGTGTCGTCGAATCCCGACGTCGCCGACGCATCATCGTCCAAGCTCATACTTGGCGTCACTCAGCCGTTCGCGAACCACAATGGTGGACTCAATCTTTTCGGGCCGGATGGAATGTTGTACATCGGGCTCGGCGACGGTGGCAGCGGTGGTGATCCGCAAGGGAACGGCCAGCGTGTCAACACACTGCTGGGAAAGATCCTTCGCATTGACGTCGACAACGGCGATCCGTACTCGATTCCGTCGGGGAATCCATTCGCGAATCAGAGCGGAGCGCGCCCGGAGATCTGGGCCTACGGTCTACGAAACCCGTGGCGCTTTTCGTTCGATCGCACAGCCGGTCTGCTGTTCGTGGCAGATGTCGGTCAGGGCACGCTGGAAGAAGTCGACGTCGTTCCTGCCACACGCGCCGGCGTGAATTACGGCTGGAACATCATGGAGGGATCATCCTGCTTTGGCTCGTCGAGCTGCAGCTCAACCGGTCTCGAGCGTCCGGTGTTCGAGTACAATCACTCGGGCGGTGCCTGCTCCATTACGGGTGGTTCCGTGTACCGCGGCAGCGCAATCCCCGAACTGAAAGGCCATTACTTCTTTTCGGATTACTGCGCGGGATTCATCCACAGCTTCGTCTATGCAAACGGGGCTGCCACTGATCAGCGAAATTGGGACGTCGGAACTATCGGCTCGGTGACTTCGTTTGGTGAGGACGCAACCGGCGAATTGTACGTGATTGTCCAGCAAGGGAGAGTTTACAGGATAGCTCGAGGGAGCTAGGCCCCAGCACTCCCCAAAAAAAAATCGTTTCGGTTTTGGTGACGCGCTTTTATGTTGCCCGTCTTTGAATCAGAGCCTCAACCGAAACGATGCAGTACAAACTTCTTACCGCCGCAACAATCCTTGCTCTCGCTGCGCCGAGTGTATCTGCGCAGCCGGTCGAAGCGCGCGCACTGTGGGTCACGCGCTTTGATTACGACTCCGAGGCGAAGATCACGCGCATCATGGAAACCGCTGCGCGCGCGAACTTCAACATCATTTACTTCCAGGCCCGGGCCGCGGCCGACGCATTTTATCGCTCAGAGATCGAGCCCTGCGCTGTGTTGTTGTGCGGTCATCTTGGCGGCACACCGTCATACGATCCGCTCGAGGTTGCTGTCCGCGAAGGGCACCGTCGAGGCCTTCAAGTCCACGTGTATCTGAATGCGCTTACAGCTCAGCCCGCACGAGTTTCGGGCGTCTGCAACGTAATTCACGAGTCAGATCCGGGGCAGCCTCGGCACATCCTCCTCGAGCATCCCGATTGGGTGATGACCGACCGCCGCGGGCGGCCACTGCCATGTCCGAATCAGGAGGAATACCTGTGGTTATCGCCGGGATTTGCCGGCGTAAGAACGCGTCTCGCCCACGTCGCGGCAGACATCGTCCGGCGATACGACGTCGACGGCGTGCATCTCGACCGAATCAGGTATCCAGGACCTGAGTGGTCGTACGATGCTGCGAGCCTCGCAGAGTTTGGGAAGAACCCTGCGATGTACCCTGCGGAATGGCGCGCATTTCGGACTGAGCTTGTAAACCGCATGGTGAGAGAGACGCACGACAGTGTCGTTGCAGTGAAGCCGGCGCTTCCGATTTCCGCCGCTGTTTGGGGAGTGTACGACGACAACTGGCACTGGCGAACGGTCCGCGGATCAAAGGACCTAATGCAGGACGCACGTGCGTGGGCACGCGATGGTTATCTCGACGTGATCGTTCCGATGACCTACTACCGGATAGAGCCAGTGGAATGCTCGCGCGCAGACTGGAGCTGTCTTTTGAGCGAGCACGTCACCGGCTCGGTTGCGACAGGGAAGCAGATGTACATCGGAATCGCCGCAAAGAAAGGTGCAGCAGAGGTCGTGAGTCAGATCCGGCTCGCGCGGCGGCGCGGAGCGACCGGCATCGCGATGTTTTCATATGCGACTGCTGCCGAGGCGAATGTGTGGCCCATTCTCGCTGCGACAGTATTTGCGGAGAGGGCGACGGTGCCGCCGATGCCCTGGAAAACCGCTGCTGGATCGACGGGAACGCCGGGCGGAGCGCAGCGCTAAAGCACACACGGACGGCGTCGAGCAAGAAGATGTAAGCGTCTGCCCGTCACGACGGGTAAATTGCTGCCTCCCAAATCCGATTCCATCATGCGAAGAATTTTCCTGTTCGTCGCCGCGCTGGTGCTCGCGTCGTCATCGACCTCGACCGCTCAGTCTCGCGCCGATTCGTCATTTGTCATCAAAGCTGCGCGGCTCATCGATGGAACTGGTGCCGCTCCGATTGCGGATGCGGCAGTAGTCGTCACTGGAAACAGGATCGTAAGCGTCGGACGAAGCGCGTCGATCGCGGTTCCGGCGGGTGCGCGTGTCATCGATCTTGGCGATGCGACAATCCTCCCGGGATTCATCGACTCGCACACGCACATCATCGGACGAACGCTTGGCGATCCCATGTCCGATCTCGCCGTCGTCAAGGATTACCCGTCATATGGTGCCATTATCGGCGTTGGCAATGCCCAGCGCACGTTGATGGCGGGATTCACGAGTATCCGCGTCGTTGGTTCACCGAACTTCGATGACATGGCGCTGCGTCAGGCGATCCAGGATGGACGCGCAATCGGCCCGCGGATCGAAACTGCCGGACATGCGATCGGCATCACCGGCGGGCACTGTGATGAGAACGGGTTTCGTCCTGGATTACTCGACGGGACTTATAAGGACGGAATTGCGGATGGTGTCGAGCAGGTCCGTGCAGCAGTTCGCTATCAGGTGAAGTCGGGGGCCGACGTAATCAAGACGTGCGCGACCGGAGGCGTGCTGTCAGAGGGCGATGCAGTCGGTGCGACGCAATACACGTACGAGGAAATGAAGGCACTGGTTGACGAAGCGACGAAGCTCGATCGGAGAGTCGCCGCGCACGCACACGGCACGGAGGGAATCAAGATCGCGACCCGCGCAGGCGTGACATCCATCGAGCACGGATCGTTTCTCGATGACGAGGGAGCGAAGTTGATGGCGAAGCGCGGCACGTATCTCGTGCCGACGCTGATGGCGGCAGAAGCGGTGGAGCGATTTGCGAAGAACGGCGTGCTGAAGGGATTACGCGCCGAGAAAGCACTTGCTGCGGCTGCGGCTGTGCGAAAGGGAGTCAGGCTTGCAGTCGCTAATCATGTGCCGATCGCGCTCGGAACCGATGCCGGTGTAATTCCGCACGGCACGAACGCTCACGAGTTCGCACTGATGGTGGAATGGGGCGGAATGACTCCGATGGCGGCGCTCACCGCCGGGACGTTGTCCGGTGCGAAGCTGCTGGGTTGGGAGAAGCGCGTCGGATCGCTCGAGGCGGGTAAGCTCGCCGACATCGTCGCAGTCCCGGGAAATCCGCTTGCCGACATTCACGTGACTGAGCGCGTGTCCTTCGTTATGAAGGACGGGACCGTGTACAAGTCCTCTCGGTAAAACCGTCTGACAGGGCCGTTGGCTTGCTAAGCTAACGGCCCTGTTACACTTGCGGTCGCGCGAGCGTCCAAAGAAACGAAAACGGTTTCCTGCAGCCAAACGGCAGGATGTATAGTAGCGGGTGCTCAAACCCGCTTTTTTTCGCGCGTGAGTGAATGACCGGTCATTACGATCCCGTCCTCGTATTTCTTTCGTTCGTAATCGCCACTTTGGCGTCGTACACGGCGCTGGAGCTGGCTGCGCGAGTTACTGCCGCAGACGGATCTGCGCGCAGGTGGTGGCTTGCGGGCGGCGGCACCGTGATGGGATTGGGAATCTGGAGCATGCATTTGGTGGGCATGCTCGCTTTTCATCTGCCTGTCCCGATCGCGTACAGTCTCCCGCTGATGCTGCTGTCTGTCGCCGTTGCGATTGCAGCATCGTTGCTCGCTCTCGTCGTCGTCAGCCGACCGGTGTTGGGACCCCGTGAGCTCGCAACCGCCGGCGTATTCATGGGCATGGCCATCGCCGGCATGCACTACATCGGAATGGCGTCCATGTACATGCGTGCGAGGCAGAGCTACGAGCCGCGCATCGTAGCGATTTCGATCCTCATCGCAATCGCGGCATCGACCGCGGCTCTGTGGCTAGCGTTCAGGTTCCGCTCGCAGGATGCACGCGCGCCAATGCTTCCGAAACTCGTCAGCTCGGCGACCATGGGCATTGCAATCGCGGGAATGCATTACACGGCCATGGCCGCGGCGCATTTCTCCCATGGGCCGGCAGCGCAGCTCTATTATGGGAAGGTTCTCGCGACAAACCACCTTGCTGCTGCGGTCGTAATCGGCTCATTCGTCATCATTGCATTCGGCATCGTCGGTGGCATCGTAGACAGAGCGCTTCATTCGCGTGCAGGAATGAACGAGCGCTTGCTGCGGCAGGCAGCCGAGCTTAAGGAGCAGGCAAATGCGCGCAGTCGCGCGGTGGAAGAGCTCGAAACGACGAATCGGCAGCTACACAGCGCTCTCCAGGCTGCTGAAGAAGCACGACGCGAGACGGAGAAAACCGCAGCAGCTCTGAGAGCCAGCGAGGAGCGACTGCAGCAGGCTCAGAAGATGGAAGCGATAGGTAACCTCGCCGGTGGAATCGCGCACGACTTCAACAACCTGCTGACGGTCATCCGCTGCAATGCGGAGCTGATAACGCCCGACGTCGCCCCGCGGAGTAAAGGTGATCTCGACGAGCTCATCAAATCGGTTGACCGCGCTGCCTCACTCACGCAGCAGCTGCTCGCCTACGGAAGGCGGCAATTCCTGCAGCCGGTCAACATCAGCCTCAATCTGATCGTCGATCACATCGATATCATGATGCGCAGGCTGGTGCCCGAGAACATCGAGATTACAGTCGACCTCGATCCGAGTCTTGGGCCGGTGCATGTCGATCAGGGGCGAATGGAGCAGGTAATCACGAACCTCGTCGTCAACGCGACTCGCGCGATGCCTGACGGCGGGAGACTCGTGATCAGGACGCGCAATGTGCGATCACTGCGAGCGTTGTCAACACACGACGAGGCCGGACCACGCGAAGCGGTGATGCTGGAAGTCGAGGACAACGGGCACGGCATGACTCGCGAGGTGCGCGAGCGCGCCTTCGAGCCGTTCTTCACAACGCGGCCTCACGGCGAAGGATCCGGTCTCGGCTTGTCGATGGTGTACGGGATCGTAAAGCAGAGCGCCGGAGAAGTCGTGCTCGACAGTGAAGTTGGCCGCGGCACGATCGTGCGGATACTGCTTCCGCGTGTGGCGGGTGTCGCAGAAAGTCCGCAGGAGTCAGTAGACGAGACGCTGGGCCCGATGGGTTGGGAAAGAATCCTGCTGGTCGAGGATCAGGACGCTGTACGAGTCGCTGCTCGGCGCATTCTCGCCACGCACGGTTATACGATCGTCGAGGCTGAGAATGGTGCAGTTGCTCTCGAGCGCTACAGCGAGGATTCCACCTTCGATCTCGTCATCACCGATCTGGTGATGCCAGAAATGGGCGGACGCGAGCTGGTCGCGAAGTTGAGGGAGATCAATCCTGAGCTTCCTGCGATATACATGTCCGGGTATTCCATTGACCGAGTGGCTTCAGACGCGGACGCCGATGTTCCGGTGATACAGAAGCCGTTCACAACGACGTCGTTTGCTCACGCCGTGCAGCAGGTGCTGCAACGTGCGTCGGCGCGAAGGCTGGAAGCGATCCAGTAGCGGCCGCAAAAAAGAATTCGAGTACTCAGGAGAGTACTCGAATTCGCTATTCGCCTTGGTCTGGTGTGCAGCAGCTCCCGAGGAGGGACTCGAACCCCCGACCCGGTGATTAACAGTCACCTGCTCTACCATCTGAGCTACTCGGGAAGGGAATCCGAAATCTAGGCAGCCCGAGATGCTGATTCAACCTATCGCATACACTGGAATGCAGCGCAGATTCACATAGTCATGGAATCGAACGGACAACGAGGACGCCGCGAGACCGCGCTAATAACTGGCGGCTCCGGAGGTATAGGACTCGAGCTGGCGAAGGAGCTCGCGCGAAACGGACACAATGTCGTACTCGTTGCGCGAAAGCGCGATCCACTCGAGGCAGCAGCGGGTCACATCGAAGGAAAGTACGGTGTAACAGCGGCTGTATTCGCGGCTGATCTAACCGACCCCATCTCTCCCGAGCGCATTCACGAAGGAATGCTCGACCAGGGGATCGACATCGGCATTCTGATCAACAATGCCGGCTTCGGAGTGGGGGGAGCATTCGTCGACACAGATGCCGAGCGCGAGCTGGAGATGATTCAGGTCAACGTGTCTTCAGTGATCCATCTCACCAAGCTGTTCCTGCCGCCGATGTTGAAGGCTCGGCGCGGTCACATCATGAACGTCGCGTCGACCGCGGCGTTTCAACCCGGGCCGTTGATGTCCGTGTATTACGCAACAAAGGCGTTCGTGCTGAGCTTCTCCGAAGCGATTGCCGAAGAGCTTCGGAACGCAGGCGTAACTGTCACGGCGCTTTGTCCTGGACCGACCGAAACGGGATTCGCCGCGCAGGCGAATGTCGGGAGATCGAGATTGTTTCACTACAGCCCCGTCGCCGATCCCGAAAACGTCGCTCGTTACGGCTACAAGGCGATGATGAAGGGAGAGAGAATCGCGATTCCCGCTCTGCGGGACAAGCTGATGATTCAGGCCGAGCGCATCACGCCGCGACGATTAGTGACTGTGCTCGCACGCAAGCTCCAGGAATCCCGCGAATAGCGTCGTAACGTCGAGAAGCCTTTCGCTAGCGTGCCCCAATCTTTCTTTTCGGAGATCGAGTCGCTCGTCCCGCTCTCTCCAGCACCGGCCGCAGCCATCGGCCGGTGTATGACTCCAGCACATCAACGATCTCCTCGGGTCGGCCCATTGCCACCAGCCGACCTCCTTCCGCTCCGCCCTCGGGCCCGAGATCGATTATCCAGTCCGCCAGCTTGATCACATCGAGATTGTGCTCGATAAGCACCAGCGTGTGGCCCTGCTCGATCAGCCGATCCATTACGTCCGCGAGCCGGCGAATGTCGTCGAGGTGAAGTCCGGTTGTCGGCTCATCCATGATGTAGATCTTCCGGCCTGACTTCCGCGATGCGGTAGCGAGCTCGCGGGCGATCTTGATCCGCTGAGCTTCGCCACCTGACAGCGTCGTCGCCGGCTGGCCGAGTCGAAGGTAGCCAAGTCCCACCTGCTGCAATTGCCAGAGTGCCTGGCCCAGCTTCTCTTCACGCGGGAAAAACCGGATTGCCTGATCGACAGTCAGCTCGAGAACTTCAGCGATGTTCTTTCCGTGAACGCGTACCTCGAGAACATCGGGACGGAACCGCTTTCCGCCGCACGCTTCGCACGGAACATGGACGTCAGCCATGAAGACCATCTCCACCTCGAGCGATCCTGCACCCTCGCACTCCTCACATCGCCCGCCGGTAACGTTGAAGCTGAACGTGCCGGGTGTGTACTTGCGCTGTCGCGCCAGCGGAGTGTCTGCGAAAATGCAACGGATCTGATCGAATGCTTTTACGTACGTAACGGGATTCGATCGCGGTGATTTTCCGATCGGGCTCTGATCGATCATTACCACTTCTTCGACCGCGTCGTATCCGGTAATCGACGAGTAGCTCCCGACTGTTTCGCCAAGATGTCGCTTGGCGGTATGCTCGCCGACGAGACTGGTCTCGAGAGCGCGAAACAGTACATCGTGAACGAGTGTGCTCTTTCCGCTTCCTGAAACACCGGTGAC
>DATBRZ010000230.1:0-6022 GCA_036560025.1 Gemmatimonadaceae bacterium | reverse complement strand
TCTTTCATCAGCTGCGCCGCAAGAGTCTCGAGTACGCAAAGCAGATGTTCAATCGAGCGATCGAGATTGATCCGGACTACGCGCTTGCCCATGCCGGCGTCGCTGATTGCTGCTCCCTTCTATACATGTACTTCGACGCGCGTGAGCTGAACCTTCGCCAGGCGGATTTATCCAGCAGCAAGGCCCTGGAGCTCGAGCCCGATCTCGCTGAAGCGCATGTAGCCCGCGGCCTCGCCGTGTCCCTCAACAAGCATTACGACGAGGCGGCGAAGGAATTCGAAACTGCGATGAAGCTCGACCCGAAGCTGTATGAGGCGGCGTACTTCTTCGCAAGGGCGCGCCTGTCGCAGGGGCAGCCGCTCGAGGCCGCAAAACTCTTTGAGCGCGCGTCTGCGCTGAGACCCGAGGATTATCAGGCACCCGCCCTACTCGGCCAGGCGTATCACGCTGCCGGCAGGGAAGTCGACGCGAGGAACTCTTACCGGAGAGCTGCGCAGCTGGCGGAGGAAAGAATCGAGCTCAACCCCGACGATGCGCGTGCTCTGATGATGGGAGCAGTATCAGTAGCCGCGCTGGGTGAGCAGCAGCACGCCATTGATTTAGTAAACCGCGCTGTAGCGATGGACCCGGATGATGCCGGCATCCTTTACAACATTGCGTGCGCGTACTCGTCGCTCGGAAAACCCGATGAGTCCATTGCAGCACTAGAGCGCGCAGTCGACAAGGGCTATGCGCACAAGGAATGGATGGAGAACGATCCCGATCTCGAGCCGATCAGAAATACGCCGCGCTATCAGGCGCTGCTTCAGGTAATGTGACAACAGCGCTTTCTATCGAGCGCCTCCGCGGCGCACTCGAACAGAACTACACGATCGATCGCGAGCTCGGCCGCGGTGGAATGGCGACCGTATATCTCGCGCAGGATGTGAAACACGAGCGACTCGTTGCTCTGAAAGTCCTGCATCCCGAATTAGCCGCGTCACTCGGCCCCGACCGATTTCTACGCGAGATAAAAACCGCCGCGCGTCTCAACCATCCGCATATCCTCGGGATGCACGATTCGGGCGAAGCAAACGGTTTCCTCTACTACGTCATGCCATACGTAGAAGGAGAATCGTTGCGCGAGCGCCTCGATCGCGAGCATCAGCTGCCAATCGACGAAGCCGTGCACCATGCGCGGTCCATCGCTTCCGCGCTCGATTACGCACACCGTCAGAACGTCATCCATCGCGACATCAAGCCGGAAAACGTGATGCTCTACGAAGGTGAAGCGATGGTGATGGACTTCGGTATTGCGAAAGCGGTGAGTGCCGCGGGATCTGACACGCTGACTCAGACTGGAATGATGGTGGGCACGCCCGCGTACGTGAGTCCCGAACAGGCCGCAGGTGAAATGAACATCGACGGGAAGAGCGATCAGTACAGCCTGGCCTGCGTACTGTACGAAATGTTGAGCGGAGAACGCGCTTTCAGTGGACCGACCGCTCAGGCAGTCCTGTCGAAACGGTTCACCGAGACGCCCAAGCCGCTCCGCTCTCTGCGAGGCAATATTCCCGAGAGCGTTGAGCGCGCGGTGACCAAGGCGATGTCAATCGATGCAGCCGAGCGGTACAGGACCACTGCGATATTCGCTCAGGCTCTCGCTTCGGGAAACGTGACTACACCGACGGACACCGCCACTATGCCACAGACCACCGTGTCGGCGGCGAAATCAGTCGCTGTCATCCCGTTCGCGAACATGAGTCCCGATCCGGAGAACGAGTACTTCACCGACGGGATGGCCGAAGAGATCATCAATGCGCTGACCAAGATCAAATCACTGCGTGTTGCCTCGCGAACTGTTTCGTTTGCGCTGAAAGGGAAGAACGAGGACCTCGGTGAGGTCGGCCGGAAGCTGAAAGTGTCGACGGTGCTTGATGGAAGTGTCCGCAAGATGGGTAACAGACTCCGCATCACCGCACAGCTGGTGAATGTCGCCGACGGCTACCAGCTGTGGAATGAGCGCTACGACCGCGAGATGGAAGACGTCTTCGCTATCCAGGACGACATCTCGCAGGCAATCGTCAAGTCACTTCGCGTAATACTCAGCGAAGATGAGAAGAAGGCGATGGCGGGGGCACGCACCGAGAATCTCCAGGCTTACGAGTTCTATCTGCGGGGCAGACAATTCTTCGAGATCCGCCGCAAGAACCTCGAGTACGCCAGGCAGATGTTCAAGCGGGCAATCGAGCTCGATCCCGACTATGCGCTCGCGCATGCCGGAGTCGCCGACTGCTGCTCCCTCCTGTACATGATGTTCGACGCGCGGGAATCGAATCTCAAGCAGGCGGAGAGTGCGAGCAACACCGCGCTGAGGCTCGCGCCCGATCTGGCCGAGGCGCATCTCGCACGAGGGATCGCATTCTCGCTGAGCCAGAATTACACTGACGCCGAGCGCGAGTTCGAGACGGCGATGCGGCTCGATCCAAAGCTGTTCGAGGCGCCGTATTTCTATGGACGAATGCGTCTGGCACAGGGGCGTAACGAGGACGCGGTGAAGCTGTTCAAGATCGCATCCGCAATTCGGCCCGAAGATTTTCAGGCGGTGTCGTTCATGGCCCAGGCATACGGATCCAAGGATCAGTCGCCAGAATGGGAGGTCGCGAACCGACGGGCGGTCGCGCTGATAGAGGAGCGCCTCGAGTTGAATCCCGACGACGCGCGCGCCTGGAATCTTGGTGCAGCCATACTCGCGGGCTTCGGCGAGACTGAGCGGGCGATCGAATTTGCCCAGAAATCGGTTGCGATAGATCCGGACGACCCGATGATGCTCTACAACGTCGCGTGTACTTATGCCGTCCTCGGCCGGACTGAGGAAGCCCTGACCAGTCTAGAGCACGCGGTCGACAAGGGATATGGCCACAAGGACTGGGTTTCGCACGATCCTGACTTCGATCGCATCCGTGAGACGCCGCGCTTCAAAGCGATTGTAGAGGGGATGTGACGACGACTGCTCCTCCAATCGAACGACTGCGCGGCGCACTCGAGCAGAGCTACACCATAGATCGTGAGCTCGGCCGCGGTGGAATGGCGACCGTGTATCTCGCGCAGGATGTGAAG
The DNA here is from genome assembly GCA_036560025.1 of Gemmatimonadaceae bacterium. Classification (GTDB taxonomy): domain Bacteria; phylum Gemmatimonadota; class Gemmatimonadetes; order Gemmatimonadales; family Gemmatimonadaceae; genus UBA4720. The sequence goes on along the minus strand of DATBRZ010000230.1, from coordinate 2,923 downwards.
CACGAGCGATTAGTCGCGCTCAAGGTCTTACATCCCGAGCTTGCGGCATCACTCGGTCCGGATCGTTTCCTCCGTGAGATCAAGACCGCAGCGCGTCTCAATCATCCGCACATACTTCCGATGCACGACTCGGGCGAGGCTGATGGCTTCCTTTACTACGTGATGCCCTACGTCGAAGGGGAGTCTCTCCGCGAACGACTCGATCGGCAGCATCAGCTTCCGATCGAGGAAGCAGTGCATCACGCGCGATCGATTGCTGCAGCTCTCGACTACGCTCATCGTCAGAACATCGTGCATCGCGACATCAAGCCCGAGAACGTGATGCTGTATGAGGGCGAAGCGATGGTAATGGATTTCGGAATCGCCAAAGCCGTCAGCGTCGCGGGACATGAGACGCTTACTCAAACCGGCATGATGGTCGGTACCCCTGCGTACGTGAGTCCGGAACAAGCCGCCGGTGAGACGAATATCGACGGGAAGAGCGACCAGTACAGCCTTGCCTGCGTTCTTTATGAAATGTTGAGCGGCGAGCGCGCATTCAGTGGACCGACTGCGCAGGCGGTAATGGCGAAGCGATTCACCGAGGCTCCGAAGTCTCTGCGCGCATTGCGAGGCAGTGTTCCGGAAAGTGTCGAGCGAGCGGTGATGAAGGCGATGTCGACTGACGCATCCGCGAGGTACAAAACGTCAGCGATGTTTGCGCAAGCACTCGCATCGGGGTCGCTGGTAACACCAACCGACACGGCGACGCTTCCCTTACAAACGGTGTCGGCAGCCAAATCCGTCGCAGTTCTTCCATTCCTCACCGACACTCAGAACGAGTACTTCGCCGACGGAATGGCGGAAGAGATCATCAATGCGCTGTCGAAGATCCAGACTCTGCGCGTAGCATCGCGCATCGTCTCGTTCGCCCTAAAGGGCAAGAACGAGGATCTGGGTGAGGTCGGCCGAAAGTTGCACGTCTCCACAGTTCTCGACGGAACCGTACGAAGAATGGGAAACCGGGTGCGCATTACCGCGCAACTCGTGAACGTCGCGGATGGTTATCAGCTCTGGTCGGAACGATACGACAGAGAGATGGAGGACATCTTCGCGATTCAGGACGACATCTCCCAGGCGATAGTAAAGGCGCTGAGAGTAATCCTCAGCGAGGATGAAAAGAAGGCGATCGAAAAGGCGCGCGTCGTCAATCTTCAGGCCTACGAGTACTACCTGCGCGGTCGCCAGTCCTTCCATCAATTACGCCGCAAGAGTCTCGAGTACGCTCGGCAAATGTTCAACCGCGCTATCGAGATCGATCCCGATTATGCGCTTGCCCATGCCGGTGTTGCTGACTGCTGCTCTCTTCTATACACGTATTTCGACGCGCGCGAATCAAATGTCAGGCAGGCCGACGCGGAGAGCGCGAGAGCTTTGGAGCTAGATCCCGATCTGGCCGAAGCGCACGTCGCGCGAGCGATCGCAGCATCGCTGAACAAACAGCATGACGAAGCTGAAAAGCATTTCGAGACCGCGATAAAACTCGATCCCAAGCTATTTGAGGCGCCATACTTCTACGGCCGCGCGTTGAAATCCCAAGGCCGCTTCGCCGAAGCGGTGAAGATGTTCGAGCGAGCAGCCGCGATTCGTCCTGAGGACTTTTCCGCACCTTCGATGCAGGCTTCGTCTCTCGAATCCCTCGGCATGCATGAGGAAAGTCAGGCACTCAACCGGCGTGTGTTGAAGGTCATCGAGGATAGGCTCGAGCTGAATCCGGAGGATGCGCGCGCGTGCAATCTCGCCGCGACGACACATTCCAAGCTCGGTCAGTCGGAAGGCGCAATGGAATTTGCGAAACGCTCACTCGCGATCGATCCCGACGATCCGATGCTGTTGTACAACGTTGCATGCACGTACAGCATGATCGGCAAGACCGACGATGCACTGGACTGCCTGGAACGATCGATCGACCGCGGCTTCGGTCATCGCGAGTGGATCGATCATGACTCGGATTTCGATTCGATTCGGGATTTGCCGAGGTTCAAGGCGATTCAGCGGGCGATGTGATGACGGCTCGCCCAATCGAACGTCTGCGCGACTCGCTCCAACAGAATTACACAATCGATCGTGAGCTCGGGCGCGGCGGAATGGCGACAGTGTATCTCGCTCAGGACGTGAAACACGAGCGACTCGTCGCGCTCAAGGTTCTTCACCCTGAGCTCGCCGCGTCGCTCGGCCCCGATCGATTTCTCCGCGAGATCAAGACCGCTGCGCGCCTGAACCATCCGCACATTCTCCCAATGCACGATTCTGGAGAGGCGGAGGGGTTTCTCTACTATGTAATGCCGTACGTCGAGGGCGAATCGCTCCGTGAGCGGCTCGACCGCGAGGAATTTCTGCCAGTCGACGAGGTAATTCATCTCACTCGCGGAATTGCATCGGCGCTCGACTACGCGCATCGACACAACATCGTCCATCGCGACATCAAGCCCGAGAACGTGATGCTATACGAGGGCGAAGCGATGGTGATGGACTTCGGCATCGCGAAAGCGGTGAGCGAAGCAGGCAGCGAGACTCTGACTCAGACGGGCATGATGGTTGGAACTCCGGCATATGTGAGCCCGGAGCAGGCCGCGGGCGAAACGAACCTCGACGGCCGGAGCGATCAGTACAGTCTGGCATGCGTCGTTTACGAGATGCTCTCGGGGCAGCGCCCGTTCACGGGAGCTACGCCGCAAGCGATTCTCGCGAAGCGGTTCACCGACACAGTGAAACCGGTGCGAGCAGTTCGAAGCACAGTTCCGGAGAGCGTCGAAAAGGCGCTCGCAAAAGCGATGTCGACCGACGCTCCGGACCGTTATCGCACGACGGGAATGTTTGCCCAGGCGCTCGCATCGAAGAGTCTCACTACTCCGACGGATACGGCAACAATGCCGCAGCCGGT
>DATBRZ010000229.1:0-11109 GCA_036560025.1 Gemmatimonadaceae bacterium | reverse complement strand
CCAAACTTCATCGAGGCCTACTACGAGCTGGGCCGCGCGCAATTGTTCGAGGGACGTCACGAAGATGCGCGCACGACCTGGAAGGCAGGTCATGCCGCGAACCGATTCAGTGTCTGGGGAAAGCGTTGCGCCGATGCGTTGCGTTGCGAGGCGAGCGGGAAGGAGCCGCCGAGCTACAGCTAGAGCGACCGTTAGCTCTTCATTAAGAATCCATGAGGGGTGTCCGGCATGCGACTCGGCGTGCTTGACACCCTTTTCATGCGCCTCTACACTACCGCGCTATGCCTGAATCCGAAGCTCGGCAACGTTCGTCGATTCTCGGTCGGATGAGCAGTCGCACACGGTCGATTACTCTCTGGGGTGTAGCGTTGGCGGCAATTGTTCTGGGGTTCGCTGATCTCGCCCGTGGAGGCACGACGGTTGCGCCTGTTTTGCTTGTGCTCGGATACTGCGTTTTGGTGCCTATCGCGATTCTCAAGTAGGCAGGGCTCGGTTTCTGCACCGGGCGAGTAGCTCAGTTGGTTAGAGCGCCTGCCTTACACGCAGGAAGTCGGGGGTTCGAGTCCCTCCTCGCCCATGGAAATAGTGGACCCGCATGAATGCGATGGTGTAAACATGATATCAAAATCTGAAACCCCACTCATGACTGGAAGGAGTCTCACTTTGCGTCACTACCGCAATTCCAACACGCTGAAACTGGTCGTGCTGGCCGGTTTTGTCGCGACGCCGTTGACCGTCGCGACTGCGCAGCAGCGGGCTCCTCAGCCCGCAGCCCGATTGATGGTTCCCACCTTCGCCAGTGCGGACAAGAGTGTCGGTGCCGACGTCGCAGAGCAGATCCGGCAACGCGTGTCGCGCGACTACGACGTGAAGGATCTATACGTCGTTCCGAAGGCTGACATCGAGAATACGCTGAAAGCTTCAGGATACTCCACCACCGAGGCTCTCGCTCCGAACGATGCGAAAGCGCTCGCAACGCTGTTGCGCGCCGACGAATACCTGGAGGGCACGGTGACCAAGACGCCGACAGGTATCAAAGTCGACGCGAAGCTGGTTCTGGCGCGCGACAATACGATCACGCAGCCTCTTCCGACGGCAGAGGGCGGGGGCGCGGGCGCGGTGGCCGGAAGGATCGCCTCGGCGTACCGAGCCGCGCGTGCTCAGCTCGTCTACGAGAAGAACTGCTATTCCGCGTGGCGCGGCCAGAAGTTCGCGGAGGCCGAAACACTCGCGCGCGCCGGCTTGAGCAAGGTTCCGAATGCAACGATTGTCGGCGTGTGCCTTGGAAGCGCGCTGTACAGTCAGAACAAGATGGATTCTGTGCTGGCAGTGTCGCAGCGGATCCTCGCGGTAGATCCGAGGAACATCAACGCTCTCCGGTGGGCGTCCGCCATCGCGGAAGAGAAGAAGGATCCGAAGGCGTTCGACTACATGATTCAGCTTGTCGCCGCGGATCCGGGCAACATCAAGCTCGTCCAGCAGGTGGTTAACAGTTTTGCGGCGAGCGGGCAGGCAGCGAAAGCTGTTCCAATCATCATGGACGCTGTTCGCAGCAATCCTGGTGATCCGCAGCTCTTACACCTTGCCTGGCTCGTTCTCCTCGCAGCCAAGGATTATACACAGGCGCTCACAATCGGAAGCGAGATGATTCGCGCCGATACCGCGGCTGCGAATGCGGATTACTTCACACGTACAGCCGCAGCACAAAGCGCGCTCAACAAGTTCCCCGAAGCGGCGGCCACACTTACCCAGGGGCTTCAGAAGTTCCCGAATCAGGCAAGTCTGTATCTGGCGCAAAGCCAGGCCTACAGTAAGGCAGGGCAGAACCAGCAGGCTATCGCGGCTTTGAAACAAGCGCTACAGCGCGATCCGAAGGTGCCGGGAGGCTATCTCCAGCTTGTGCTCCTGTACTCCAGCCTGAATCAACCCGACAGCGCGTTTGCGGCGGTTCAACTGGCATCGAACAACGGCGTCGACAAGGCGCAGCTTGGACAGGTCGTGCTGAAGCTTGGGAGCGACGCTTACAAAGCAGGAAACGCGTCGAAAAAGCGCGATGACCTGCTCCGCGCGGTAAAGTATCTCAAGCTTTCAAACGAGCTCTCCGCTTCGCCTGACGCTCAATTCCTGATGGGTGCATCTGCATTCCTCGTCGGGCAGAGCGCAGTGAACGAAGCGCAGGACACGAAGAGCTGCCCACTGGCTCGGTTGGCCAAGGAGCACTTTGCCATCGCGCAGGAAAACGTTCCGGCGGGACTTCAGGCTTATCCGGACGCGGCGAAGCAGCTCCTCAACGCGATTCCGCAATTCACACCGGCGGTCGACGACCAGATCAGGCGATTCTGCCGGTGACACGCGATGGGCCGGGCGCGTGGGATAGCTCCTACCACGCGCCGGTTCTCGCGGATGAAATCCTCGAGCTTTTTCGAGGAGCCAGCTCGATACTCGATTGCACGCTTGGGGGCGGCGGACACAGCGCCGCCCTTCTTGCGTCCGGCGCATCGGTAACCGCAATCGACCGCGATCCTCAATCGATCACAGCGGCTCGAGCCCGACTCGCAGAACCCGCGGCCGCCGGAAGGTTTCGCGTTATATTGGGCAACTTTGCCGAAGCAGACAGGTTGCTCCAGGATTCGCATCAGCGGTTCGACGGTATTCTCGCCGACCTCGGCGTATCATCTCACCAGATCGACGATCCGGAACGCGGCTTTTCCTTCCGTGAAGGCGCCCCCCTCGACATGCGGATGGATCCGACGGCGGCGATAGACGCGGCGACCCTTCTGAATTCAGCCGCTGACGAGGAAATCGCTACGATACTGCGGGAGCATGCTGACGAGCCACGCGCTCGCCGGATCGCGCGGGAGATCGTCCGACGGCGTCTCAACCGCGCATTCGCCACGAGCGATGATCTCGTTGGCGCAATACGGTCGGTGCTGGGACCTCGAAGCGGACCATCCGATTTTGCCCGGATCTTCCAGGGATTCCGCATCGCTGTGAACGATGAGATAGAATCGCTCACTCGTGCTTTGCCCGTGCTCAGAGATTTGCTCACGCCCGGAGGAACACTGGCCATCATTTCTTACCATTCGGGTGAGGACCGTCTAGTCAAGAATGCGTTCCGAGAGTGGAGTAAAGACTGCATCTGCCCGCCCCGGCAGCCGACCTGTACCTGTCGCGGCAAGGCGCTCGGTGCGGTAGTCAACCGCAAGCCGATTGGGCCGTCTCCAGAGGAGACCGAGCGTAATCCGCGGGCGCGCAGCGCGCGACTCAGGGCGTGGCGAAGCGCGGCATAGGCGTACGTGGTCGCGGACGCTGGATAGTCGCGGCGGTGCTGGTTGCATTCGTTGCCGTTGCCGCTGCGGTTATCACTCGGCGCAGCTACGGATTTGCCCAGGCCGGCGAGATAAAAGCTCTCGTGGCAAGGCGGGCATCACTGGAGAGCGATCGAGCGCAGCTCGAGGCGGCTATCAGGGAAGCGTCATCTCGCGCGCGACTGATGCCGGTAGCTGAGCGCCGGCTCGGAATGCGTGTTCCCGGAGAGAGCCAGGTCATTTATCTGAAGCGCCAGTCGAGGAGCGGTGGTACGCCCTAGCAGAATAACGATCGTATTTCTCGGGCTCGTGCTGTTCGCGCTCGCTCTCATCGCGCAGGCTGCGAAGGTTCAGATCATCGAGGGAAGGAAGTGGGCGCTGAGAGCGCGCACGCAGCAGTTTCGCGGCGCCACGCTTCCGGCGCCTCGCGGCGCAATCTTCGATGGAACCGGGAACATTCTCGTTGAGAGCCGGCAGCTGGTACAGCTCGAGATCGCCCCGGGCGAGGTGCGCGACTTGTCTCAGCTAAGTCGGCTTCTTCGCGGTGCGAAAGTGGACTCGCGTTCGATCCGCACCGCGACTGACCCGCGACGAAAATACGTCGTGCTGCCCGGCTTCTACCCTCCGTCGGACGTTGCTGCATTGACTGCGACACGTGGAGTTCACAGCCGGCCGATAATGGATCGCGCTTACTCCACAGCTGGGGGAATACGGCGGATTATCGGACGACTCGGTCCGGACGGATCGGGTCTCGATGGAATCGAGCTTTCGCTCGATAGCGTTTTGCGCGGCGACAGCGTTCGTGCGCTCGTTGCGCGCGATAGTCGTGGTCGCACGATCGAATCCCCCGACGGATGGAAATCGGTGCCCCGTCCCGGCTCGGATGTGACGCTCACGATAAACCGTTCGCTCCAGGAGATCTGCGAGCGTGCGCTTGCCCGCGCCGCGGACAGTCTCGACGCGGACGGCGGCGACATCGTTGTGATGAATCCGTTCACCGGTGACATCCTTGCGATGGCGAGCCGAAGATCCAATTCTCTGTCGTCAGGGAACACAGCGGTGACGGAGCCATTCGAGCCGGGGTCGACGCTCAAGCCATTCGTTGCCGCTGCGTTGCTGGAGCGAGGACTCGCTCAGCCCGACGAGATCGTCGACACGTACAACGGACAATTCGAATGGCGCGGACGCGTCATCAACGATCTTCACAAAGCTCCGCGTCTTTCGCTGCGCGACGTAATTCGATACTCGAGCAACATCGGCATCGTGCAGTTCGCGCAACGTTTGTCGCCCCGCGAGAAATACGAGATGCTCCGCGATCTCGGCTTCGGAATGGCGACGGCCGTTCCGCTTCCCGCCGAATCGGAAGGGAAACTTCGCGAGCCGAAGCAATGGAGCGGAACTAGTGCCGCGTCACTGGCAATGGGCTACGAGCTCTCCGTCACGCCGCTACAGCTGGTTACCGCGTACGCGGCGCTCGCAAACGGCGGAGAGCTGGTGCAGCCGCAGATCGTGAAGGAGATCAAGTCGCAGGCAGGTGACGTACTATATCGATCGCAGCCACACGCGATTCGACGTGTAATGTCGGAGCCGGTTGCACGTGTGGTCCGAGAGATGCTTGTCGCTGTCGTTGACAGCGGCACAGCGATGAAAGCCGATCTTGCGACGTACATGCTTGGAGGAAAGAGTGGAACAGCTCGGCGCGTGGTGCAGGGAAGAGGCTACGTTCCCGGCAGCTACACGGCGTCGTTCGTCGGACTTTTTCCCGCGGACAAGCCGCAGTATGTCGTGCTGGTGAAGCTCGACAGTCCTCGCCGCGCTTACTTCGGCGGCGAGATTGCCGCCCCGGTCACGAAAGTTGTTCTTCTCGCTGCTCTTGCCGCGCGAAACGCTGCGCTTAACAAGGGTGAACTGGCCAACGCTGAGCGAGTAGAGGGGGTGTTAGACACTGCTCGTCATTCTCCCCCGGTAGACGCTCCTGTACGTGTCGAGGCTGCGCCCGCGGAGATCCCAACCGGCTCGGTGACGTTCGACCTGCCGTTTTCGCGAAAGACTGTCGCCGCTGACAAGAGTGTGCGGGCGGTGCCTGACGTGAGTGCGCTGCCACTCCGCGACGCGGTTCGCGCGTTGCATCAGGCCGGCTTCCGTGTTCGTCTTTCTGCCCAGGGTCGGGGAACAACACCCCGAGCCGGAGCGCTCCTCGCTCCCGGCAGCATCGTCAGACTCTCCCAGCAGCCCTGATGCGGATAGCGCTTTCGGAAATCGTCTCCGCTCTCGAGAGAGCGGGGGTTCTCGAGAGTGTTCGAGGAACGCTCCCGGAGGAAGTGTCGGGCATCACTGACGACAGCCGTCGCGCACAACCCGGAATTCTTTTTCTCGCGGTACGGGGGTCGACGCGCGACGGTCACGATTTCCTGGAGCGCGCCGCGGCCGCGGGAGTGCCTGCAGCAATGGTTGAAGACCCGTCGCGGACGTCGCTTCCAGCCATTGTCGTAACTCAGGGGCGGAGAGCTGCGGCAATCGCTGCCGGCATCGCGTACGGCCAGCCGTCACGCGACCTTCGCATGATCGGAATCACCGGCACCAACGGAAAAAGCACTACCGCGAGCATACTGCGCCATCTGCTGGATCGTCAGGATGCTCGAAGCGCGTCGATCGGGACTCTTGGCGTCCTCTTCGGAACTGAGGGTGAAGTGATTCCAGGCGGCGCGGATCTCACGACACCCGGTCCGGTCGAGCTGCAGCGCGTGCTCCGTGTGTTGGTCGATCGGGGAGCGCGGAGCGTTGCGATGGAGGTTTCGTCGCACTCACTGGATCAGCGCCGCATTGACGGACTCGAGTTCGACGCCGCGGTCTTTACGAATCTGACACGCGATCATCTGGATTATCACGGAACGATGCGGGATTACTTTGCCGCCAAAGCACGCCTGATCGACTATGTGCGAACCGATGGCTCGGTCGCCGTCAACGCGGACGATCCTGAATGGAATGCGCTGCCGGCGACTCGGCGCAAGATTCTGTTTGGCGTCGATCCGCGGGCTGAGGTCCGCGCGAGCGGCGTGCGTTTCTCTCCTGTGGGCAGCGAGTGGCGAGTGCATTACGGTGGACAGTCGCTCCCTGTCGCGCTCCCTCTCATCGGCGACGTCAACGTTCATAACGCTCTCGGTGCGATCGCCGTTGGCGTGACCCTTGGAATGCCGTTGTCGGATCTGGTCGCTCGGCTCGCTGACTTGCCGCAGGTTCCGGGAAGGCTCGAGGTCATCTCGCAACAACCGACCGTCCTTCGCGATTACGCGCACACGCCTGACGCGATTGGCCGTGCACTTTCTGCCATTCGTCCTTTTACAGCGGGAAGACTGATCATCGTCGTAGGTGCCGGGGGCGACCGAGACCGTGGAAAACGCCCCGAAATGGGCGCAGCGGCTGAAAAAGGGGCGGACATTATCATCATTACCAGCGATAATCCCCGCACCGAAGACCCCGAAAGAATTCTCGATGACATCGAAAGAGGAATGACACCTGGCTCACACGAGCGGATCGAAAGCAGACGCGCGGCGATTCAACGAGCCCTCGATATCTCGAGCGACGGTGACGTGATCCTGCTGGCCGGCAAGGGACACGAGACCTATCAGATTCGCGGAGCCGTGAAGGCTCCATTCGATGAAAAGGCGATCGTTCAGGAACTTCTCGCTTCTCGATGACGACAGGCTTCTGGACGCTTGACCGCGTTGCGCAGGCGCTCGCGGAGCACAGCGACGTGGCATTGCCCCGCGGCTCCGCATCGCTCGCCGGCATCAGCACGGACACGAGGACGCTCGTTCCCGGCCAGCTGTTCGTCGCGCTCGTTGGCGAGCGATTCGACGCGCACGCCATGCTCGACGAAGCTGTTCGCGCGGGAGCGATCGCTGTCGTTGTTTCGCGCGCACCCGCGATCGGAGTCCTTTCGATACCGGTGTTCCAGGTTCGCGACACCCTCGTTGCGCTGGGCGCGCTTGCGCGATCGTGGAGGCGCGCGTGGGGACGAACTGTGATCACCGTCGCCGGCAGCAATGGAAAAACGACAACGAAGGATCTTCTGCGTGCGGCCCTCGCCGGCAGCTACGAGGTTCACTCGACCACCGGAAATCTCAACAATCGTGTTGGCGTCCCACTCACACTTCTCGCGATGCCGGCCGGCGCCGATATCGCCGTCGTCGAGCTCGGCTCGAACATTCCGGGCGAAGTCGCGATTCTGCGCGATATTGCGGAAGCCGACATAGCGGTGGTTACATCGATTGCCGAAGAGCATCTCGAAGGATTCGGCGATCTTGCAGGCGTGCTGCGAGAGGAAGTCTCGTGTTGCGACGGCGTGTCGGTTGCATTCGCGCCGGCGAGTCAGCCGGAAATCGCGAATGCAATCCGTGGGAGAGCGCGACGTGTCGTGACTGCCGGGCTCGAAGGGGCGGACGTTTCTCCGGCTGCCTGGAGCATCGAATCCGACGGCACCGGTACGTTGAATCTTGGTGAAGTCACCGTTTCTCCTCCTCTGAGAGGATTGCACAACCTTCAAAACGCGATGCTTGCGGTGGCTGTGGCCGGCGAATGCGGCGTCGCTAATGAGGTGATTGCGAGTGGCATTGCGAAGATGCCGCCCCCCAAAATGCGAGTCGCGTGGGAAAAGGTGGGGCGCGCGACTCTGATCAATGACGCGTACAACTCAAACCCCGGCTCTGCGCGTGCAGCGATCGACGTCATTCGAGGAGTCGGTGGGGATCGTCAGCGAGTAGTGGTTCTCGGAACGATGCGAGAGCTCGGCGCAGCGTCCGACCGATGTCACGACGAGATCAGTCGCATGGCGCTCGATTCCGGAGCGGATATCGTCGCCGGAGTCGGCGAATTCGCCAAATCGCTGGCCAGACTGGAGAGTGCGGGCAACCGCATCGTTACCGCTGATTCAGTCGAGGGTCTCTGGCCGAATCTCGAGCCACGGCTTTCACCGGACGCAGTTATTCTATTGAAAGCCTCGCGCGGCGTGCAGCTCGAGCGCCTGGTTCCGCAAATAACAAGGTGGGCCACCGGCTAGTGCTCAATTACCTGCTTGTTCCGTTCGTCAGAGAGTTCGGCTGGCTCCGCATCTTCAACTACATATCCTTCCGAGCCGCCGGAGCAGCGGTCACGGCGCTGCTTCTGTCCTTCATCATTGGTCCGCTCATAATCCGGCGGCTGCGCCGGATGCGACTGCATCAGGTGATACGCGAGGGCACTCCGGACTCGCACCGCGAGAAACGTCGCACACCCACGATGGGCGGGCTCATCGTTCTCACAGCCACGCTGGTACCGACGCTCCTGTGGGCGAAGCTCACGAACATGTACGTGCTGCTGGGGATGTTCGTGATGCTCTGGATGGGGGGCATCGGCTTCATGGACGACTACCTGAAGCTCAAACAGCGTCAGGCCGGTAAGAAAAACACGGGGCTCATCGAGGGTTACAAGCTCGCCGGACAATTCTGTATCGGAATCTTCCTCGGCTGGTATCTGTGGAAGCATCCACTTTCTACGCTGCCGGGCGCGTCGACGACGCTCCCGTTCTACAAGTACATACTGATCGTTCCTGCAACAGCAGCGCTTGGCTGGCTCTACGTGCTGTTCGTGACGTTCGTCCTCACGGGGACCAGCAACGCCGTCAACATTACTGACGGTCTCGACGGACTGGCGTCCGGATTAACTGCAATCGCGGCGGCCACGTTCGCGTTCTTCGCTTACGTAATCGGCCGAATCGACGCTTCCGCTTACCTGCAGGTTTACTATCTCCGTGGTGCAGGGGAGCTGACGGTTTTCTGCGCGGCGATAATGGGGGCGTGTATCGGGTTCCTGTGGTACAATGCGCATCCTGCTCAGGTGTTCATGGGTGACACGGGCTCGCTCGCACTCGGCGGGGCGCTTGGTGTCGTGGCCGTGCTGCTCAAATCGGAGTTCCTCCTCGTTCTCATCGGCGGCGTATATGTCGCAGAAATGGTGTCCGTCATCGTGCAGATGGCGGTTTACAAGATTCACAAGCGGACGAAAGGAGTTGAGTACGCTCAGGAGCACAGGGTCTTTCGGTTGGCGCCGTTGCACCACCATTTCGAGAAAGGCGGCTGGGACGAGGCGCAGGTTGTGGTGAGGTTCTGGATCCTTGGAATCCTTTGCGCGTTCGTCGCACTCAGCACACTCAAGTTGAGATGAAGGAAGGCGGGGAGCCGCGCCGGGAGACGGCGGTCCTCGGGTTGGGCAAAAGCGGTGTCGCTGTGTCCCGCTTGTTGCTGTCGAAGGGCGTCAGGGTCTATGCCTCGGACTCGAGCGCGTCGTCCGCGCTCGAAGCAACAGCCGCTGACCTCCGAAAGCTCGGCGCGCAAGTCGACACAGGCGGTCACGATCTCGCCCGGATTCGAGACGCCGAGTCTGTGGTTGCAAGCCCAGGTATTCCCCCTTCGGCAGCTCCGCTGGCTGCTGCTCGAGAGGGCGCCGTGCCCATCGTGAGCGAGATTGAAATCGCGCTTCGTTACCTGCCGAGCTCGAAGTTGATTGCGGTCACAGGTACGAATGGGAAGACAACGACGACAGCACTCGCGGGTCACCTGCTTCGCGGCGTGGGAGCAGATGCAATCGACGCGGGGAACATCGGGACACCGCTGTCGGAAGCGGCGATGGCGACGCAGCCGCCCGGCTGGATCGCACTCGAGATGTCGTCGTTTCAGCTTCATGACACGCCATCGCTCGATCCCGCCGTGGGCGTTTTGACAAACCTTTCGCCCGACCACCTCGATCGCTATCCGACGGAGAACGAGTATTACGCAGACAAGGCGCGACTCTTCACCAACGCTTCGGATTCATCGCAATGGGTGTTGAATGCGGATGATGCAAAGGTCCTCCGCATGGCTGATGGAGTGAAGGGAAGACAATCGCATTTCTCTCTTCGACAACGCACCGATGCATACAGGGACCCGGCGAGTGGGCATCTGCAGGTTCTGGGGCGACCACTCATTCGGCGCGACGAGCTCAACCTGCTCGGCGATCATAATGTGGCCAACGCGCTGGCTGCGGCGCTCGCAGTAATGATTGGGGACGAGAGCTTTCAAACCGATGAAGCCAGGCTGAGAATCGCCGGGGCACTTCGTTCATTTCACGCGCTGCCGCATCGTCTCGAGAATGTCGGCGAGTACGACGGCGTTGTGTGGATCAATGATTCGAAGGCGACGAATGTCAGCTCGACGCTCGTTGCAGTGCAGGGAATGCAACGTCCGACGGTTCTGCTGCTCGGCGGTCGTCACAAGGGAGAGCCGTATACCGCGCTCGCGGACGCCGTAAAACAGCATGTCAAGCGCGTCATTGCATACGGCGAGGCCGGCGCACTGGTAGAGCAGGATCTGGCCGGCGTAGTTCCCGTCGACAGGATGAATGGAGATTTCGATGGCGTGATCGCTCGCGCACGCGAAGTTGCCGCTCCAGGCGATGTGGTGCTGCTTTCTCCCGCCTGTTCCAGCTACGACATGTTCAACAACTACGAGGAGCGTGGAAGACGTTTTCGCGAGCTGGCAAAGGGGCTGAAATGACGGAAGCAACTGCGGACTTCAGGTACCGCTGGAACATGGGAACCGAGGCGCGGCTCGTTGTCCTGATCACGCTCGCCCTCGTTGCATTCGGATTGGCGACGGTGTACAGCGCGAGCTCGATAATCGCTCAGCAATCAGGCCTCGGCCCGGCCGCGTTTTTTCTCAAGCAGCTCGCCGGAGTTCTTATCGGCCTGCTGGTGTTTGCGATCTTCGCCAAGGTCGACGCCGAGAGC
>DATBRZ010000228.1:0-4590 GCA_036560025.1 Gemmatimonadaceae bacterium | reverse complement strand
GCTTGATATCCCTGTGCACGAGGCCTTGCCTGTGCGCGTAGTCGAGCGCGGATGCGATGGCACGTGCGTAATGCACCGCCTCGTCCACCGGCAACTGGTGGTCGCGGTCGAGCCGCTCGCGCAGCGACTCTCCTTCGACGTAAGGCATCACATAATACAGGAAGCCTTGAGCCTCACCCGAATCGTGAAGGGGCAGTATGTGCGGATGGTTGAGTCCAGCTGCGATCTTGATCTCTCGGAGAAAGCGGTCTGGTCCAAGCGACGCGGCCAGCTCGGAATGCAAAACCTTGAGCGCGACGAGCCGCCCGTGCTTTGAGTCCTGCGCGAGATACACGGTGGCCATGCCGCCCCGGCCAAGCTCACGATCTATTGTGTAGGACCCGGAAAAAGCGGTGCGGATTCTTTCGAGAGGAAGGGTGCTCTGCATCAAATCGCCTGCGCGATGGTCTGAAAGCGTGGGTTATCGCGTATCGGGTTCAGGTCCGGATCGTGGTCGATCCATTCCTTGTGCCCAAATCCCTTGTCCACCGCCCGCTCGAGAGAGTTGATCGCCTCGTCATGGCGGCCAAGAACCGAATAGGTACAGGCGACATTGTAGAGCATCATCGCATCGTCAGGATCAATCTCCAAAGATCGCTTCGCCAGCTCGACTGCCTTGTCTGTTTGACCTAGACTCGCATACGTGCTAGCCAGGAGATTGCAGGCACGCGCGTCGTCGGGATTTAACTCGAGCCGCTCCTCCAGAAGCTTTGTCGATCGGCGGCGCGCCGTAGTCTCCTCGTCCTTCATGTCCAGTGCGCTGTACGCCTGGGCAAGAAAGCTCGGCCCCTGAAAGTCTTCCGGACGAAGCGACGATGCCCTCTCGAACATCTTGACCGCTTCCTCGAACCGGCCCTCGGCCAGCAACGCTCTCCCGAACCAGTAAGGCGCCTCGAAAAGTTTCGGGTCCAGCCGCATCGCCGTCTCGAACTCCGCTTCCGCCTCCTTCAACCGCTTGCTCAGCGAAACAGCGAGGCCGCGGGCTACGTGTGCCTCTGCCAGTTCCGGCTCCAGCTCGAGTGCCTTCTGGCTCGCGATATCTGCCTGGCGGAGGTTGAATTCGCGCGAGTCGTAATACATGTAGAGGAGCGAGCAGGAATCCGCCACGCCCGCATAGGCGCGGGCGTATTGCGGATCGATCTCGATCGCTCGGTTGAACATCTGTCGAGCGTACTCGAGACTCTTCCGGTGAATCTGGTAATACTGTCGTCCGCGAAGGTAGAACTCGTACGCCTGTACATTGACGGCGCGCCCCTTTTCTATCTGCTTCTTCTCGCCCTCGCTCAGAATTACCCTGAGGGCTTTTACGATCGACTGTGATATGTCGTCCTGGATCGCGAAGATGTCCTCGAGCTCCCGATCGTACCGTTCAGACCAGAGATTGGAGCCGTCGGCGACGTTCACGAGCTGCGCGCTGATGCGCAGCCGGTTTCCCATTTTTCTGACACTTCCTTCGAGCACGGTCGAGACTTTGAGCTTCTTTCCGATCTCGGCGATGTCCTCGTTCTTCCCCTTGAACACAAACGATGATGTGCGTGATGTCACCCGGAGGGACTGGATTCTGGTGAGTGCGTTGATAATCTCTTCCGCCATTCCGTCGGTGAAGTACTCGTTGTCCGGGTCATTGCTCATGTTAGTGAACGGAAGCACGGCAACCGACTTCGCGGCGGATACGCCAGTCATGGGGAGCGTCTGGCTGTCGGTCGGCGTGGTGAGGCTGCCCGATGCCAGAGCCTGGGCGAAAGTCGCAAGTGTGGCGAAGCGACCCGTCGGCTCGGTCGCCATCGCCTTCGATACGGCTCTCTCGATGCTTTCCGGCACCGCGCTGCGCAGAGTACGGAGGGCCTTGGGAGTTTCAGTGAATCGCTTCGCCATGACAGCCTGCGGAGTGGGGGCGGTGAAGGGCCGCTCTCCCGAGATCATCTCGTAGATAATGCAGGCGAGGCTGTACTCATCGCTTCTCCCGTCGAGATCCGTTGCGCCCGCTGCCTGTTCAGGACTCACGTAGGCGGGCGTTCCGACCATCATTCCTGTCTGCGTCAACGTTTCCGATCCCGCAAGACTCACTGCCTTCGCGATTCCGAAGTCCATTACCATCGCCTCGCCCTCGTACAGCATTACGTTTTCGGGCTTGATATCGCGATGGACGATTCCTTGCCGATGCGCATAGTCGAGCGCGGACGCGATCGCACGTCCGTGGTGCACGGCTTCGTCGATCGGTAGCTGCTGCTCGCGGTCGAGTCGCTCGCGGAGCGATTCGCCCTCGACGTACGGCATAACGTAGTAGAGCAACCCCTCGACGCTTCCCGAATCGAAGAGCGGCAGGATATGCGGATGATTCAGCCGAGCGGCGAGTTTGATCTCTCTAAGGAAGCGCTCGGGTCCAAGTGACGCTGCCAGATCCGGATGGAGCACCTTGAGCGCGACGGTCCGATCATGCTTTGAATCTTGCGCGAGATAGACCGTGGCCATGCCGCCGCGTCCGAGCTCGCGGTCGATCGCGTACAGGTCGGACAACGCGTCTCGAACACGGTCTATAGGAAGCATCAAGGCGGTGGCGGGTTACGAGTTACGGGTACGAGCTACGGGTGCCCGGCGATCGTATGAGGGCTTGGCAACATGGAGAGCAGCGAAGGGCGGGTCAAGAATTGACGGCCGGAAAAAATCGGCTCCGCTGCGGCGTAGATTTTCGGGTTGAATCCGCCTGGAGGAACGATGCGCCGATATGTGGGATTTCTATTCGTGCTAACTGCCTGCGCGATGGCTCGGCCTCACTCTCTCGATCTCGCCAGCGCCCAAGTTGTCGATCTCAGTTACGCATTCGACAGCACCACTTTGTACTGGCCGAGCTCGCCTACGGCGTTCAAACTCACAGTGTTGTCGCGCGGACCAACGCCCGGTGGATACTTCTACTCGGCGAATACCTACTCGGCGCCCGAGCATGGCGGGACGCATCTCGATGCCCCGATTCATTTCTTCGAGAAGGGACTGACGGTCGATCGAATTCCTGTTCGTCAGCTCGTTGCGCCGGCGGTGGTGATCGACGTGACGTCGCAAGCCGCGTCGAATGCTGATTATCGATTGACTCTCGCAGAGGTTATGGCGTGGGAGCGAACGCACGGTGCAATTCCAACGAATGCGATCGTGCTTCTTCGCACTGGATGGGGAAAGAGATACAGCAATCGCAAAGCGTACTTCGGCGATGACACGCCGGGTGCGACCGACAAGCTCCACTTCCCTTCTTTCGGCGCTGACGCAGCGCGATTTCTGGTGAATGAGCGGCACGTCGGCGCAATCGGGCTCGATACGCCGAGCATCGATTACGGTCAGTCGAAGGATTTCATTGTGCACCAGATCGTCTCGGCTGCCGGGGTACCGGGATTGGAGAACGTTGCGAATCTGGAGCAGTTGCCGAGTCGCGGCGCGTGGGTCGTTGCGCTCCCAATGAAGATCGGCGGAGGCTCCGGTGCGCCGCTCAGGATCATTGCGCTCGTTCCCCGCTGAGCTACCTCCTCAGACACTTACGGGGGAAAAGGAACGGAGCACGCGGAGCACGCGGAGAAAAACCGCTAAGGGTTTAACGACAGATGAGATCTCGCGCTGATCTGCGTCCCGTCGTTCTGTAGTTAACAAAGAATTAGCAGTTCTCTGCGTGCTCCGCGTGCTCCGTTCCTTTTCCCCCGTAAGTGTTAGAGGGGTATCGATCAATCCCACCACCCCTGGAGGTACCACTCATCTCCTTCATTGAATAACCACACCATCGCCCCTTCCTCGGTTACGCACCGAAAGTATTCACGCGAATAAGCTCCGGCGCTCTCCCACTTTCCACCAGAAACTCGATCGGGCCCCGCCGCGGATTCGATCAACGTCCATCCATCATCATCCCGATACTTGAGCGGCAGATGATGATCTCTCCGCTTCGCAGTCTTTACCGTGACCCGGCGAGGTGAGCTCAAGAGCTGAAGCGTGAGGCGCGGCTCGACAGTGGTACCACGCGTCACGGCTGTGCGCGCAGCATGATCCGGCGCCTGCGCCACCCATTCGGTTCGACGGTCGAGAAGCGGATGCTTCGTGTTCTCGGGAACCACGATCACCGCTCCCTGATCGTCGAGCAGCTGCGCAACCGCCTCCTCTGTCGCGCGCGCGCTGGCGAAACCGCGATCGAAGATGTCACCCTGCCGCTCGACCTCACCGGTCACCGACTCCACACGAAGCGCGAGACCAGTCACTGCATCGGGCAGCTCGATCGTGTCGAGATGCGTTCTGATCAGACGCATCCACGCGCGCCGACTCGCAGTCGATCTCGCCGGACGCACCAGATGATCGTACGTCGTCCTATTCGCGAGCGAGAATGAAAGCGTCATCTCACGCGCGCACTGTCCCTGGCTTGCGAGCGCACCGCACACGTTGTCGACAAGAGCATTGATGACGAATACGAGCCGCTGCGTATCCCTCAAGGTGTAATCCACCCAATCCATCGACGATTCCGGCAGCGTCCTCGGCGACGATCCGAAAATCGGACGGCGATCATCCGCTCGCGCGAGCCGCCAG
>DATBRZ010000227.1:0-6298 GCA_036560025.1 Gemmatimonadaceae bacterium | reverse complement strand
CATCAAGTTCTTCCTGTACACGATGCTGCCGTCGCTCCTGATGCTCGTGGCCATTCTTTATCTCGGCGTCCACGCGGCTGATCCGGTGACCGGAACTCCGAATTTCAGCTACGACGCGATCCTGGCGAATCCAACATTCGCGCCGAAAGCCGCCCTGTGGCTCTTTGCGGCGTTCTTCGCCGCGTTCGCGGTAAAAGTGCCGATGTTTCCATTCCATACATGGCTTCCCGATGCGCACGTAGAGGCACCAACTGCTGGGTCGGTGGTGCTCGCCGGGATAATGCTGAAGATGGGAACGTTCGGATTCCTGCGATTCGCGCTTCCGCTGTTCCCCGGCGCGGCAATGAATGAGCGCGTGAGATCGCTGATCCTCATTCTCGCGGTGATCGGAATCGTGTACGGCGCTCTGGTTGCCATGGTTCAGCCCGACTTCAAGAAGCTCGTCGCGTATTCGTCGGTGAGTCACCTCGGCTTCGTGATGCTCGGCATCTTTGCGCTCACCGTGCAGAGCGTTCAGGGCGCCCTGATGATCATGATCAGCCACGGTGTCTCGACCGGAGCATTGTTCCTTCTGGTCGGCATGATCTATGAGCGGCGCCACGCGCGGAACATCGATGCATACGGTGGAATCGCGCGCGTCGTTCCTCTTTTCTCCGCGATGCTCACGATTGTCGCTCTGAGCAGTATCGGCCTGCCGGGAACCAATGGTTTCGTCGGAGAATTCCTCGTGCTGCTCGGCTCGTTCAAGGAATTCCCGGTGATGACCGGAATCGCGGCAACAGGAGTGATCTTCGCTGCCGCGTACCTTCTCTGGGCGATACAAAGGATTCTGTTCAATCCTCTCGACAAGCCGGAGAACGAGCACATTCCGGATCTCAACCGGCGGGAGCTGGCGATAATGGCTCCGATTATCGCCGTTATCATCTGGCTCGGTGTGTATCCGGCGCCGGTGCTCCGGCGGATGGAGCCGGCAGCCGAACGCTTCGTGACGCAGGTCCGCGAGGGAGCGGCAATTCGACAGGGCACTGACGTAGTGGTGATAACGGAAGGCAGCCGATGACCCTCGACTTGTCACTTCCAGGTCAGTTAATGACCGCCCTCGGGCCCGATCTGCTGCTGATGGGCGGGGCAATGCTCCTCCTTCTGTGGGCCGCGTGGCGGCCCGAAAGCGACGCGCACCAGCGGAGCATCGGTATCGCGAGCATCGCCCTCTGTGTGAGCGTGATCATCGCAATCGGTTATTACTGGGCTCGCGCTGACAAAGCGACGATCGGTCCGATTGCGGTCGACAATTTCCGCTGGAGCGCGGATGTCATCGTGCTCATTGCGACGATCGGAACGATCGCGTTGTCAATCGACTACAACGGGCGCGAAGGCATCGTGGCGGGTGAGTCGCACGTTCTCCTTCTGTTTTCGACGGCGGGGATGATGACCCTGGCCGCGGCGCGCGATCTGATCATCGTGTTCCTCGGCATCGAGATCATGTCCGTCGCCGTCTACGTGCTTGCCGGTCTCAACCGTCGCAGCGCACGGTCTGCCGAAGGGGCGATCAAGTATTTCCTGCTCGGAGCATTCTCGACAGCATTTCTGCTGTACGGAATCGCTCTCGTGTATGGCGCGACCGGAACGATGAACATCGCAACGATTGGTGAGCGCGCCCGCGAGCTCGGACTCGGGGCAAGTCCTCTACTCATCGTCGGAATTGGCTTGCTTCTCGTCGGCTTCGGATTCAAGGTCGCGATCGCACCGTTTCACATGTGGGCTCCCGATGTCTACGAAGGTGCCCCGACGCCGATCACCGCTTATATGGCTGCCGCAGTCAAAGCCGCCGCTTTCGTTGCTTTTCTCCGCGTATGGGTCGAGGCATTTCCGACTGCATCGAATGCGTGGCACGGCGCTGTATGGTGGCTGGCGGTCGCAACCATGATCGTCGGGAATCTCATCGCACTCAATCAACGGAACATCAAGCGCATGCTCGCATACTCGAGCATCGCGCACGCGGGATACATCCTCGTCGCCGTCGTGACGGGAACAGTAGCGGCAAGCTCAGCATTTCTCTTTTATCTCCTCGCGTACACTCTCGCGACCCTCGGGGCTTTCGGCGTGATCGTCGCACTTGGAGAAAGTGGAGAAACAAGGCTGGACATCGAGGATTACTCCGGCCTGTGGAGCGTCCGCCCCTGGCTCGCTACCGCGATGACGGTGTTCATGCTTGCGCTGCTTGGATTTCCGGTCTTCGGCGGAATGGGATTCCTGGCGAAGTACTGGATAATTCAGTCTGCGCTGCAGGCGCCGGAGCCTCAGACGCGGCTCGCGATCGTTCTCGTCGTAGCCAGCCTCGTATCGGCGGGATATTACCTGTATGTGGTAATGGTCATGTTCATGCGTCCGCGTCCCGCTGATGCACCGATGCCCCCCAGGCGCACCGGAGGTTGGACGCAGATGGTCATCGCCGCATCCGTTGCGCTCATTCTTTTCTTCGGCGTGCTCCCCAATGCAATCGTGCGCTGGACCTCCCGAAGTCATCCGGTAGTAGCTGCGCCGACTCCTCAGAGCTACACGGCGACCGCCGCCGCGGTGCGGTGACATCGATGCTGTCGCGGACCATTTTCCGCGAGTACGACATTCGGGGCGTGGCCGGCAAGGATCTCACGCCCGATGTGGCCGAGATGGTTGGCCGCGGCTATGCGGCATTTCTCGCCGAGAAGAACGTTCGCGGAGCTGTTGCTGTTGGTCGCGACAATCGGCCCAGTGGCGAGGCGCTGCACAGGGGACTTATCGCCGGCCTTCTCGGCAGCGGTATGCACGTAGTCGACATCGGTATCGTACCGACCCCGACTGCCTACTGGGCGCAACACACGCTCGGCGTCGCCGGCGGGATTCAGATAACCGGATCTCATAACCCGCCGGAGTTCAACGGATTCAAGCTCGGCGTCGGTACACGGTCGATTTACGGCGAGGAAATACAGCACATCTACGAGCTTGCCAGTGGGAAGACTTTTCCTACCGGAACCTCGACGATCCGGCGCATGCCCGTTATCGACCGCTATATCGATGATATTGTCGCCCGCGCTGGTAAGATCGAGCGCGAGCTCAAGGTGGTGTTCGACGCGGGAAACGGTGTCGGAGCGCTGGTAGCGCCGAAGCTTATCGAGCGCCTAGGTGTTCGCGGGCGATGCCTTTTCTGCGAGAGCGACGGCACGTTTCCGAATCATCACCCGGATCCGACGATCCCGAAGAATCTCGAGGATCTGATCGCTGCAGTTGCGGAAGACGGTGCGGATCTTGGCGTCGCTTTCGACGGTGATGCAGACCGCATCGGCGTGATCGACAATACCGGCGAGATAATTTGGGGCGACCAGCTGTTGATCCTGTACGCGCGCGATGTGATCAGCAGGCTCGGCCCCGGCCAGCCGATCATCTTCGACGTGAAGTGTTCGCAGGCGCTGCCTGAGGCGATCGAGAAGGCCGGCGGCAAACCGCTCATGTGGAAGACGGGACATTCGCTGATCGAAGAGAAGATGCACGAGACTCACGCGCCGATAGCGGGTGAGATGTCCGGCCACATGTTCTTCTCGGAAGGCTTCTACGGGTTCGACGACGCTCTCTACGGAGCGGCGCGCCTTCTCAGAATCGTCGCCGCTCAGGATAAGAGCGTTCACGAGATGCTTGCGGATGTGCCACGATTCGTTTCCACGCCGGAGCTGCGCGTCGATTGTCCTGACGACAAGAAGTTCGGGATCGTGGAGGAAGCAAAGCGGTATTTCAAATCGAAGTACGACGTCATCGACGTAGACGGAGTTCGCGTCCTCTTCGGCGACGGATGGGGATTGATCCGGGCATCAAACACTCAGCCTGTGCTCGTGCTCCGCTTCGAGGCGCGAACATCCGAGCAGCTGGATCGCATCCGTGGGGAGATGGAGGGTTGGCTCGCCGCCCGCGGCGTAGCCGTTTGAGATGAATCGCCGGCGACGCGTCGCCGTCGGTCTCGCGGTTCTTGCCGCGCTACTCTTGATCGGACGCGGTCTCGCGGTCGCATACACCGATTTCGAGTGGTATCGCGCGCTCGGCGCCTTACCGCTGTGGCGCGAGCGCGCGTACGACGTTCTCAGCCTGCACAGTCTCTCATTCGTGTGCGCGGGCCTGTTCGCATTTGCCAATCTGTCGGCGATTCGTCGCAGCATCGTCTCGCTCGCGTTTCCACGACGAATGGGGAATGTCGAATTCGGAGAAGCTGTCCCGGGGCGGTATCTCGATCGCGCAGTGATAATTGTGTCGCTGGTAATAGCGGCCGCAATGTCATTCGCCGTTCCACCATGGCAGCAGCTGGCGCTCGTGCGAGCTCAACCGCACTTCGGAGAGCGCGATCCGTTCTATCAGAACGACCTGGGCTTCTACATCGCCTGGCTGCCGTTCGAGAGTCGCACCTACGCGTGGACGCTGACACTGCTATTGCTCGTGTCGCTCGTCGTGATCACCCTCTATGCTCTGACGCCGAGCCTGCGTTGGCATGGAGGCGCGTTTCGCGTATCAGTGTACGTTCGGCGCCACCTCGCCGCACTCGCGAGCCTGCTGCTCGTATTGATGGCATGGAGCTACAGACTCGATGGGTTCAAGCTGCTGACGAATGGAAGCGGTCCCGATGGAATGTTCTCGTACGTCGACCATCAGTGGCTCATACCCGCGTATCTCTCCCTTTCCGTTGGAGTAGTCGCTGCGGCAGCGCTCGTGCTTGCAAGCGGCTGGACGGGTCAGCTGCGGCTCAGCTTCTTCACAATCAGCGGAGTGCTCATTTTCTCAGTCGCACTGGATCTCGTGCTGCCGTCGGTCGTACGGAGGATGGCATCGAGGGGCGAGCTCTCGAGTCAAGAGCGACCATACGAGGCGACGCGCGAAGCGTTCACACGCCGCGCATACTCGCCACCGCCGCCCGGAGAAGTGACACGATTCGCGGCATTCGCAGATTCGGCTCGCGTCCGCGCGCTCATGAACGTCGCACGTCCGGAGATGCTGGTTTATCCCGGAGCGCGAGGCGCGGCTATCGCTCTGCGTGCGCGCAACATGCCCGCGCCTCAGCTTGGCTCCGGGTTTCAACGACTTGCGCACGCCTGGGCCGAACGGCGCGTCGATCTTGCGTGGGGAGAATTGCCATCCGACGCTCGCATCGTGAGCAACCGCGATGTGCGCAGTCGTGCCGCCGCGCTCGCCCCCGTGTTCACTCAGGGGTCGACAGTCCCTGCGATGTTCTTCGCCGATACTCTCGTCTGGATTATCGAATTGTACTCGGCGTCGGCCAGATATCCGCTGAGCCGCCATTACGTCATTGCGGACAAAGAGTGGTCCTACTTTCGCCACGCCGGCACGATGCTGATCAACTCACGAACGGGTCGCGCATTCATTGTCCCGCCTGTTTCGGTGGATCCCGTGAACGCGGCGTGGCGCACGCATTTTCCGGAAGTATTTCTTTCCGGAAGTCGCGACGTTCTCGACGCCCTTAAGCCATTGCCGTCTCCGCCGGCATCGCGCGCGCCCGCAAATGCGCAGGCTGCGGACTCGACATTCCGAAGGGAGGTGTCGCGGCTTTATGCCCGCATGAGAGCCGCTCTCTCGATGGGTGATCTCAAGGCGTTCGCCGCGGCGTGGGATACGCTCGGACTCGTCGTTGGCAGATAACACGCGTCCGCCGCTGGCGGTAATTGCACTCGGCGGGAATGCCCTTTCTCCACCCGGCGAACGATCTACCATAGCCGATCAATTCCGGCACACGCGTGAGAGCCTTGGGCCGATAGTAAGCCTTGCGCGAGAAGGCTGGTATATCGCCGTGGTCCACGGGAACGGTCCGCAGGTCGGAGACGAGCTGGTGCGTAACGAACTAGCGCGCGCCGAGGTTGCGCCTCTGCCGCTTGGCGTTCTCGTCGCCGCGACTGCGGGTTGGATCGGATACATGATCCAGCAATCGATTCATGACGCGATTGTCGAGTTGGGAACGGGCAGGAAAGTAGCAACGGTGATCACGCAGGTTCTGGTCGATCCGAAGGATCCCGCGCTCTCGAAGCCGACGAAGTTCATTGGTCACGCTATCCCCGAAGAGAGAGCTCGGCAGCTGATGAAGGAAAACATTCCGATCAAACGCGATGGTAACGGCCGTTTTCGGAGAGTAGTGGCAAGCCCCCAGCCGAAATCGATTCACGAGCTCGAGACGATTCGATCACTCGCCCAAGCCGGAACGATCGTGATTGCGTGCGGCGGAGGAGGAATGCCGGTTTACGTGCATCCAGAGCTTGGCCTGGAAGGAATC
>DATBRZ010000226.1:0-4340 GCA_036560025.1 Gemmatimonadaceae bacterium | reverse complement strand
TGCTCATCGTAAGGGGAAGCCTGTTTCTTTGAAGAGCTTCGAGAAGGCTCGCTTGCGGACTACGCGTCTGGGGCTGCGCACGAGGAGGCGCGGCGCCCTGCCTGATAGCGCGCGTGCCCGCAAGCAGGAACAGCCCACTTGTGAAGAGTAGATCGCGTCTATTTATCGTCATAGCATTGCCTAGTGTTGAAAAATCAGCGGAAGGATGTTGATTTTTCACCACTCACTCGCCTCTGTCAAGGCCCAATGTTGCGGACAGGTCTGAGTTGACATCCTGTTCGCGGAGTCGATTGGATATCGTGGTCAAATCGCTCGGCGAACTATGCAGCGGCTGCCGGTATCGGACATGTAACGAGGGAAACAGAGAAGAGAATCGATCGTCTACCTCGTGTCATTCACGGAAGCTTTGATTGCGCGATATCGCACTGCTCATAAGCGTCACTTTTCTCGCCGCAAGCTGCAAATCATCGACGACGCCGAGCGTCACCGATCCGGGTGACGCGCCTGGCTCGAGTGTGACTCGGCGAATGTTCCCCGCCGATAATCCGTGGAACAAGGACGTCTCGAGCGAGCCAGTCGATCCCTCCAGCGATGTGCTCATCGCAACATGCGGAGCGAACGCGTCGCTCCATCCCGACTTCGGCACCACATGGCTCGGCGCGCCGATCGGCATTCCATATGTCGTAGTGAAAGGAGATCAGGCGAAAGTTCCGGTCTCGTTCTACTACAATGATGAAAGTGATCCGGGACCGTATCCAATTCCTCCCGACGCACCGATCGAAGGTGGCGCATCATCCAATGGAGACCGCCACGTTCTGGTTCTCGACTCGGATAACTGGAAGCTGTATGAGCTCTTCGATGCGCATCCAGTCAGTGGAGGTGCTCGATGGACAGCTGGATCCGGCGCCGTGTTCGATCTCTCGAGCAATGCATTGCGACCTGCAGGCTGGACATCCGCGGATGCAGCAGGTCTTCCAATTCTGCCCGGTCTGGTTCGCTACGACGAAGTAATCGAACAGAAAGAGATCAAGCACGCGCTGAGGTTCACCTGCCCGACCACGCGTCGCGCGTACGTCTCGCCCGCCCGACATTTCGCGAGCTCGCGGACCGATGCATCGCAGCCGCCGATGGGAATGCGCGTCAGGTTGAAAGCGAACGTGAACATCAGTGGCTTTCCGGCAAACGTGCAGGTTATTCTTCGCGCGCTCAAAACGTACGGGATGTTTCTCGCAGACAACGGATCGTCATTCTATGTGACCGGCGCGCACGACATGCGATGGAACGACGACGAGATCGGTGCAATGAAGCAGCTGCACGGACGCGATTTCGAAGTTGTGCGAATGGGCCAGATCGTAACACAGTAACCGTTCTTACTTCACCGAGTGGAGCTGGTCAAACACCAGGCGTACGCGTCCGATGACTACGGCTCCATATGGCGATTGCGGCCTCAGGACTTAACGCCATCGACGATCGGCGACTAATTGAGGACCGAGGAAAGGAAGGCGACCCCAAAGTTTGGCCTTCCTACGCGGTTCCACGGGCGGTAAAATCGGTGCTAAGCCAATGAGTCCGCACCGTCTGCTGCTCGCTCTCAGCGTCTCGCTGGCCGCCTGCGATCGTCAGGCGGAGATCGCTGGTCCCCAGCTCACTCCCTTGGCTGTCATTCTGCCAGGCGCGAGCATCGCGAGCGGTGTGTTCATCGAAAGTGCTCCGCTCGGAAAGCCGGGCATGACCGCGTGGGACAAATGGACGCAGCTAGTCGGCGGACGCACCGCATACATCATGTGGTATACGGACTGGTCGACGTCATTCCAGGGATTCGGTGTAACGAACGCCTATTCGCGCAATTCAGTCCCCGTAATTACGTGGGAGATGAAGAATCGAAGCAGAGCGATCACGTACAACGATGTACTCAACGGAAACTGGAACAAGTACATCGACACGTGGGCATCGGCCGTCAAAGCCGACGGCCGTGAGATCTTCGTGCGATTCGGACACGAGATGAACGGCGACTGGTATGGATGGGGCGGTGCACGGAATGGAGCGAACGCACAAGCGCCTCAGCAGTTCGTCGCAATGTGGCAATACGTGCGCGGTCGCTTCAACGCGAAAGGTGTCACGAACGTCACGTGGGTCTGGTGTCCGAACAACGAGTCAGTACCGAACGAGACCTGGAACCAGCCCGAGAATTATTATCCCGGCGATTCCTACGTCGACTGGATCTGCGCAGACGGTTACAACTGGGGAACGAGCCAGACGTGGAGCAGCTGGCGCACATTCGACGAAGTATATGGACCGATCTATGCCCGGTTGACAACCATGGCGCCGAGCAAGCCATTCATGATCGGTGAGTTCGCGTCGTCGGAGTTGGGCGGAGACAAGGGAGCGTGGATTCGCGACGCGGCCGCTCGGATTCCGTCAGCATATCCACAGATCAAGGCGTTCATCTGGTTCAACATGAACAAGGAGACGGACTGGCGCGTAGAGTCGAGCACCAATTCACTGAACGCGTTCAAGTCCGCGTTCGTGAGTAACACTGCCTATCTATGGAAGTGATGTGACGAGGCTTCCCACACAGGAGAACACAGATGCTTCTTGCAACGACGAGGGTCGAGGATTTGGACCGCTTCCTGAAAATCTTCTCAACCAAGGGCGCAGCGAAGCGAAGGCAGCACGGCTCCAAGGGTTCGACCGTCTTTCGCGATCCCAATGAGGCCGACCGGGTCTGGGTGATCTTCGACTGGGATGTGGAGGGCTTTCAGAATTTCGTCTCCGACCCCGAGGTCCCGCCGATCACCAAGGAAGCCGGCCACAAAAGCAAGCCCCAGGCGGCGGAGCTCGTCGGCAAGTACGACGCCTAGCCGGGCTGTTGGGTACGGACCATCGAGCTAACGAACGCTGCAGCTGGTTTGTAAGGAAATCTCAGGGACTCAGTGAGTCCCGCCGGAGCGGGGCGAAGCACGGCGCGTCATGTGATGCTCCTCCTCGAGTCGCCACGTTTTGCCGCCGTCGTACGACGACTCGCCCCGCCACACGAAAGAATTGGGCTGGATATCGTTGAACGACCAGCGGAGCAACGTGCCTTTGTCGTCTTTCCCGCGCAGAACTATGCGATCGCCCTCAGCGCCGCCTTCCATCCGAACCATTGCATCGAAAGTCGGAGCCACGAACGCCAGCGTCCATTTGCCCGTTTTCGGATTCACCCAACGAATCCCGCCCACCATACTCCGCTCACTGGAGCTGGAATCAGGATAGCCCATGAAGATGTCCTCCACCGCGTGGCCGTCCATGATCCAGCCAAAGAGCACCTCCCCACGCTTGTGACGGACGCTGCCGTTCTCAGCAATGAACGAATAGTCAGCATCCCATGCTCCTACGAAGCGTCCGAAGAGATCCGCCTGCTTCCCGAGCGACGGATGCGGCGCCGAGGCGGCGAGAACTGAAACCATGGCGTCGCGAGGATCAGCCGCGCTCGCAATGCGGCCATTATTCGCGCACGCACATACAATCGGTCCGACTGTAGCGACAGCGATCCACCGATACGACTCACCAAAAGCTCTCATCCAGATTCCTCCTATGTGACTCCTCGTACGGTTTTATTGTGAAACATTGAATTGCGCTTACAATCAGTAGCGACTCACTACACTTTTTTTGTTGTGACCCCAAACGTCGAGCCATACCGAGTTCGACCGATTCGCGAAACCGCGCACGTGTCGCTGACGCGATTCGATCATCCGCCCGGAGCTACGCTTCCCACGGCGTTTTCGGCACACGATGCCGCAGAGCAGTTCCGGATCAACATCGTAGAGCGAGGCACCTTCCGGCTCAAACACGGGCGACGCGAATGGACACTCGGCGCAGGGAGCATCTTTCTAAGCTGTCCCGGCGATGAATACAGATATTCGCACATAAGGCACGTCGAGCCTGACACCTGCCTCGTCGCGGGATTCTCTGCATCGGCGGCGAGTGAGCTTGCTGACATCTTCCGCCGTCTGCCGCTCGTGCTTCCAGCCACAAATCGACTTGCATTCCTGCGGCTGCAGCTCGGTTCAGTGACATCGGACCACCTGGAGCTGTCGCTGGACACTGTTGCGTACGAATTCGTCGATGCGGCATGCAATGCCGGCGATGATCGCCATCGCCTGTATCGTTCGGAACAACTCAAGTGGTACGCTCAACGGATCGGCGCAGCACGTGAGCTGATGGATGCAGATCCCACTGCTCAGCTGTCTCTCGAGCATCTCTCGTCCGCGGTTTCGATGAGTCCGTTCCGGTTTGCTCACGTATTCCGGGAGCTGATCGGAATGCCTCCACACAAGTACCTGATTCGCCTCAGGCTT
>DATBRZ010000225.1:0-5843 GCA_036560025.1 Gemmatimonadaceae bacterium | reverse complement strand
GTTCAGCAACGTCGATTCCAGCACCGGCTATCACGGGCACTCATTTTGGCCGCAGTTCTCCTCGCAGTTGCGATTACCGGCTTCACCATCATCCACTTCCGCGAGCCGTCGCTCGCACCGAAGCGAGTAGTCGTAGGTCACTTCGAGAATCGCACTGGAGATTCTTCTCTGGGCGTCCTCGGCGACATCGCGGATGACTATGTTGCTCGGGGTTTGGCCGAGACGAGGATGGTTGATGTGATCGACGCGCGCGGCAAGAGTGCGCCGAGCGCTGAGCTCGCACGAAAGCTCGGAGCTGCAACCGTCGTTCGCGGAGGTTACTACCGAACCGGGGACACTCTGTACTTCGAGAGCCAGATTCTCGATACGCGATCCGGTAAGCTGATCATGTCGACGCAGCCGGCTATCGGCGCGCTAGAAGACAGAATGAAAGTTGTCGAACAGCTGCGACAGCGTTTGATGATCGGATTTGCCGCCTTGTTCGGACGCGGCTTCGAAGCCTGGCAGGCACAGAGTCTTCCTCCGAATTACGAAGCGTATCAGGAAATGCTCGCCGGCAACGATGCGACCTGGCGCCTCGACAACAATGGTGCCCTCGTTCACTTCCGCCGAGCAGCTGCGATGGATTCGACCTTCCTCGGTGCGAAGACAATGATGGTGCTTGCCGCAGGGCTGGAACGACGATGCGCGTTAGCTGATTCGGTTGCGCGCCAACTCGCAGGAAGCGTTGCGCGGCTTGCAGCAGTAGACAGAGGACAACTGGACTGGGGAGAAGCACAATGCCGAGGAGATTGGCCCGCTGCCCTGCGCGCAGGACGCGCAGTTGTAGCTGCGGCACCGCGATCGATTGCGTTCAATGTGCTGCTGAGCGTGACCGCGCTCGAGCTGTTCAGGCCAAGAGAAGCACTCGCCGTTCTCGAAAGTTCTGACGCCAACGCCATGGAGTTGACTCCGGAGCAGCGAACCATGCGGAGCGATTTCACCGGACTCGCCTACCATATGCTAGGAGAGTATCGGAAAGAGCTGGCCGTTGCCCGGCGCACGTTGCGCGCTCTCCCTGATGTTCCGTTCCTGAGAATCGACGAGCTTACGGCGCTCGCCGCGCTGGGCGACATCAAGGAATTGAAAGCAAGACGGGCTGCCTGGTTTGGACGAACAGATCTCCTACCTAACGGGGTCTGGACTCCAAGTCAGATCGATCTGTGTGTGGGCTCCGAGCTTCGCGCACACGGACACCCGGCAGAAGCGCGCGCTGTTCTCGACGCAGCCGCCAAATGGGATCGGAACAATTCACGCGATCAGGAAGGTGAACCGGTTCCACTTGTGTGCTCGGTTCGCCTTTTCGCGCCCACTTACTATCTTGGGAACTGGGACGAGGCGCGCGCACTCTACAAGCGCATGCTTGCCGCGGATTCTTCGAGCACCCTCGCGCACGAAGGTCTCGGCGCCCTGGCCGCGCGCCGTCGCGACCTGACGGAAGTGCGCGCAATGGACGACTGGCTATCTACTCATCCGCACAGCGAGAACGGGCGAACCACCTACGCCCGGGCACGCATGGCGGTTCTGCTCGGTGACCGTGAACGTGGAATGTCGCTGCTTCGCGAAGCCTTCGACCAGGGGCTGTCGTATCGGGCGTACGTACACCTGGATCCGGACATGGAGCCACTGCGGAATCATCCGGCGTATCGACAACTCGTTGAAATAAAGGGATGAGCGCGTTGCGGTGCCCCGTGTGGGTTGCCGCGTTCGTCGTTTGCAGCTTGCCGCTCTCTGCGCAAGGTGTTGCCGGCAGTTCGATTCAAGGCCGCGTCACTGCTCTGAATGGCACGGCGATCGAATCCGCAATCATTACTGTCACGAATGAAGTAAATGGAGCGTTGTCACGCACGACCTCCCGCTCGACCGGTGCGTTCTCGATCGAGAATCTAACCGTTGGCGGACCCTATTTGATTGACGTCAAGGCAATCGGTTTCGACCCTGCTGATCGGGCAGACGTTTTCCTTTCGCTTGGTCAGCGATTGTCGATCGATTTCCGTCTAGCGCGGAGCGTAACCACGCTCGCTGCGCTTGTTGTCCGGCCCGACAGAGCAACAAGCACCAACAGCGTTGGTGCTGTGATTATCAGCGACTCGACGATTCGCGCGCTGCCGGTTCGCGAACGCGATGTGTTCCAGATGTCGCTGCTATCTCCGCAGGCGGTTCGGACGCGGGGAGGTGGATTGTCCCTGGCCGGACAGCCCGATCGCCTCAATGGACTCCAGATCGATGGCGCAACGAACAATGATCTGCTTGGCAATTCAACTCTCGGTCTCATTGGAACGCCCGGTCAGAATCTCGGCGCGCGGACTTTATCGCCCGATGCGGTAGACCAGCTGGAGATAGTGACGGCACCATTTGACGTGCGCTTCGGAAACTTCGCGGCCGGACTCGTCAATGCGGTAACGCGCTCGGGTACCAATCGCTTCTCCACTACGATCTCGAGCTGGTACTCCGGTCCGCGGCTTGCACAAAACGACTCTGAAGGCGGAGCCGCCGCTGATTACGAGACTCGCGAGCTGAACATCACCGCCGGCGGACCGATCGTGCGAGATCGACTCGCTTACTTTGTCGACGCCGGTCTCCAGCGAATGCTTCTTCCGCAGAGCGTGCCTCTAATTCGCGCCGACACAGCCGGTGGTCGCGACTCGGCTCAAGTGGGCATTCGTTATGAAAGCGTCGCACGCCTGATCGACATACTGTCGAAAAAATACGGCGTCGATGCAGGAACAGCGGCGCCGTTCCCGGTTTTGGGCAAGCCTCGAAATCTCTTTGCCAAGCTCACGTGGCAACCTCGCGTCAACTACTATCTGGAGCTTTCACAGAATTACGCCAGCAACAACCCGGTTGTCCTGACGTTTGCGCCATTGTTCAGCTGCCGGTTTCGCGGGTTGTTCTGCCTGAGCTCTCGATCCTTCCGAATTCCGGTGACGGTAGATGCCACGCGATTCGCGTGGATCGGGTCGATTCGTTCGGGCGTGGAGAATGAGCTTCGGATTGCGCGGCTCGACGAGCGCAATCGATGTGTTCCAGCGACGACCTATCCCGCGGTGGTCGTCGCCGCCGATCAGGGTTGGCTCGCCGCCGGAAGCGCGGACTTCTGCCAAGGCGACCTCACTCGCCAGCAGATCATGGAGATGACCGACAATCTTACGGTTACGCGCGGCGCTCATCGTCTGACAGTCGGGGCTCACGGCGAGCGCGTTCGAATTCCGAATGTCGACGGTGTGCAGTTCCTGTTTCATACCGGCTGGACTTTCGAAAGTCTGGACTCGCTCGCGGCAGCCCTGCCATCTGGATTCGAGAGCATATTCCGAAATCCTACCCGCGGCGACGAGCCGCTATCCAACCTCGGCATCACACAGATAGGCTTCTACGCACAGGATCACTGGAACGTCGCATCGCACTTTGAGTTGACCGCCGGTATGCGCGTCGATGTCCCGTATCTGGACCGCCGGCCAGCGCGGAATGCCGAGCTTGGCAGTACGCTCGGCATCGATAACACGTTGACGCCATCGGGCAACATTCTTGTTTCTCCGCGCGTTAGTTGGACGTTTCCGTTCTCTGCGAAGCGAAGCGCAGTGTTACGCGGAGGAGCAGGCATTTTCGCGGGAAGACCGCCGTATAAATGGTTCGATCAGGTCTACGGCCACACGGGACTCGAGGCGCTTGCCGTCTCCTGCACTGGCAGCTCGGTACCCCTCTTCACTCTCGATCCGGATCGTCAGCCCACGTCGTGTAGCGGCAGTGCGCCCTTCGTTCCGTACGTCAATGTGTTCGACCCACACTTTCGATTCCCGCGGAACCTCAAGGTGGGAATTGGCGCCGATGTGCAGCTCAAGGCCGGGTTGACCATCAATCTCGATTTCCTCGAGTCACTCGCGCTCGATCAGTTGGCGCTGCGCGATCTGAATCTTGAATCTCCAATCGGTACGTCAGCGGGCGAGGCCCGACGGACCCTGTACGGGACGATTGATGTCGCATCCGGCATTGCGACTCCGTCGCGCCGCAACGGATCATTCGGGTCGGTAATCCAGCTCCGCAACGATCACGGCGATCGTGCGAGCGTGTTGTCGTTACAGCTGATCAAGCAGGTTGCGACTACCGGTGAGTTACGCGTGTCGTACGCGCACACTGTTTCGCGGGATCGCTTCTCTGCAACAGAAGACGCCGCTGACGCAAATATTGGCGCCGTACCTGTTGCCGGCAGCCTCGAACGTCGCAGACTCACCGATGCGAGCTGGAGCGTCCCGCAGAAGATCGCAATCGATGCGGTGTTTCGATTCCCACTCGGTTTTGGAGCCGCCGTCAACTACATCGGGACTTCCGGCCTTCCGTTTACATACGTCATCCGTGGCGATGCTAACGCCGACGGGTTCGGCGATCAGTTCAGCGGCCGCAATTTTTTCAATGATGCCGTCTATGTTCCGAAAAGTTCAAACGACATCACGCTGCAGAATACCGCGCAGTACGAGCAGCTGGAGCGTTTCATTAATGCCGAGGACTGCCTCAGCCAGTCGCGCGGTCGAATCCTGAATCGCAACAGTTGTCGGAATGAGTGGGCTAATCTCCTCGACGTCCGCGTATCGAAGCGCTTCACCGCTTCACAGCTCGGCTCAGTCGAGATTATCTCCGACGTCTTCAATCTCTTTTCGCTGGTTGGCTCGAAACTGGGGCAACTACGCGAAGCAGAGGGAGGTGGCGAAGTACCGCTCCTCGAGCTAACCGGCTACGACGCACACGCCAGTCGAGGGATCTACTCACTCATTCCTGTCGATCGCCGAGCTGTGTCGAGCAACTTGTCGCGTTGGCGCATTCAGCTCGGAGTACGGCTGAGCCGCTGATCGTTACTGCTGACCGCGCGTTAAGGTTGGAGGCCACAGGGTCTATCTGAGATGTTTATGGAAGTTTTTCCATTCGGCGTGGCGCGTGGTTGTGGGTCGTCTGCACTAATGGAAAAACTTCCATAAACATCTCAGATAGACCCTGCGGCCTCCAACGGCCATATTGTCGCTCTATGGATGCCATTAAGCAGCTCCAGTCCTCACTCTCCGGCCGGTACGATATCGAACGTGAGATCGGCGCAGGCGGCATGGCCACCGTCTATCTCGCGCATGACATCCGTCACGATCGACCGGTCGCGCTCAAGCTCCTCAACCCCGAGCTCGGCGCAGTGCTCGGCGTCGAGCGCTTTCTCGCAGAGATACGAGTCACCGCGAATCTTCAGCACCCGAATCTGCTTCCGCTGTTCGACTCGGGCGAAGCGGAAGGACTGTTGTACTACGTCATGCCGTTCGTCGAGGGCGAGTCTCTGCGCGCGCGTCTCGAGCGTGAAAAGCAGCTTCCGATCGACGAGGCGGTTCGAATTGCAGTCGCAGTAGCGAATGCGTTGGACTACGCGCACTCGCACGGAGTGATTCACCGCGATCTCAAACCCGAGAACATTCTTCTTCAGGCCGGCGAACCTGTAATCGCAGACTTCGGAATCGCGCTTGCCGTTAGCAAAGCCGGTGGCAATCGCATCACGCAAACAGGACTCTCGCTCGGCACACCACAATACATGAGTCCCGAGCAGGCGACCGGCGATCGCGTGATCGATGGACGCAGCGACATCTATTCGCTCGGTGCAGTGACCTATGAGATGCTGACCGGCGAGCCGCCGCATATCGGCAACACTTCGCAAGCAGTTATTGCGCGGGTGCTCACCGATCGTCCGCGTCCAATGCGCACTACTCGCGTTGCGATTCCGCCGCACGTCGAGTTCGCCGTTCAACATGCTCTCGAGAAGCTTCCCGCCGACCGCTTCT
>DATBRZ010000224.1:0-18569 GCA_036560025.1 Gemmatimonadaceae bacterium | reverse complement strand
AGCCGCCTTGCAACGCAGCTCGAGCTTCCGGCGCGGGACACGGTGCTTGTTCATCTCGGCGGAAGCAGGCAGGCGGTAGCCGCCCAGCGTGATGCACTGGTGGCTCTCGGCCGGGTCGAGGAGCTCGCGAGCTCAGTGTGGAATCGATTCAGGACCGTAGATGGATCGGGGACATCCGTAATTCGTCTCTCCGGTCTGCCGGCTCAACTCGGCGACACATGGCTGCATGCCCATCGTGCGCTTGCTGACGTCGACGGTGCATGTGCACACGCAAGCCTGATTCGCGGGGTTGTGCGTTGTATCGCGCCTCAATCCGCTGGTGAGGAAGCTGCTCGCCTCGCGCTTCCCGGAATTGCCGCGCGAGTCGTGTACGAACGATTGCCACACACATTGTGGCCCCTACTTTCGTCGTCGGTGACATCTGATCGGATATCGCAGGGACTGAGACGCGTTTTCGATCCCTCGGGAATTCTCAATCCGGGAATACTTGGGCCGATCCAGTGACTGCGGCGCCACCTCTCACTGATGCAACGGATGTCGTGCCGACACCGGCGGATGCGGCGCCGGCGTGCGCGCTTCCCAACACGCCGCTAGCCGACGCGCTCCCCGGCATCAACGCGTGCGTGCACTGCGGGTTCTGTCTTCAGTCCTGCCCCACTTATCTGGCGCTCGAGGACGAGAACGACAGCCCGCGCGGCCGCATTTTCCTCATGCGGTCGTTGCTCGAAGGAACCGTCACGCCGCAAAGCGAAACGGTGCAGACGCACATCAGCCGATGTCTTGGTTGCAGGGCGTGCGAGACAGCGTGCCCATCAGGAGTTCCATACGGACAGCTGCTCGAAGCGACTCGAGCGACACTGGGTCCCGATCAGCCGCTTCCCTTCTTCGTTCGGCTGATGCTGTGGACATTCTCGCATCGCCTGCTGCTCAAGTTGTCGATGCTCGCTTCTCGCTTGGTGGCCGCGACCCCCATTCCTACTCTGCTGTCGCGCGTCAGTGGCCGGTTCGGTTTCGCCATGGCGATGCTCGCATCGTCCTCGAGCGCGCTTGAGCGTGATCCCTATCCTCCGCGAGGTAATGGCAGTCGCGGGCGCACTGCAGTCCTGGAAGGATGCATAATGGAGGGATTATTCGCGGAGACGAACCGGGCGACCGCGCGCGTTCTCGAGCGGAATGGTTACTCGATTGTCAAGGCGCGTGGTCAGGAATGTTGCGGTGCATTGCACGCACACGCGGGAGATCTCGATGCCGCTCGCCGCCTCGCTCGACGAAACATCGCCGCGTTCGAGAGATCGGGAGCCGAGCTCATCGCAGTGAACGCGGCCGGATGCGGAGCGATGATGAAGGAGTACTCGCACCTTCTCGAGGGAGACACTGAGTGGCGGGGTCGCGCTGCGGCGATCGCGTCTCGCGTGCGGGACGTGAGTGAGCTTCTCGCGGATGCGGGACCTCTGCCTGGAGCGCCGCTTCCGCTGCGCGTTACATACGATGCGCCGTGTCACCTGCTTCACGGACAGAGAATCGCGACTCAGCCGCTCGCCGTTCTGTCGTCGATCCCGGCGATCGAGCTACTCCCGCTCAAGGATGCGGATCAGTGTTGCGGCAGTGCCGGCATCTACAATCTCGTCGAGCCCGAAACATCGAGCCTCGTGCTGGATGCAAAGCTCGCGAACATCGCCGAGACCGGCGCCGCATTCATCGCCACGGGGAATCCCGGGTGCATGATGCAGATCGGAGCGGGACTGCTCAGGAACGGATCAAAGGCTAGGACGATTCATCCAGTCGATCTGCTTGATGCCTCTTACGCGGCCGACGCGAGGAGTTAACGGCTACTGCCTCGTCCCCAGTAGCGTCCGATACATCTCTCCGATTAATTGAGGGTATGTCCGACTCGAGCGAGTATTCGGCAATCCGCTCGGGCGCGCTCCTCGTCGACCGAAGCGACAGGGTTCGCATCCGGTTCGGAGGCGAAAGGGCGGCAGAGCTCGTTACGGGTCTCGTGACGAACGACGTCCACGCTCTCACTCCCGGACAGGGCCAGTACGCGGCGGCACTGACCGCGAAAGGAAAAGTCGCGGCAGACGTTCGAATCTTCGCTGACGTCGACGGACTCCTCACCGATACATCGCAGCGCGCCGCAACAAACTGGCGCGACATCGTCAAGAAGTACGTCAACCCGCGACTCGCTCCGTATCGCGATGTCAGCGCCGAGACAGGCGATCTGGCCGTGGTCGGCCCGAAGTCTCG
The DNA here is from genome assembly GCA_036560025.1 of Gemmatimonadaceae bacterium. Classification (GTDB taxonomy): domain Bacteria; phylum Gemmatimonadota; class Gemmatimonadetes; order Gemmatimonadales; family Gemmatimonadaceae; genus UBA4720. The sequence continues at coordinate 16,322 of DATBRZ010000224.1, read as the reverse complement.
CCGCATCGTTGCGCAGGCAACAGGCGCCGACGAGGAAGCGCTCGCTTCACTGCCGCCGTACGGTCATCTCCGCGTGAGTACCGCTGACGATCGCTCGATGGTCATGCGCAATGCCGAGCTCGACACGGAAGCGTACGAAATCTTCGCATCAACTTCCGCTCTCGCGGACGTTCGTGAGAAACTGCTCTCAGCCGGTGCGGTTCCCGGTAACTCGCGCGCGTGGGACATAGTTCGCATCGAGGTAGGTCGCCCCGAGTGGGGCATCGACATGAACGACTCCACGATCCCGCAGGAAGCGAACATGGACGAGCTCGGTGCGATCTCGTACACAAAAGGGTGTTACACCGGGCAGGAGACTGTAGCGCGCGTGCATTTTCGCGGACATGTCAACCGCTTCCTCCGTCGGCTGCATTTCGTTGCAGCGACAGTTCCACCCACCAACGCAGAGCTAGTGGATGACAGCGGGAATGTCGTTGGTGACGTTCGCAGTGTTGCGCTCTCACCGCGTCACGGGGGAGTAGCGCTCGCGATGGTAAGGCGTGAGGTTGCGCCGGGTACTACGCTGCGCGCGAGGTGGGAAGGCGGCGAGTGTACAATGCAGCTCGCCGGACAAGAAAAAGGCGCGACCGGTTAGTCGCGCCCCATTCGGGCGTGAAGTCGGCTGATCCTACTTCTTCGTCGTGTCCTTCATCGCCGTGTCCTTCATCGCCGTTGAATCCATTCTCATGCCGGTATCCATTGCGGCGGGAGCTGGGGCCATCGCGGCGCCGGTGTCGACCGGAGCCTCTTCCTTCTTGGCGCAAGCGACAAGAGCAAGGACGGCGGCGACGAGAGCAATGCGCTTCATTGAAAAATCTCCTTGTATGGGGCCAACGTGATTAGACGCCGGTCCGTGCACGCGGTCGCGATGCTCGTATGGGGCGCGGCCGAAAAGTTACCCCCTCGGATTTTGGTGTCAAGTAGCCACCAAACCCCGAAAACCGGCTCGCATGAGATCGAAAAATGTCTCGTTTGCATCCCGTTCCGAAGCTGATGATTGCGCAATTTCCCGGCCGCTAGATTAACCTTTTCGTTCTTACTTCGAGAGGAAACGTGTCGTCGTCGTATCCGCAAACATTTGGAGCCCTCAAACGCCTGGCAGCCGAGCGACCGCACCTCATCAACAGGTCGGTCAAGGACGAGCTGCGCACGAACCTGCTCGCGCGAATCGAGCGCGGAGGTCCGCTGTTCGAGGGCGTCCTCGGCTACGAAGACACGGTCATGCCTCAGCTCGTCAACGCTCTCCTCTCGCGACACAACATCATCCTGCTCGGTTTACGCGGCCAGGCGAAATCGAGGATTCTGCGCGCGTTGACGACGCTGCTCGACGATGCGATCCCCATCGTGGCCGGCAGCGAAGTGAACGACAACCCGTTCGCACCGATCTCGAAGTTCGCGAGGAACATGCTCGACGATTGCGGTGACGCCACACGCATCGAATGGCTGGATCGCGACAGCCGATTCGTCGAGAAGCTCGCCACTCCCGATGTCACTGTCGCCGACATCATCGGTGATGTGGATCCGATCAGAGCCGCCCGCGGCGGACACGTTCTGTCCGACGAGCTCACCATTCACTATGGCATGCTGCCCCGCGCCAATCGCGGAATCTTTGCGTTGAACGAGCTTCCCGATCTCGCCGGCAAGGTGCAAGTCAGTCTCTTCAACATCATGCAGGAAGGCGACGTTCAGATCAAAGGATATCCCGTTCGTCTTCCACTCGATGTGTTGCTTTGCTTCACCGCGAACCCGGAGGATTACACAGCGCGCGGCAAGATCATAACGCCGCTCAAGGATCGCATCGGCAGCGAGATCATGACGCATTACCCGGAGTCTGTTGGCGTTGGCATGTCGATAACCGCGCAGGAGGCGTGGACGCGTCGAGCCGGACGAACCGTTCGCGTCCCCGAATTCATCTGCGAGGTGATCGAGCGAATTGCCTTCGAGGCGCGGACCGACAAGCGGATCGACAAGCGATCCGGTGTATCGCAGCGAATGCCGATAACGGTCCTCGAGAACGTCGTCTCGAATGCCGAGCGTCGCTCGCTTTCAACGGGCGAGAGCGAGATCGTCCCGCGGATCAACGACATATACGCAGCGCTTCCCGCAATCACTGGAAAGATCGAGCTGGAGTACGAGGGAGAGCTCGTCGGTGGCCATAACATCGCGCGAGAGCTGATCCGTCGCGCGGCGGACGCAACATTCCAGGAGCGTGCCGGCGGTATCAATACCGACGATGTCGTGATGTGGTTCGATGCCGGCGGCGCAATTCAGATCGGTGACGACGTCGATGCGGCGTCAGTGGTCGCGGGCTTCGAGACCGTGCCGGGATTGCTCGATCTGGCTGACCTCACCGGCCTAGCCGAGCCGAGCGACATTCCCGTTGTTGCTGCGGCGTGCGAGCTCATTCTCGAGTCGCTGGTCGCAAGGCGAAAGATCTCGAGAACCGATGCGGGACTGTATGCCCGTTCCGTCGAGGAGAAGCGCCGGCGGCCGTACCAGGACTGACATGTCCACCATTACCGTCTCGCGTCTCTATGGCTCGGGCGGGTCGGAAGTGGCGGCGCTCGTCGCCGCGGAGCTTGGCTGGGCACTGCTCGACAATTCGGTAGTCGACGCTGTTGCAGCTCGACTAGGCGCCACACCTGCGCAGATTGCGGCTCGAGAAGAGCGCGTTCCATCGCTGGTCGAACGTCTCACCGATGCGTTGGCGCTCGGCTCACAGGACTGGATAACACCATTCGCCGCGACGAAGCGACGTCCCACCGATGAGCAGCTCATCGAGGTAACCCGTCACATCGTCGAGGAGGCGATAAGTGCCGGCCCGATAGTCGTCGTTGGACGCGGGGCGCAAGCGATGCTCGCCGAGCGGGCGGATGCACTTCATGTCTTTTGCGATGCACCGCGGGCGGCGCTGATCGAGAGAGTAATGACACGCGAGGGCTTATCGAAGGAGGACGCGACGAAGCTCGTCGACGACACGAACGCGCAGCGGGAGCAGTGGGTGGCCCGGCATTGGAAGCGAAACTGGAGGACAGCGGAGAATTACCATCTCTGCGTCAACACTGCTTGGCTCGGCGTCCAAGGTGCGGCGGACGTCATAGTGACACTCGCGCGTTCACACTTCGGACTAGGAGGCGAGAGGGTCCGTTCTTGAGATGTTTATGGAAGTGTTTCCATTAGCGTCCGAACGCTCGTCCGCAAGTTTGCTTTCGGAAATGGAAAAACTTCCATTGGCATCTCAAGAACGGACCCTCTCGCCTCCTGACCCTTCGACTACGACCGTCCTGCGATTTCCCTCGCCTTCGCGCCAAACACTCGCACGTCCTCTTCCGTTGTATCGAAGGATGTAACGAACCTCGCCTCTGATATCTCCTCGACCCACACCTGGAAGTTCGATACCTCCTGCAACCGCGCGATCATCTCCCTCGGCAGCACGGCGAATACCTCGTTGGCCTCCACGCGCTGAGTGATGCGAATGCCAGCTATTCCTCTCAGCTCACTGGCGAGTAACTCTGCCATCGCGTTCGCGTGACGCGCACTTCGCAGCCACAGATCATCCGAAAACAGTGCATCGAACTGAGCGGCAACGAATCGCATCTTCGATGACAGCTGCATTCCCTGCATGCGCTGAAAGACGAAATCCTTCGCCAGGGATTTGTCGAAGAAGATCACTGCTTCAGCCGCAAGGGCACCGTTCTTCGTCGCTCCGAGGGAGAGAACATCGACTCCCGCTCCCGACGTAAGATCGCGAAGCCTGACGTCGAGAAACGCGGCTGCATTCACCAGCCGGGCACCGTCCATATGGAGTCGCATGTCGTGATCGTGCGCGAATCCCGCAATCACCTCGATCTCGTTCCGACTGTATGTCGTTCCATACTCGGTAGCCTGCGAGATCGAAACAGCACTTGGCTGAACGTGATGCTCGTCGCCCAGATCGTGCAGGTGCTGCGCGATTCCATGGCGGTCGATTTTGCCATCCGGCGCCGGGATCAGCAGAAGCTTGCACCCGACCCTCTTCTCCACCGCACCACATTCAGACGTGTGCACATGCGCAGTGTCGGCGCAGATCACCGCGTTGTGCGGATGCGCGAGCGTTTCGAGCGCCAGCACGTTGGCTCCGGTTCCGGTGAATACGAAATACACCGCTTCGGCCTTGAGCTCTTCGGCTAGGCGATCGGCAATGCTTTTCGTGTAATCGTCGAAGCCGTAAGACGGAACGTGCCCGAGATTTGCGCGCGCGATTGCAGTCAGCACTTCCGGATGCACGCCGGCCCAGTTGTCCGACGCGAAATGCCGCCGAGGTGTGTTGTCAGACGTCATCGTCGACTATCGAACCGTGTATGTGATTCCGAGCGTTCCCCATCTGTGCCACTTCGGCCCTTCATCGTACTCGCGACTCCGGCTCGTTGCGCGATACTCGGCCATGAATCGACCGTATCCGTATCCGCCGCCGGCAACCCATTGAAACACGAATGGCTTGCGAGTCACGAGGTCGCGCGTCTCAGCCGAGTTGCCGTCGAGAACGAGGCTTCGTGCGATCCACTGCGGCTCGGCGCCCAGCATCACGAATGCGCGCGATTTCCTCCGATTCGCGTCCGCCAACGGAAGCCACGGGTGCACGAGTCGATGTCCCACTCTGAGCTCGACACCCGCCGATGCTCCCGATTCCAGTGTACCCGCCGTAGCTCGAGCCCCGGCTGTGAGACTCATCACGCGACCCGACGCCCGCTGCGATTGAGCGATCAGGAAGCGCGCATCGTAGGTCCCATTGGCGACGAGCTGTTGCGCAATCTCATGCTCCCAATGAAATACGCGTCCGGATTTGTTCAGATCGTGCATGAACTGCTGGACCGCTTTTCCACCTGATGCGCGTCCCGTCGTGCCGAGCTTGATCGAGGGAGTCAGTGATCGGCGCTCGGTCATTGCGCTTCTTCCGATATCGACGAACAAAACGCCCGCGTACGGTCGATCAGTTTCAGGCGGTGTATCGTAGCGTGGCGTGAAGACCTGCTGAACGATCGACACCGGCGCCATCACGCACGACTTCACTTCCTCAGTAGTGCACAGGTCGGCATGACCGCGCAGCCATCGCGGCACGTTCAGGACGAGCGCATCGAGTCGAGCTCCGTGCGTGTAGTTGTCGTCAGTGCGCCTCGTTCCACGTTGCCAGAAGTCGAAGTAGTCGTTGTCGACCTCGAAGCGCACGAACGACAGACTCTGCGCCCCCGAAGACGAGGCCATCGCGAGAAATACAAGACCGGCAAATAAGAAAGGCACAGATCCGGGAGGTTGGAAGCGAGCTATTACGCCCTAGAAGCTAATAGCTCGCCCTCCGCAGCCTCAGATCTGTGCCTTTCGTTTTTCTTCGTTCTTATCGAACGCTTGCTTTCTCTACGTAGACGTTGGTTCCATCCCGGTGCGCGAGGAACACCGTTCCACCTGGGCCGAACGCGAGGATGTTACGATCGAGCGGGATCTGCACTCGATCGATCAGCTGTCCCTGTCGGTTGATGACATCGTAAATCGGTCCGCCGGGAATTGCCTTTGTCGGAATCGTGCGGATCCAGAGATTGCCTTCAGTATCCGCTCTCACCGCGCCGGCAAAAAATGGCGGCTTGTAATCGGGCAGCTCATTCGGCGGAATGAAATTGAGCTGGACATTCGGTCCGCCTCCACCTCGCTGTCCGCCGGCGCCGCCTCCAGGACCTGCGCCACCCGGCCCGCCTTCCATTCTGAATACGATCTGCGGACCGCCGCCTCCAGCCGCGCCCGCGCCCCCCGCTGCTGCACCCGGACCGCCAAGCGCGATTGCGGCTCCGCCGCCGCCTGCGATGACCGGATTGCCCGCGTTAGCGCCAAGCCTCAGTCGAGCTGCCTTCACCGAATCAATGAACGCAACCTTGTCCTCGTCTGTGAGCCGCTGCCACTCGAATGGAACTTTGAGTGCGCTCGTTTTCGAGCCGTCGGGTGCGATGAAATCCACGTGGTAATCTTTCCCGCGAACCAGAGCGAGCGTCCCATCGGGGAGGACTGCCCATTCATCGATCACCGGAAGTGGATTGATCTGCGACATCATGCCGGTGATGCGTCCATCGGCGTCGCGCGTCGGCTCCATTTTGATCTTCTGAGTTTTGATCCACGCGAGTGTGTCCAGATGTCGCGTGGTGAGATCGATCCGCACTATTGCCGCGGAGTCAGGAATGTCGGGCATCTGAAATCCGGGGGCGGGTCCTCCCCCTGCCCCGCCACTCCCGGGAGCCTGAACAGCACGGCGGAATCCGAAGTTCGGCGATGCGCGATATACGAGTCTCCCTGACTTGTCGAAGCCGGGCACTCCCGCAGCGAGACCGGCCAACGTCATCGCATCCTCGGAACGCGGGATCGACATCACTCTGGCGACCTTTCCCTTGTCGTCGATCACCAGCATCGACAATGACTGAGGGTCGACGAATATCGACGAGTCGCCCTTGTAGGCGAGGAGCCCGCCAACGCGTCCGCTGTATGCGTTGCCCGTTGCGGCAGTGGAGTCAGCAACGACGGTGTAGGTCTTGAGCGCAGGATCGAGCAACAGAACTCGTCGCCGCGGGAGATCGTTGACGAGAATCCTTCCGTCACTGAGCTGCCGAACCCCGACGATGTTTCCGAAGCCTTCAGCACTGGTGGCGGTGATTGCGCCAAGCTGCCGAATCGGCGGACGCTGTTGCGCTCCGGCCATTGGCGCGAGAGCGCCGAGTAGCAGTATTGAAACGGCGTGCAGTCTCGTGTTGATCATGAGTCGATGGGTTTTGAGTTTCGTCTTTCGGATCTTTTATCGTCGGATGATTACGTTCCCACCGGCCCCGGCAGGAATGAAGAAGTCGCCGCCGGCGAACACCGCCCCGCCGCCGCCGAATCCACTACCCCCTGTAAACGTCGCGGTGCCGTTTCGGATCGACGCCAGATATCTCGGCTCGAGATACGTCGCCACGAAAGGTGGCAGCTTACGCCACTGCTCCGATGTCAGCAGGCCTTTGATCGCCGGCGCCAGCTTTGCCAGATAGTCTACCGTCTCGTGTCGCGCCTGGATGTACCGGTCGTATGCGTCGTCGCGATCGTAGGAATCCGGAAGTCCCGCGAAGTATTTCGCCACCGGCGACCAGATCGCGTCCATTCTGATCGTATATCCGCGATTCATCGTTGCGACGCTGTCTGCCTGAGGACCAGTCAGATGCAGCGAGTCCTGCTGACGCAGAATGGTCGCCATGGGATTGGGTATTCCGCCGGTTCCGTACATCGCGCGCAGAATGAATTCGTTGGTTTTCGTGCCCGAAGTCCGACGGCCGCGATCGAGCTGCTGCGTCAGAAGCTGCCGCTCACGCGTCGGGCCGACATCGAAGCGCATCAGCGCCGTCAACGTCACGGGTGCGCGGAAGCCGCTCAACGCCTGATTGTTCGATGCGAACCGCTGATTCACTTCGTACTTGTACTTGAGCGTCACCGGATCGAAGCCGCGCACATAGAGCAGCGATTGATCGAGTGATGCCGGCTGGCCCCATCCGCGCACGTTCGATCCGTGAAGCATCAGGTCGGCAGCGCCAAGCGGATTCGAGATCTGGAACGAGAGTCTCGCTCGCTGAGGCATGCGCATCTTGACCGGATTGAGCGAGATCGACATGGATGCAGTCGACGTCCATGGTCCCTGGCAGCTGTTCCGGCGCGCGAGAAGACCGAGCTGCCTCGACAGGCAATCCCGCGCGATGTCTGATCCGTTATCGAGTAACGATTGCATCGCGGATGCGAGCGCAGGATCAGTGGCCTTCGCCGGATCGAACACGAACGCACGGTCGTTGTTGTAGCCGTCTCCGTTCACATCTCCGGCAACCATCGGCGAGAACGGATTCCCCGAGCGGAAGTTCCCGAACCAGCTCACCGTCACCCAGTCGAAGAAGTTGTAACCGATGTTGTACACGATCTGATGTCGCGAGTCGAACGACGAGCGTCCCCACTCGAGTGCCAATGGATTGCCGACAGTGCTGTTGAATCCGCGCGACTTCTCGCGAACGTTCGAGTACACGTACGAGACACCCCAGCTCAGACTGGAGCTGAAGCTGACCGGCGACAGTCTGAGACTCAGCTGCTTGCTCTCGGATCGGAGATCCGACCGCATTTCCGTCACGCGCGAGTACTTGGTTGAGACTCGCGCGTCGAGCGGGGCCGTCGTGCCGGTTGTCGGTACGATGCTGGTAGGCTGCACATAAACCGGGCGGCCGTCCTCATCCGCCAGCGCGAATCGCGGCAGCGGACGGAAGTTCAGGTCGACGATTCCCTGCTGATTGAGATTCAACGACAGCGTTGCATCGATCTGTGCCGAGAAGCGGTTGCCAAGCACCGGACCGCTCCACTGGAGATTCGATCGTACGCTCCGCGGCGCTGCAAAATTTTTCGCGAAGAGAGTCACGTTCGGCGCTGCGCTGGCGAATACGGTGCCGGTTGTTCCGTCTGCACATGTAGAAGGAACCGAGGCGCTGCTCGATGCGTACGCACTCCAATCCGGCACGGGCGCGGCAGCGCCCACACACGTGATCTGCTGCACACCGTCCGGCAGTCCGGTGTTGTCGAGAGAAGATGCGATCAGATTCGTCGACGGAGTGTTCTGGAACAATCCGATGCCACCGCGGACGACGGCGCGGGGACCACGTGCGGCTCCTTCGAACCCGGCGATCTGTGCCGCGGTCCCATAGCTCCATGAGAACCCGAATCGCGGGCTGACATAAACACGATTCGGAACTTCGTCGTTCTTCACACTGTAAAGCGATTGGATCTCACTGTTCGCTTTCGGCGTATTCGTGAATTTGTTTCCATCGACTCTCAACCCGTATTGGATCTGAAGGTTGCTCGTTCGCCGATACGAATCGCCCAGAGAAAACGCTCCTACCCACTGATTCACGTCGCGAATGCGGGGAGAAAGCTGCCGGGTGAATGACGCGGGTCTGCCTGCCTCGAGATCTGCGAGCGAGTTGAAGACGTAGGTGCCGAGTATGTTGGTCGCCTGCTGCTGCTCCGATCCGTCGCGGCGCAGCTCGCTCGTCATCTTGATGCGGTGCTTGTTGTTGGTGCTGAACCACGAAAGCTGATTCAGGAAGTTGAGTGTCAACGTGGTCTGGGTGCTGTTCAGCGACTGGCTGCCGCCAAAGCTGAGTGTCTGAACTCCGCTCGTCCCATCCTTGAATGTCGAATTGACTCGGACGATGCCGGTGGGCATGTCGAGAAACGGCGTCGACGTCGTGCGCGATCCGGAATACCCGAGTGTCGTTTCGCTCAGCAGCACCTGCTTGATGTAACTGTTGTGTCGTACCTGAACTCCGCCGCGCCAGTTCGTTCGGTCGCCGCTGTGCCCGGGCAGCTCTGTCGCCAGACCGAAGACTGGATCCTGCCGGGTCCAGTTGCCGTTGAACGAAACGTTGAGTGCGTTTCCGGTTGACGACGACGGCGGCGCGAAATCGAGCGATCCGAAGATCGTTCCCTGATCTCCGATTCTGCTGTTGCCGATTCCGCCCGCAGTAAGCGGCACGCGCGAATTGTTGAGAATTCCGAGAAGGCGCGTGACTGAATCGGCTGAAATGCCCACCGCCTGAAGCCCATTGGCGTCAGTGTTGAGCAGCGTCTGGAGATCGTTCGATCTGCGTCCGAGCTGGTATGAGATGTTGTAGAAGGAGCGATCGAACTTGATTGGACCCGACAGAGCGCCGCCCAGGGAGTAGTTCGAGTATTCCTGCCCGAGTGATCGAGACGCGCGATCGCTCCATTGCAGCTGAGGCGCGTCGAGGTTGAGGCTCATGCCGCGGGTCTGAAAGTTCGATCCCGACCGCGTTCTTATCGTGAATTGCGCGCCGCTGAATCCGCCCCTCGACACATCATAGGGAGACGTGATCAGAGAAGATGCAACCTGCGCATCGCGCGGAAGATTGGATCCCCCGAACTGCAATCCGTTGAGAGTGGTGTTGTTCTGATCGGCTCCGAGTCCGAGCACCGAGTAGCCATCGGCCGATCCATCAGCGCCGGGAACCGACTGGACGCCCGGTAGCGTGGCAGCCATCGCGGCGAGATCACCCATGAGATTCGCCGGGACCGCCGAATTCGTGACAGCCTGTTCGGTTCCACTGACCTCCGGCGTTGGCGAATTGCGCGGGACGCGATCGCGCTGCGCCGTTACCACCGTCGGATCCAGAACGGTTCCGACCTTTGAAAGGCGCGTGTCGGCGACGAGAATATCCTCGTCGAGTGACCGCTTTACCTCGAATCTCTTTGCGGCGTATCCGAGTGAAGCGAACGAAACGATGTAGTCGCCGTCACCGCCGGGAAATGTCACCGTGAAGCGTCCGTCACTGTTGGTTTTTGCGGTACGGGATACGTTCCCGGAAATCGAGGTCACCGTTACCGTGACGCCCTCGAGCGCTGCGCTGTCGGGTCCCGTAACGCGCCCGCGAATGACGTCAGCGTTTTGGGCGTGCCCTGTTCCGGGTGAAAGAGCCGCCGCGATGAGCGTTGCGGCAACGATCAGCAGTCGGCGTGAGTTCATTCAGTCGTTGATGAAGCCTAGGGGTTTGACCCCGTACCTGATTCGAAGGGTTTACAGAGGTCAATCTAAAGAACGACTGCCGGTTGCCGGTTACGGTGGCCGGTAGCTGGTAGCTGGTAGCTGGTAACCGGTAACCGTTAAATACTTGACTGAGTCAACTAGGCTATCCCCTGAACTCCGGTAGGCATGCCCCGGCCCCACCGTCCAGACCGGTACGGAAGTTCTCCATCCGCTGCTCTTCGGTCCCGTGTCCTCGTCTCGCAAGACGCATCAGGATCCGCTGGTCGATCATGCGATTGCCCGTGAGCTCGGGAACCGGATCCGCAGCGGCAGCCATTCCGAAGAACGCCTCATCGACATCGCCGTCCTCCAGAGTTCCGCTTTCTTCCGCGTGCTTTGCGAAGGCGCCGGCCAGGCAGTCAGCCATCCCTTCATTGGCGTAGCTGTTTCTCGTCTGATGACCGAGCTGAATCGCGACAGCGTGACCCATCTCGTGTGCGATCACTCCCACTGCCGCCATGTCTCCATCGGTTCCGAGCTCCACCGCGGCATTCTTCGCCTGCAGCGCGACAAACACTTCGTCGAAATAGATCGTGTTATTGGGCGTGCAGTACGCAGCATTGCCGGCTCGCATGTAGCCGCACGGCGTTCTGGCGATCACGCGATATCTCACCAGGCTCGGCGCGGCGAATGTCGTTCCAAGCCGCCGGAAACTTGCTCGCCACGTCGCGACGAGCTCGCGATACGCCATTCCGATTTTCTCGTTAGAGCGCTGAACGTCCCGTTCAGTCAGCTCGACTACCGGGTCGGCCGTGTGCGTGCGAGCGTACATTGCCTGGCTGCCTTTCGATCCGCCAGCGCCCATGATGATCGTCACGGCAGCAATGCCGGCAGCGACAGAACTCGAGAACCTTCTCCTCATCGCTCGGTTACCTCCTGCGTTTTTCATACCCGAGGAGAAAGTCGAAGTTGCGGGCCCGACCGGAATGAACTTGCGAACGTTTCCCGCTGGCGGGATCCGGTTACCTGAATTCAATTAGTGGCGATGCAGTTTAGAGGGGCCGGCCGCCGTCTCTCCCTCGAGCACGAGCTGCCGCTGATAATGACTGGTGTCTTCGCGAGCGGACTTCTCGCCATGCTCGCGATCACATACCTCACCTTGAACGGTCGCGCGGAAAGCATAGTCCGCGACCGCCTGTCACACGCGGTGCGTGAGCTGGCGGGAACTGCGGAAACCGCGCTGACGGAGCGCGCAAATAGTCTGCGCGCGATTGCCCGGGATCCTCTCGTTGTTAGCGCCCTCACGAATCCTTCTCCGGAGCGATCTGCCGCTGCCGGCAGCGCTCTCAACACTCTTCTCACGTCGAGCTCGACGCTTCCCGTCGAGCTACGCGATCCATCTGGTCGTGTCGTCGCGTCGGCAGGCACGGCGTTACCCGATTCACCTCGTACCTCACCTCCATCCGCAAATACCACCGGCGATTCGGCGATCTTCAGTCCGATTCGCCCGTATCAGGGAGGTTTTGTCTTCTGGATTTATGCGCCCGTCGAATCCAACGGCACTCGCGTCGGCTGGCTGGCGCAGGCGCGACGTGTCTCCGGGCGCAAGGACGCCGAGCATTTCGTGCGCGAAATGCTTCGTGAAGACGTCCATTTCAATCTCGCCAACGCAGACGGCACCTTCTGGGCAGCGGCTCCGGGAACTCCTGTCGAAGCTCCTTCGCGGCGCACGGTATCGAAGCGCGGTGTTCTTTACGACCGCGACGGGCAATTGTTGATGGCGGAAGAGACGCAGGTTCGCGGAACACCGTGGATAATGGCGCTCGAGATCCCGAGCGCGTCGGTTTACGCGCGTCCGCTCAGGACGATACGTCTATTGGCCTGGCTGTCGCTTGGCCTGCTCGTGTTCGGCGCGGCAGCGCTATGGCTCTTGAGCAGAAGAATCACCGCACCGATATCAGCGCTCACTGCGGCGGCGGAAGCCGTTGCACAGAATCCCGATGACCACTCCGTTTCGCCGGCGCGAGGCAACGAGATCGACAGGTTATTCCGCGCGTTCGACGAAATGACGCGGCGAATAACTGCTGCAAACATCGAGCTCGAGAAGAGAGTGCAGCAGTCGAGCACCGTCGCGGCTGAGCTGGCGAAAACGAACGAGCAGCTCCGCGCCGCGATCGATGAAGCGGATCGCGCTACGAGAGCAAAGGGCGATTTCCTGGCGATGATGAGTCACGAGCTGCGCACGCCGCTCAATGCAATCGGTGGCTATGCGGACCTCATCGACCTCGGAGTGCACGGCCCGATCACAGAGGCACAACACACGGCGTTGAAGCGGCTCGGCAAAAGCAAGTCACATCTTCTCGCTCTGATCGATCAGGTCCTGACATTTGCGCGCATGAACGCAGGCCACGGTCATTACTCGATCGAGGATGTGAGCGTGGAGCGGCTGCTGACGTCTCTCGAGCCGCTCGTTGCTCCTCAGATGGAACAGCGGCGGATCACGTTCCGGAACATCTCATGTGATCCTTCGCTCGCCGTCCGAGCGGATCCGGAAGCGCTCCGCCAAGCGCTGCTCAATCTGCTTGGCAATGCAATCAAGTTCACTCCCGAGGGCGGGAAGATCGACGTTGCGTGCGATGTCAGTCAGACGCACGTGCGTCTGCATGTTTGCGATTCCGGAGTCGGCATCACTCGGGATCGGCTCGACGTGATCTTCGAGCCTTTCGTTCAGGGGGAGCGTGCGCTCAGCAAACCGACCGAAGGTGTCGGATTGGGATTGGCCATCACTCGCGATCTGGTCAAGGGTATGGGCGGCACAATAAGGGTCGCGAGCGAGCCCGGCCGCGGTTCGACATTTACGGTAGTGCTTCCACTCGCGCGAAAGGCAACGAATGGCGCTCAGGATCGTGAGAGCTCGAGCGTCGAGGCAACCGTCTAAAGCGCGACGACACCCGAGCGTTGCTGCGCTACTTCACAGGCGCGACTGTGATTCCAACGACGAGTGACCGTGGCGTGCCAGGCTCGAAGGCTACGGGTACACCATTCACGCGATCGGGATTGAGGAAAGCGGACGCGATGTGACGCTTGTCGGCGACATTTCTCACTGTCGCAAATCCACTTACTCCCCAGCCACCAGTGGTGAAAGCGCCGTTACGCAACTCGAGCCCGACATCGAACAGAGTGTACGCAGGAACGTTTACCGTGTTGGCGTCGTCAGCGAAATATTTGCCGGTGTGCTCTACCTCACCCTTCACTCTCAGCGCGTGAATTCCCGGCACGGTCGTCCCCAACTCCCCATTGAATGTCACGCTCGGGATTCCGACAATGTCGTTGTCTCCGTAGTCGGCAAAATGGCCGGGTCTGCCATAATGCACGGAATCCACGATGTAGTCGACGTATCTGTTACGAGACAGCGTAAGCGCTGACCGCGCAAAAACCCCGGCCCGTGATTCAAGGTTCAGACCGAGCTCCGCGCCACTCCTTCTCGCTCGACCGGCGGTGAAGTAGAACCGGCCCCCAGCGTAAGGCACGATCTCATTTCGGACATCAGTAGTGTAGAACGCAACATCATACGACGCTGTTAACGGCAGGGTCCCAATTGTCGCATTGATTGCCTTGTATCCGATCTCGTATGTGGTGGAGCGGATCGCATCGAGGAGCGGATTGATCGCGTAGACTGTATCGAGTCCAAGCGTCGGTGCGGGATCGGTCTCGTTGCCTGCCGGTGCCTCGATGCCGCCACCGACATTTGCGTAGATGCTGCGATCCGCGCCGGTCATCAGCACGACACCAACTTTCGGCGAAACTCGCTTGAACGCCTTGTCGGTATCCAGCCGCGGATTGATGAAGCTCTTGTAGTAGTACGTGATGTTGTCGTAGCGAGCGCCGGCAGTGATGCCTAATCGATCGCTCAGCCACAGCTCGTCCTGACCAAAGATGCCGAGGTTATTGGCGCCCTCGGCTTTGTTGTCGCGGAGCGTCGTGCCGCGCGTGCCTTCGGGAGTGAGCGAATAAAACAGAATCGAGCCGCTCTGATACGCCTCGTCCGCTCCAACGGTGAGCGTTGACCGGGCAGTACCGATGGGAAGCGCTGCGCGACCGACGATGTTTCCGCCGACATGATATCTATTGAAGTCCCTGTACGTGCCTCGCTCCGATCGCTCCAGGTATTTCGGGCTGACGAACACCATTCCCGACAGAGATCGGGACCGGTCGGAGTCGAACGCGTAATCCACTGTCGTTCCCACGCGTGCAATGCGATTGTATCGACGCTCGTCTCGCGCCGCGTACGTGGCATTCGCCTGGCGTGGACTGGAGTCGGCCTCCGCGCGCGTGAGCGGACCCGGAATGCGAAAGAGATTGTTCGCGCCGGAGGCGTAGAAACCGATTCGCGCTCTCCCGAGATTTCCCTGAGTTCCGAAGTTCAGCAGTGACCGACGTGCTGAGGAATGCGCGCGCCAGCCGTCGAAGGTTGTGTTGGTGAAGTTGACGAAACCAACGCCGTCGCCGAATGGGGTGGCAGCCCGCACGGCGTATCGCTTGAGGCCGAAGCTTCCGAAGATCGGCTCGAGGTCGAGCGTTCGAGCATTCCCTTCCGGCACAGACAGGAGATTCACAACGCCTCCGGCTGCATTTCCCCACACTGCCGATGCATTCGACCGGATCACTTCCACCGCTGACGCCGACGCGAGATCGATCTGATCGAACGATGTGCGGCCGTCGGGCTCGGTCTCAGGCATCCCGTCGAGAAGAATGCGTATCCCGCGCGATGTGCCGGCGTTCGATCGATCACCTGCTCCACGTGCACCGAATCCGCGGATCATGAGCCGGACGTCGCTCGTTCCATAGCGGGACTGCGCGACGACTCCGGGAACGAACTTCAGCCCTTCATCGAGTCCGTAGCCACTTACTGCGCGAAGCTGCGGCGTCCCGATTCTCGTCAAAGCGAGCGGAACGCGCACGATCGCCTGCTCGCCCCGCGTTGCAGTGACTGTCACGGCAGGAAGTCGGGCGGCCGAATCTGGTTGCTGAGCGTCGCTCGGAAGTGGATTCAAAACGGTTGCCGCGATGATCGCAGCAACGCACAGGAATTGTCGAAGCAAAACGTGATTGGTCATCGGTCAGAAGTTGCCTTGCGCACCCTTGGGCCGCCACCGGCCCTGACAGCGGAAGATGTAAGGCTTGTGTGACCGCCTCGGCTCCTTAGACACGCTGGCGCAATTATATCATGCGCTCGAGTTGAATCTTCCGAGCGAAAACAACGACAGATCGAGCGACGGCCGCTGCCCGAGCGCCATGTCCGCAACGGCCTCGCCCACCGCGCTCGCGAATTTGAACCCGTGACCGGAGCATGGGCTCGCCAGCACGACACGCTCGTCCGAATCGAGATAGTCGATAATGAAATGGTGATCCGGCGTATTCGTGTACAAGCATACGGCCGCATCTCTGAGCGGCCCATTCGCACGCGGCAGATACTTCTCCAGCAGTGCGCGCATGGCGGATTCGTCGTCGTCGTTTGGAGTGCGATCGACTGAGTGAGGATCGGTGATCGCACCGTCGTGATGTATCCCGGCCTTCACGCCGTCGCCGAGATCGGGAAAGCTTGCGAACAGCACTCCGCTCGGATCTTCCCACAACGCAATCGGACACTGCGAAGGTCCGAAGGCAGCGTCCTTGAGCGGTGAGAACCAGTGGAAAAGCTGCCGCTCGACTTCCAGCGGGATTC
>DATBRZ010000223.1:0-4172 GCA_036560025.1 Gemmatimonadaceae bacterium | reverse complement strand
AAGCTCCGCACGCTAGAAAACAATGCTTCCGTCACGACCTGGCTTCAGACCCACGCCTACTCGACGCCCGAGATTTTCTCCTTCACTACCTCCGACGGCGCTCGCATCGATGGCAGTATCGTCAAGCCGATTCCATTCGATCCGAACAATCGCTACCCGGTGATCTTCGACATTTACGGCGGACCGGGATCGCAACAGGTCTACAATCAGTTCTCGCCCAGCGGCTGGACGCAGTGGCTGGCGCAGCAGGGATACATCATCGTTGGTCTCAACAACCGCGGCACGAACAACTACGGCAGTGCGTTCATGAAGGTCGTCTACAAGCAGCTTGGCAAATACGAGGCGATGGATTTTGCCGAAGCCGCCCGCTATCTGAGCAAGCAGACCTACGTCGATCCCAAACGCATCGCGATCGTGGGAACGAGCTACGGTGGCTACAGCGCCGTCTACACGATGGAGATGTATCCAGACCTGTTCCCGGTAGGTGTGGCGAACTCGGCGGTGGGGGATTTTCGCTTATACGACACGATTTACACCGAGCGCTACATGGGACTGCTCAACGACAACCTCAAGGGATACGTCGAGAGCGCGCCGATCGAGCAGGCCGCGAAGATGCGCGGCAATCTTTTGCTGATTCACTCCATGATGGACGACAACGTGCATCCGCAGAACACGATGCAATTCTTGACCGCGTTGACCAATGCCGGTCGCGACGCCGACCTGAGGATCTATCCGCCGGGACGACATGGCGCGGCATACAATGGGACCAGCTATCGCCTCATCAGACAGGTTACGGAAGCCTATCTCAATCGATACCTGAAAGCGCCTAATCCGCCGTCGCTCCAGCCAACGCGATAGTACCAAAAAAAAACAACGCGCACCGACGAATGATCGTCGGTGCGCGTTGTTCGTTTCTGCGCTCGAATTACTTGCCCGCGTCCTTGTCTTTACGCAGGTCGCGCACGTCCTTGCGTCTATCGCGGCGATCCTCACGAAGGTCCTTGCGATCGGCCTTTACCTCTTTGGCGTCCTGCCTGGCTTCCTTCCTGTCGCCTGCCTTGATGTCCGCTCTCACTTCCTTGCGGTCCGAGCGAACTTCACGGCGGTCCGCGCGAATCGCTTTCGTGTCACCGCGAACTTCCTTGCAATCCGCGGTCGCATTCGGATGATCTTTGCACCATGCAATAAGTCTGGCTCTTGTCATGTGCGGAGGTGCCTTCAACTGAGCCTGCGCCGATTGAGCCGAGGCGCTGGAAGCAACTGCCATGACGAGCGCGGCCGCGAACGCCGCAAGCTTCGCATTCGACATTTCTCTCTCCTTCCTGACGGATTCGTTGTTCGGATGAGCGTCTCGCCCACCGTTCAGCTGAGAGACGCGCCAGGGGTTCGGATGTTAACGGAGCGCCCCCCTAGCGATGCCTGCGGCGTTCATTCGGTTTTCAAAAAGGTCACAAGTACATGTAGCTACAGCCCTTCTCCTGCGCCTGATTGATCGCAACGACCATTGCCGGCACCAGGTAAATGCCGGGAAGCATGTTCGCCTCGAACTCCTTGCGCAGGTCCGCAGCTTTCGTGGCGTCGCCGCCGCCGAGCAGCGACATCCACACGTTGAACGCGTTGTTGCAAAGTATGAATACCGCACCCCGCTGCTGGAGCGACGAAATCGAGCTGTCGGCGGGGACGGGAATTGGTGCGCCGGAGAGCGACAGGGCGGTGGCACCGGAAGGCGCGCTGAAGAACACGTTACCCGTCGCCGGCGCATTGGACCCATCCATCACTTTGATCGGATTAGCAACGCCGTACTTTTTCCACATTGCATCGTTGAAGCCGAGCATCGTCGTCATTCCATAGAGCGTCACGACGGCGGTGACGTCAGGATGCGTGGCGTGATAATGGTCACGCATCGTGTTGAGATAGTTCCGTACGTGAAGCAGACCCATGCCGTTCTGGTGGTTTGGCATGTCGAAGATCTGACGGTGCTTGCCGGTTACTGCGGTCAGCCACTTGTCGCTGGGAACAATGTCGCTACCAAGCCGGATCTCGCCTGCGAACGCTCGCGGAATCGAGCCCGAAAGTCCGAGCGCGACGGCACCGGCGGCGATCCTGCCGAGGAACTCCCTGCGTTTGGGAAGTGACGCATCACTCATTGTGTTTCTCCTTTGGGGTGACGGGTGGTAGGACGTGGTAATCAGCATCGACGGGTTTTCCGCCTCGCGGCCAGTCGTGAACCTTGCGCGGAAAGTCCGGCCGCGGGCGTGTGTTGATATATGAAGCGACGTCGAACGCCTGTTGCGGCGACAGCTGCTGCGCGCGATCGATCGGCATCAACGCGTAGATGAATGACGCGGCGGTGTTGATTCGTGCCATTCCGGCGCCAACGTTGTAGGAGCGTGGTCCCCAGAGAGGAGGTGCCAGTGCGGTACCCTGTCCGTTCGCGCCGTGACAGCGAACGCATGTCGAGGCGAAAACAGAGACTCCGCGACTCGGATCGCCTTTGAGCGGCGTCAGACGCGGGAAGCCCTGACCCTCCATCTCGGCACCGACGGGAATACCCTTCGAGAGAAACGCGAGATAGGCGACGATGTCGCGCATATCTCTTCCCGCTGGATTCAGGCGGTTGCCATTCATGCTGCGCTCGAAGCAGTCGTTGATCCGGTCCTCGATGAGGTCGACTTTGCCGCTCCGGGCTCGGTACTGTGGAAAGCGGGCATAACTGCCGACCCAGGGCATCGCATCCTTCTTGAGTCCGCCTTCGAGATGGCAGCTCGCGCAGCGAAGGTGGTTGCCAACGTTGCGGGGAAGACTGTCGCTTGTCGCGAGAAGGATGGCTCGACCGCGCATTGCCGACGCGCGGTAGGAGCTGTCAGTGATCCCGCTTTCTGCGGGAACCCGAAACGGGACGCGCTGCCTCGCCTGCTGGACTTTTGTCTCCGCGCGTAGGCGTGCGGACGACTGCCCGAAAGTTGCGAGCAGGATCGGTGCGGCAGCGACGAGAGCGGCGAATCGAATCCGGGACGGCAGCACTGCCTCCGCGAAAAAAGAAACGGAGCCGAAAACCGGCTCCATTTCTTGCACCTCGGATTTATGACTTTGACGCGATCAGCGCAAGTGAAATCGTTGTCCGGACTTTATCGCGATTGTCGCTAATCTGCCCGCATCGGGGTTTCTGGACTTCGTGCCGACGTGCCAGTGGCCTTCGAGGGAGTCTTCCCACGAATGGACATCACCACCTCGTCGACCATTCCATCGATGCGCGTATGGAAAGCCTCAGTCACGCCGGCAATCAACGCAGCGACGACTCCATCCAATGCAGTTCCGAGCTTGGTGCCGGTGTCCTTGGTTGCGTCCGCGGTGACTTTCGCTGCTCTCACATCGGTGCGGGATGCGCTCAATGCCACTCCGGCGCCGAACGCGATTCCAACCGCCGCCCACGGATGCTCTCTGACTCTCTGCGCCACATCGACCTTTTGCTCGAGCTCGGCGATCGCACCGGACATGCGAGCCCGCGTTTGCTCGATATCGGCGCGGACCTCGGTTGTTGTCTCAGCCATCCTTGTGTCTCCGTAACGTAGCCAGCGTTTGCTCGGGTTTGATATTTTTGGGCGAGAGCAGGGCAGTGCCGCGCTTGAGGAGGAAAAACCCGACCGCGCCCAGAATGACGGTCAGCACGAACGCGGCAATCCAGTAACGTCCGCGAAAGAGTGCCTCACCCATCAGCAGTGCGAAGGCAAATACCAGCATCTGGACCGTCAGCAGGCCAAGCATTGCGGCCGCAATGGCGTAGCCGGTGCCCTTGCCGATGTCGCGGGCGATTTGCGCGAATTCGATTCGGGCCAGATGCACCTCCTGTCGCGCCAGGTGCGCTCCGTCCTCAGCCACATCGCGGAGAAGCTGGCCGACTCCGCGATTCGGTGGTGCGCTCAACATTTTCACGCTACCGCCGTAACGCTTTGCCGATCAGATAGCCGGCGCCCAGCGCAATGAGCAGCGAGCGAGCCGGATGCTCCTTCACCTGCTCTTCGACACCGGATTTGATCTTTTCCAGATCGGCATCGCGGATCCAGTCGGCGCTTGACTGCATCCCGGTGGCGAGAGTGTCCGTTACAGCCGTGATGCTCGAGTCGTTCACCAACGCGACAGAGCCACCGCCCGTCGATTCGGCCGCAGGCCGG
>DATBRZ010000222.1:0-44169 GCA_036560025.1 Gemmatimonadaceae bacterium | reverse complement strand
GCAGGTCCGCTTCCGTGGAATCAATGGACAGCCACTGTTTGGCGCGCTCGATTGGAAAGATCACGGGCATCCTGTCGTGCACGTCGGCCGCACGGTCGCACGCGTTGGTCGTGATGATGACGCAGGTCTCGAGCGGCTCCGCGCCCTTCGTCCATTTCTCCCACAATCCTGCCATCGTGAACGGGCGGTGTCCGGATAGATGAAAGAAAACGGGAGTCCTGCGCCTGCCCTCCTTTCTCCATTCGTAATAGCCGTCGGCAACGATGAGACATCGGCGGTGACGCAGAGGCCAGGCGAAGGCAGATTTGTCGTTCAAGCTCTCTGCGCGCGCGTTGATCAGGCGATTCCCAATTGTTTCGTCAGTGGCCCAGTATGGAACTAGCCCCCACCGCCGCGCACGCACTTCGGGGGACCCATCCCGCGACAGCGACAGGGTCAGCTGCTCCTGTGACGGTGCAATGTTGTAGCGTGGTCGGAATCCCGGAATGACGGGAGGGAGCCCGAAGCTCTCCAGTACCGAGACGGGCGCGTCGTGGAGTGAGGAGCGGCCACACATTTGGTGGTCAAGATAGCCGCCGTGAATCGTTCGCGCCCGTCCACGGCCGCGGCACGCGATGTGCCCCTGCCCCAACGGGTTGAGGCTGCTGCGAAGGAGACCGCACCGGGATCATTCGCATTAAATCCGGAGCGACGACATGGCCAAATGCGAGGTTTGCGGGAACGATTACGACAAGGCGTTCACCGTCACGATGGGAGGGGCCAGCCACACTTTCGATTCCTTCGAATGCGCAATTCATTCACTCGCTCCGAAGTGCGCCCATTGCGGATGTCGTATCATTGGGCACGGAATGGAAAGCGATGGGACCTTTTATTGCTGCGCCAACTGCGCCTCCCTCGCCGGAGTAAAGGGCTTGGACGACCGGGCCGATCGATGATTTCCCTACCAATTTTCAACCAGCAAAAGGAACAATGACCGACGTTGCTCGATCCGATGCTGTCTATTGCGAGCGTATCGCGCGCCGTCGCGCCGCCTCATTCGCGCTAGCGAGTTATTTCCTTCCCGCGCCAAAGCGCCGCGCTGCGTTCGCGTTCTATTCCTTCGCTCGGGTTGCCGATGACATCGTCGATGACGCCATAAAGGGCGACCACCGCGTGGGCGCGTGGCACCTGAGGAGCTATCGCAGACAGGTCGCAGAAGCGATTGCTGGCCGCCCGGCAGGTCCCGTGTTCCGCGAGCTACGCTGGGCAATGCGTCACTTCGACGTGTCGCCCGACCTCGCGCTGGAGCTGATCGACGGAATCGAGCGAGACATCACGCCGTCGGTATTCCCGACCTGGGGCGATCTTAGGAAATACTGCGAGGGCGTTGCCGTTACAGTCGCATCGATCGCGACCCAGGTGTTCGGGGTCGGCGGCGGCATGGAGCAAAAGCGCGAAGCGCTGGCACGCGGAACGACCCTCGGTGTGGCGATACGCCTCACCAGCATTCTTCGCGATGTCGGCATCGATTCGCGAGCCGGGCGATGCTTCATCCCGCTCGCTGATCTGGCGCGATTCGGCATCTCCCTCGACGAAGTGCTTGACAGCTCGTCGGTCGCGAGAGAGGAGAGATGGCGGAGACTGATGAGGTGGGAAATCGCGCGCGCGCGGGAGCTATATCGACAGGCAATGCCAGGAATTGGGCTCCTTGCCCCTAACACCCGGCGCTGTGCGGCCGCCTGCGCGATCGGCTATTCCGCGATTCTGGGAGCGCTCGAGCGCATTCAGTACGATTCGGTTGCAGCCCGCGCAAATGTGGGCACGTGGACGCGGATCGGAGTGCTGTGGGATGCGTGGCGATATGAGCCGCAGACAGCGATAGCATCGTAAAAAAAAAGCAACTTCGAAAAGTTGCTTTTTTTATCTGGTTTATATTGCCTGTATGCAAATTGAGATTACGCCGAAGGAATCCTCCGGCGTGGAACGCCAGCTCAAGGTGTCCGTTCCGGTTGAAGCAGTACGCGAGGCCGAAGATCGAGCGGCTCGACGATACGCAACGTCGGTTCGCCTGCCGGGCTTCCGCCCTGGCAAGGCACCGCCGGCAATGGTTCGAAAGAAATACGCCGAGGCGATTCGGCAGGAAGCGCTCGAAGCGTTGCTCCGCGATGCGTACAAGGAAGTCATAGAGAAAGAGGATCTGCAGGTTGCGTCGCAGCCTCATGTGCACGAGCTCACCTTCGAAGAGGGCAAGCCGCTCACCTTCGAGCTTCACCTGGAGCTGCGGCCGAAGATCGAGCTCGCTCGCACGTCCGGATTTCGGGTTTCACGACGTAATCCAGTGGTCGCCGAGGATCAGGTCCGCGAGCAGCTCGAGCACATCCGCGACCAGCGCGCCGCGTGGGCGCCCGTTGAAGGCAAGCCGCTGCCCGGCGACATGGTGAACGTGCAGATATCGACAGGCGACGTCGCGGAAGGAGCCGAGCGCTCGTATCCGCTCGTGCTGGGTGCAGGCCAGGCCATCGCCGGTATCGAAGAGCTGATCATGGAAGCCACGCCGGGCGAGACAGTGGAGCGACCCGTTCGCTGGCCTGACGACTTTCCGGATGAAGCGCAGCGCGGTCAGACAAAGACCGTGCGCGTCACGCTCAACGATGTGAAACGAAAATCCGCGCCGCCACTCGATGACGCATTCGCGCGTGAAGTTGGCGACTTCGACTCACTCGAAGCACTCACTACCCAAGTCAGAGCGGATCTGGAGCAGCACGCCGCTCGTGAAGCGGATGCGGAAGCACGGCAGCGGCTTCTCGATGACCTCATCGGCGCAAACAGCTTCGATGTTCCGCGCAGCTGGGTGCAGCAGTTCATGCAGAACTACGCCGACATGTACCAGATTCCCGAAGAGGAGCGCGATCGATTTGCCACTGAGTTCCGCGCGGTGGCCGAGCGACAGATCCGGCGCGATCTGGTGATCGAGACGATCGCAGAACGCGAAAAGCTCGCGGCGACTGAGAAGGAGATCGATGACCGGATTTCCGAGCAAGCGGAAAAGCGCGGTCTAAACCCGGGACAGCTCTACGCCCAGTTCGAGAAGAGCGGCCGCCTCAAGGAGATCGAGCGCGGCATCACCGAGGAAAAGGTGTTCACATGGCTCAACGAGAGAAACGAGATTCAGACCTCAGGCTGAATCGCAGACGACACGACGAGGACGAGGACGAACCGATGCCGACACTGTACACCCCTTATGTAATCGAGCGATCCAGCCGCGGAGAAAGGACGTACGACGTTTTCTCCAGACTCCTGATGGATCGAATCATCTTCCTCGGAACGCCGATCAATGACGACGTCGCAAATGTCGTGATCGCGCAGCTCTTGTTTCTCGAGGCTGACAATCCCGAGCGCGACATTCACATCTACATCAATTCGCCGGGTGGAAGCGTGTCGGCGGGAATGGCGATCTACGACACCATCCAGTTCCTGAAGTCACCGGTGAACACGAACTGCATGGGACTCGCGGCCAGCATGGGATCGTTCCTCCTCGCGTCCGGCCGCCCCGGAAAGCGCTCGGCGCTGCCGCACTCGCGCATCATGATTCACCAGCCCAGCGGCGGAACCCAGGGCTCCGCGGCGGACATCGAGATTCAGGCGAGAGAGATTCTGTACCTGCGGGCGAAGATGAACGAGCTGTTCGCCAAGCACACCGGCAGGGCCGTCGAGCAGATCGAGCGCGACATGGATCGGGACCGGTTCATGTCAGCTGAAGAAGCGCGTGACTACGGCCTGATCGACAACGTGCTGAACTACCGCGGCCAGATGGAGGAAGCGCTAAAACGGTGACCGGTCGCCGGTAGCCGGTAGCCGGTAGCCGGTGCACCTGGGGCTGCGCGCTGCGGTTTGGTGTCAACCCCTCCGCGAGTGCTGCCGCAGCGCCCAGGGCGATACCGGCCTATTGCGGGCCCCACGGAAAAAGGACTCCCGGAACAAGTGTCCGTCACGTTTGTACCGGGCCGCCGGCACAGCTTTGACTACCGGGGGCGGTTTTTACTTGACCGCATCTGAATGCGCTGTTAGTTGTTCAGTAGCGTCTGTTTGCGGCCACCCAGGGGTGGCCTGTTATCAGCCCGGGTCGCGGGCCGGCTAGCCGCGAGGCATCCCGGTCAACGGCGTGGGCGCTGCCCTTCGCCGATGTCGCAAGACAAGCATCTCCGCTGTTCCTTCTGCGGCAAATCAAAGGATTCGGTCCGCAAATTCATTTCCGGACCTTCCGTGTACATCTGCAATGAGTGCATTGCACTGTGCAACGAGATCCTTGCCGAAGACGAAGAGCGCGAGGTCTCCGATGCGATAACGCAGGTTCCCTCTCCGCAGGAAATCAAGGACGTACTCGATCAATACGTCATCGGTCAGGAGCAGGCAAAGAAGGCGCTCTCGGTTTCCGTCTACAATCATTACAAGCGAATCAACTCGACCACACTGAAGGACGACGAGGTCGAGCTCGACAAGTCCAACATTCTTCTCATCGGTCCCACGGGCGTTGGTAAGACGCTCCTCGCCCGCACGCTCGCACGAATTCTCGACGTTCCCTTTACCATCGCCGACGCGACCACTCTCACCGAGGCCGGTTACGTCGGCGAAGACGTTGAGAACATTCTCGTGCGCCTTCTTCAGGCCGGTGACTTCAACATCGCCGAGTGCGAGCGCGGAATCGTTTACATCGATGAGATCGACAAGATCGCGCGCAAATCGGAAAACCCGAGCATTACCCGTGACGTCTCCGGCGAAGGCGTGCAGCAGGCGCTGCTCAAGATCATCGAAGGCACTGTCGCATCAGTTCCGCCGCAGGGCGGCCGCAAGCATCCGCAGCAGGAGTACATCCAGCTCAACACGAAGGACATCCTGTTCATCTGCGGAGGCGCATTCGATGGCCTCGAAAAGATCATCGAGGCGCGCACCGGTCGTCGACAGATCGGCTTCAACAACCTCGGGCCCCGCCGCGACAAAGACGCGCAGAATCCGTTCGGAGAAGTCGAGCCGGATGATCTGCTTCGGTACGGAATGATTCCGGAGCTCGTCGGACGTCTGCCGGTTACCGTTGCTCTCGATGCGCTCGACGAGAAGTCGCTCGTTCGCATTCTCAAGGAGCCGAAGAACGCCCTCACCAAGCAGTACACGAAGCTGTTCGGCCTCGAGGAAGTGAAGATCACTTTCGACGAAGGCGCATTGGTAGCAATAGCGCAAAAGGCGCTCAAGCGCGGCACCGGCGCACGCGGTCTCCGCGCGATCCTCGAGGAAGTACTGATGGACTGCATGTTCGACCTGCCGAGCCGCGAGGATGTGGTGGAAGTGAAGGTCACCGAATCGTGCATCACGAACGGGACGCAACCGCTCCTCGAGATCTCGCCGATCCGGCGGAAGAAGGAAGCGTAGCAGCCTGACTCAGCGATACCAGCGTGAAGGCGAGGCGCTCGAAGCGCCCGACCGCATTCCAGTACTGCCCCTTCGTGACGTCGTCGTCTTTCCCTATGTAGTAATTCCGCTGCTGGTCGGCCGGCCCGCGTCCCTGGCAGCGATCGATGCGGCCGTCGAAAGCGACAAGGTGATTCTCCTCGTCGCGCAGAAGGAGGGAGAGACACAGGAGCCGGTACCGGCGGACTTGCATCGGGTCGGCGTGTTGGGCCGCGTCCTTCAGGTAGCCCGACTTCCGAACGGCAGCACCCGTGTACTCGTCGAAGGCTTCGCGCGAGCGCGAATCACGCGGTACTCCGCCTCCGGTCCGTACCTGCGCGCGAGTGCTTCGCCACTCGAGTGGGCGGAAGGATCGGGAGAGACTCGCGCTCTCGCGAACCGTGTGATGTCTCTGTTCGAGGAATACGTCGCGCTACATCGACGTATTCCCTCCGAGATCGTCGGGCTGATTCAGAGCACTGAGTCCGAGGAGCGGCAGGCATGGGGCGTCGCCGCTCACATTGCAATTCGCTTCGATGTGCGACAGAAGCTGCTTGAAGCACGCACGCTGCAAGCGCTTCTCGATTCGCTGATGCAGACGCTCACGTCGGAGAGCGAGCTGCTCCGGCTGGAACGGAAGATCGACGAGGACGTGCGCGGCGCGATGTTCCAGAATCAGCGCGAGTTCTATCTGCAGGAGCAGCTCCGCGCGATTCACAAGGAGCTGGGCGAGGAGGAGGGGGATGATTTCTCCGATCTCGAGGGGCAGCTCGACAAAAAGGCGCTGCCCGATCTTGTCAAATCGCGGGCGAAGCGTGAGCTGAGAAAGCTTCGGCGGATGTCGCCGATGTCCCCGGAATTCACGGTGTCGAGAAACTTCATCGACTGGATCGTTGCGCTGCCATGGGTTGAGCGAAGCGACGACGTCCTCGACATCGCACATGCGCGACGGATTCTCGACGAGGATCATTACGGTCTCGAGGAAGTGAAGGAGCGCATCCTCGATTTCATTGCCGTTCTTTCGCTGGTCGGTCACATCGAGGGACAGATCCTCTGTCTTGTCGGCCCGCCCGGTGTCGGCAAGACATCGCTCGGCCGCTCGATTGCGCGCGCCCTTGGCAGACGCTTCATCAGGATGGCACTCGGCGGCGTGCGGGATGAAGCCGAGATTCGGGGACATCGCCGCACGTACATCGGCTCGATGCCCGGCAGGATCATTCAGGCGATGCGCCGGGCAGAGGTAGTCAATCCGGTTGTCCTGCTCGACGAGGTAGACAAGCTCGGCCAGGACTATCGAGGCGATCCTGCAGCGGCACTGCTTGAGGTGCTCGACCCTGAGCAGAACACGACGTTCAACGACAACTATCTCGAGGTCGATTACGACCTCTCGCAGGTCTTGTTCATCACCACGGCAAACACGCTGCAGGGAATTCCGGAGCCGTTGCGCGACCGCATGGAGATCATTCGGCTCGCCGGATATCTGGATCACGAGAAGATGGCCATTGCCCGGCAATTCCTTATCCCCCGTCAGATGCGAGCGAGCGGACTCGAGGGTGCGGACATCACGTGGGATACCGATGTCCTTCCGGCCATCCTGCGCGGCTACACGCGCGAAGCCGGAGTTCGCGAGATGGAACGGCGCATCGCCCGGGTCGCGCGAAAGCTCGCTCGGCGACAGGCGGAGCAGGTGCCGCAGGTAGCGAAGCAGACCGTGAGCGTCGCGGATCTGAGAGAGCTGCTCGGAACACCGCCCTACGATCCCGACGACACGTCGCTCGAGGACAAGGTCGGCGTTGCGGCGGGACTCGCATACACGTCAGTCGGCGGCGAAGTGCTCGAGATCGAAGTGAGCGTTGTCCGCGGCCGGGGGAAAGTGCAGCTCACTGGAACACTCGGCGACGTGATGAAGGAGTCAGCGAGCGCTGCGCTCAGCTACGCCAGAACACGTGCGCGAGCGCTCGGACTCGATGGGGACTTTTATCGAAATCGCGACATCCACATTCACATGCCGGCAGGAGCGACGCCAAAGGACGGCCCCTCTGCCGGAATCGCGATCGCGACCGGGGTGATCAGCGCACTCACGGGAGTGCCGGTGCGAGGTGATGTCGCGATGACGGGAGAGATCACCCTGCGCGGCCGTGTGCTGCCGATCGGCGGGCTAAAGGAGAAGTCGGTGGCGGCTCACAGAAACAAGATCGCCGACGTGATCATCCCCCACGGAAATGCACGCGACATCGATGAGCTTCCGGAAGAAATCCGTGCCTCGGTGAGATTTCACCCCGTGAAGACAATGGACGAAGTGCTGGCCGTTGCGCTGCGGGGTGATGTCCTGAGCGCCGGGCGCCGATCGAGAGCTGGGCGAGGCGACGAAGCCGCCGCAGGAGAGCAGGACTCGCTCACCGCACACTGATGACGCGGCACGCCGGAACCGATCCGCTGATCATCCGGCGGCTGGAGTTCATCGGCGGAATGGAAAAGGCCCGCGGATGGCGTCCGCCAGCCGACCTGCCGGAAATCGCGTTCTCCGGCCGATCCAACGTTGGAAAATCATCGCTCTTGAACCGCCTGATTCGACGGAGGGCGTTCGCGCGTGTGAGCCGCACTCCGGGTCGCACCCGCGAGATCAATTTCTTCAGGGTGAACGGCGAATTCGTACTCGCAGATCTTCCCGGTTACGGATATGCGCGTATCTCGAAGGAACGGAAGGCTGAATGGCGGCCGCTGATCGAGGGATACCTTCGCAACACGCCAAAGCTCGCAGGAGTCGTTCAGCTTCTGGACATACGACATGACCCGAACGAAGATGACAGGTCACTGCTCGACTTCCTTGCTGAGCTCGAGCTGCCGACGATCGTCGTGCTCACGAAGTCCGATAAGTTGTCTCGCGCACAGGCGGAGGCCCGCGTGTCGAAGCTCACAACCCAGCTGGGACTCGATCCCGACCAGATGATCCGGTTCAGCGCGACCACCGGTGAAGGACGTGGTGAGCTCGCTTCAGCGATAATGGATTTGATGGCGGGCGCGCGATGAGCAGGCGAAGACGAGTACTTACGTTCGTCGGCGTGACACTTGTCGCATATGGCTGCACCGCCCCCCCGGGGACAACAGCCACCGCCGCGCTGCCTCAGCCCGTATCGGAGGACACCACCTCGCGTACACTGGTTCCTCCCGGCTTCGGATCGCTTCGCCAGGATGACATCGCGATCCGGCTGACGCCTCCGGGGTTCATCGTCCGGGCGATTCCGCTGGAAGAAGGCGTTATTCGGCTGCTGACGCCGGATTCCTATCGGGCTCTGCGCGAGCTTCAGGAGAGCAACAGGCAGGCGATAGCGAACATCACGCGCCGGTCGGGCGGACGCGCACCAGATCTATGGTACGTGTCATTCTTCGGCGTACAGCCTGAGGCGCGCTTCATTGCGATGGACCTCATCATCAACAGCGCGGGGCAGGACTTTCGTCCTCTGGAGATCATTCCGCTGACGACAGGCTTTGGAGAGCAGCGTCTTCACCAGCGAGAGACTCAGAGCGCAGTGTACGTTTTTCCGGGGGAAGTGGACGTAGATCATCCGCTGTCCCTGACATTTCAGGGCGAGCGGAATACTTCCTGGGAGCAGATTCTCCAGCGCATCGAGCGGGAGCGCGCGCTCGTGAGAGCGAGGTCCGGTCGCGGCGGCTCGCACTGAGTGCACACCGTATTCCTTCACTTCGAAGAACAATGGCAATTCTACCGTTGAGAAAGCTTCCCGAGCGGCAAGTCAGTGGTGTTGCGCGCGAATGGCTGGACTCTATTGCGGCCGAGCTCGCCAGGCCCGACGCTGACCGAGCGGTCCTGTGCCGCCGAACATTGTGCGACATCCAGTATCCGGAGTACGCTCGGAATTGGGAGTCGGCTGTCGAGGATGCGTCACTTCCTGCCGCGACCCGGCTCGCGTTGTCTGCGCTCGATCCGCGGAATATTACGCTCGAGCCGGAGTATTACGCCGAGTGCGACGACGCACGGTTTCAAAAGGTGAAACCCCTCCTGTGGCTCTGGTATTCCTTCGATCGCACCGTCCTCGCAGGACAGAACGTCTGGCTCGGCGTCGAGCTCCGCCGCATTCTCGCGCCGCACATTTTCAAGCGATGCGGGCGGAACTTCAAGGCATTCCACAACGTCGAGTTCTCGTTCGGATACAACATGGACGTGGGGGACGACGTTGTGGTTCACCGTCACGTCCTGCTCGACGACCGCGGCGGAATCGTTCTGGGAAATCGCGTGTCGTGGCCGATTACGCGAACATCTACAGCCATACGCACAGCATCGTCGATCAAAAGGATGTTACGGACGCAGTGACCCGTCTCGATGATGGCGTTCGGATCACCTACCACGCGACGGTACTTGCCGGAGTCCACGTCGGTGAGGAAGCAATGGTCGGGGCAGTCGCGGTCGCAACGAAGGACGTGCGACCATATCACGTCAATGTCGGGATCCCGGCGAAGAGCGTGCGCGTGAAGCCGAACGCGCCAACCGGTCCCGCGAACGTGACGACGGTCAAGAACAGATAAGAGATCGTCTGACGATTCTCTGACAGCCGGGATATGGAGCGCTCGCCCCCGAGTGCTTCATCATCCCGGTATGAGTCTCTTCGCGAGAAAATCGATAGCGTCGTTGCGCGTCGACGCTGAGCGCAACCCGTTGCGCCGCGCGCTCGGGCCGCTCAACCTCACGACCCTCGGCATCGGGTCGATCATCGGCACCGGCATCTTCGTCTTGACCGGTACCGCTGCGTCACAGAACGCGGGCCCGGCGCTGGTGATATCGATGATCATTGCCGGCATCGGCTGCGCGTTTGCCGGTCTGTGCTACGCGGAGTTCGCGGCGATGATACCGGTCGCAGGAAGCGCGTACACCTACGCGTATGCGACAATGGGTGAGCTGCTCGCGTGGATCATCGGATGGGATCTGATTCTCGAGTACGCGCTCAGCACCGCCACGGTCGCGGTAGGATGGTCGGGTTACTTCGTCAGTCTCATGGGCGACGTCGGCATCAGGATTCCGGCAGCGTTGACCGCGGCACCAACCGAAACGGTCGCAACCGCTGCGGGTGTAGCAGGCGGCGGTGTCTTCAATCTTCCGGCAGCGATGATCGTGCTGTTCGTGATGGGCCTGCTCGTGATTGGAATTCGTCAGTCAGCGAATACGAACACCGCGCTCGTGCTGATCAAATCCATGGTGCTGGTGATTTTCGTTGTGGCAGGTGCTGCATACGTTCAGCGCGAGAATCTGACTCCGTTCATTCCGCCCAATACCGGATCGTTCGGTCACTTCGGTTGGAGCGGAATTCTTCGCGGCGCGGGCGTCATGTTCTTCGCGTACGTTGGATTCGACGCAGTGTCCACAGCGGCGCAGGAAGCGAAGAATCCGCAGCGCGACATGCCGATCGGCATTCTCACTTCGCTCGCGATCTGCACGGTTCTCTACATCGCCGTCGCCATCGTACTTATCGGGATAGTGCACTACTCACGTCTGAACGTTGCTGATCCTCTTGCCGTTGGTATCGATGCGACGGGTCTCACGTGGTTCAGCCCGGTTCTCAAGGTCAGCGCGCTCTTCGGGCTTTTCAGCACGATGCTGGTGACGCTGCTGGGTCAAACGCGAATCTTCTTCTCTATGAGCAGAGACGGACTGCTCCCCGGGCTCTTTCATCGAGTGCATCCGTCTTTCCGCACGCCGCACATCAGCACGTTGATTACCGGTACAATCGTGTCCGTCGCCTCGGGTGTCCTTCCGATCGGCGTGCTCAGCGTTCTCGTCAGCATGGGAACCCTCCTGGCGTTCGTGCTCGTGTGCTTCGGGATACTCATTCTGCGCCGCACCGCACCCGAGCTGGAGCGGCCGTTCAGAACACCATTTCTCCCCTGGGTTCCCCTACTCGGCGCCGGTTTCTGTCTGCTTCAAATGGCCGCGCTCCCTGGCTCGACTTGGGTGAGACTGATTGTCTGGCTCGCAATCGGGATGACTGTTTACTTCGGATACGGTCGACAAAAGGCGGCGCGAGTTCGAGCTGAGAGGGACGCCGAAACCGCTCCTCTCGCTGCGTAGTCCACGCGCTCGCGTGTCAATTGTGGGAACGGCTCACGACTTTCGGGATTCGAGCATCTGCACGATTTCCTGCCGCCGGAAGAATACCGCCCAGCCGAACGCATCAGAGTTGTGCATGCTGTCACGAATGGTCGGGTCCGCGCCCGCATCGAGCAGCATTCTCGCGACATCGACGTGGCCATGCATCGCAGCGAGATGGAGCGGAGTAACTTCCGCGCCCCAGTGGCTCCAACGCGCGCTCGGGTCTGCACCGTGGTCAAGCATCCACTTCACACCGCGGAGATCACCGCGCTTTGCGAGCATGTGCAGCGCGCCGCCGCCGATTCCCGGATTTTCTTCGAGAACTCGAGAAGCAGTCGCCTCGTCGCCTAGCACGAGAGCGCTGAAAAGGTCCGGCTTTCTGTCGCGTACCAGCGCCTGAATCACTGTCTTGTCGACGTTTGGATTTGCCGCGTAAACAGTCGCCGGAACACCAGCTCCGTCCGTCGCTGTTGGATCAGCACCAAGATCAAGAAGGAGCGAAACCATCTCCGGACGATTCATACGCACCGCGAAATGCAGCGGCAGCTGATGATTCTCGTTGCGACTCATTCGCCTGCTGAGCGCTGAGGAATCGGCGGCCACGATCCGACGAATCTCATCCCCGAGGTTCATCGCAATTGCGGAGAAAATGTGGTGATGCGCTCCGCGACTGATCAGAAACCGCACGACGGCGTGATGGGCGTCGTCGTCGCATCCATCCCAGCATGATGCCCAGCCGATCACGTCGAGCTCATGATCATCGCCGTGTCCCACGACGTCACCGCCAGCGTCAGCCAATCGACGCACGACGTCGACGCTGCCCGCGGCCGCTGCCCAGTGCATGGCGTATGTGTTGTCGCCCTGTTCACGGGTGTTGACGTCGGCGCCGCGTCTGAGCAGCAGATCCACTGCGCCCAGCTGCCCCTTGTGAGCTGCTGCGTGGAGCAACGACCAGCCGTACGGCTTCTCGCCGACGATAAGCTTGTCGGGATAGCGATCAAGTAGCTCTGAGAGTCTTTCGACGTCGCCGTTACGCGCCGCGTTGAACAGCTGACCATCAACCGTCAGGGAGTCGACATGATCCTTGAGAGCCCGCCAGCTTGGGAATCCGTATTGTTTGGCGAGATCGAATTGCGCTTGAGCGAGCTTGGCCTGAGGGTTCGACTTCTTCAGCTCGCTGAGCTGGCGTTTAGCCTGCTTGCGGAGCCAGTCGAGATTGGGCGCGTCCGGGAGTGAGAGAGGAGTGGACGCAGATCCGGAGGTCTGTTCAGACATAGATACCTTCCTTCCCTGGAAAGAGCGCGAACCCTTTCATGCCGCCCGTCGTCCGCATGTTGGGCGAGGAATAGAAGGTTGTGTGTGAAGCGTTGGGAGTGGGTTGAACCCTTTACGCGGACCGTTGGCCGCCCTCGCGGCGTGTAGAAGTAAATCCGCTCGCCGGCCGCTCGCCAGCGGCCGGAAGGGATGCGACGCTGCGAGCGTGCGGTTACGCGTTGTCAGAAAACTGTCAGAACGGATCAGATGGCATGCGAGTTGTCGTGAAGGGGGTGTCCCGCAGCTAATTTTTGGAATGAGCCATCCGCGCGTGACCACGCAGGCTACGGGTATGCCTGCCCTGGTCGGAGTGCTGCTGGTCGTTTTCGCGATTGCCGGGCTCCTCGTTTACGAAGCATGGAGCACCGGGCGCTCGCGTCGCGAGATCGCACAGCGCGGAATCCAGGATTACGCCGCATATGCGACCTGGAGCACTGCTCGAACGGGCGACGCGACGATGACAGCCGCGTTGGCGACGCTGTTCCGCGAGCTGGCTGGAAATCGCGTTGGTGTAGCTGACCCGATTCCAGCAATTACCCGACTGACAAACGGCGCGCGTTACGTCGAGCAATGCGAGTGCGCTCTCGTACTGCCGGCCGAGTATTACTTCGGTGTCGATCTCCGGGATGGTTCGGTTGCGATTGCGCCGGCAATCCAGCGCGCGAGGCGGGAGGGCACAGCGCCAGGTTGGGCAGCCGCGAAGGTCGGCTCA
This sequence comes from Gemmatimonadaceae bacterium, assembly GCA_036560025.1. Lineage (GTDB taxonomy): Bacteria > Gemmatimonadota > Gemmatimonadetes > Gemmatimonadales > Gemmatimonadaceae > UBA4720. The sequence goes on along the minus strand of DATBRZ010000222.1, from coordinate 30,619 downwards.
TTCGCGGGCGCTGAACCGGAACGGGCAGTGACCGACGACGACGGCAGCTGGCTGCCGGCGGCGATTGCGCAGAGCAGGATCCCGGCGTCGCCGGCGTTTGGCGTCACGTTCGTTTCGCACCGCGGCGAATCCCGAGCGATTGGATACGTGCAGCAGCGTGATTCCTTGAATCGCCTGGTCGGTGTGCTCGGCTTCGTGACTTCGCCCGCTCTCTTCGCGCGAACGCTGTTCACTCATCTCTGGCGCAACCCGAAGATTCTTCCCGCCGCAATCACTCGCGGCATGCCGAACGATTCGCTGCTCACTGCAACGGTTGCGACTCCCGCCGGCGTCGAGATCTATCGCGCAAGCGGATGGCAGTCGAACCTCGTGTCAGACACTGCTTCACTCAGCGCGTTCGGTGGCGGCCTACGCGTTCGGGTTGCGCTTCGCCAGGACGCAACGGCACGCCTCGGTGGCGGACTCATCCCGTCATCCAGAGTGCCCGTGTGGGTCGGGCTTCTTCTTCTGACTGGCGTTCTGACGGCGATCATCGTTCGGAACATCCAGCGAGAGCATGAGCTGGCGCGGCTTCGCGCGGACTTTACTGCGAGCGTCTCGCATGAGCTCCGCACTCCGCTCTCGCAGATTCTGCTCTTCGGTGAAACGCTCACCCTCGGCCGCACACGAAGCGACGCTGAACGTGTGCGCGCCGGAGAGGTTATCGTGCGTGAGGCGCGGCGATTGATGCAGCTGGTAGAGAATGCGCTTCAGTTCTCGCGCGCAGAGCGGCCTGAGGTAACGCTCAGGCCTGAGCGTTTGCGTCTCGCGCCGCTCGTTCGAGAAATCGTGGCCGGATTCGAGCCGCTCGCTGCCGCCCGCGGAGTAAAGCTGGGAAGCGAGCTGGACGAGATGGCAACCACTTTCGTCGATCGTGCTGCCTTCCGGCAGATGCTGATCAATCTCGTCGACAACGCCCTCAAGTACGGTCCGCCAGGTCAGCGAGTGACGGTGACGCTTACAGCCGCGGAGGCTCTTGTCGATAGCTCGCCGGGGTTGCTCGCTCCGAAGCAACAGATTGCCCGCCGCACCGTCCGCATCTCAGTGGATGATGAAGGACCGGGAGTCCTCGGGCGAAGCCGCGAGGACATCTGGGTTCCTTTCGTTCGCGGGCGCGGCGACGAAGGAGGGCCGACCACCGGGTGCGGCCTTGGTCTCGCCGTAGTGCGCGAGCTCGCCGAGCGACACAGCGGCAAAGCGTGGGTCGAATCCGTGCCGGCGGGGCGCGGCGCGCGATTCATCATCGAGCTTCCGTGGGCTCAGAGTCCATCAGATGCACGATCGGCGGACGATTCGGATCCGGACGTACCCGCCCTTCCTGTGTCGAACGTATCGGCATGACAGCGCAGATACTGATCGTGGAGGACAACGACGATCTGGCTCTCGGGCTCGCGAACAACCTCGAGATCGAGGGCTTCAGCGTCGAGATCGCCCGCGATGGGGCTTCAGGTCTTCGCCGCGCGCACGAAGGCAGACCCGATCTCGTGATACTCGATCTGATGCTTCCGGCCCTCGACGGTTACCGCGTGCTGAGCGGATTGCGCGATGTCGGTGATGAGGTTCCCGTGCTGATCCTCACAGCTCGGACGGACGAGCACGACAAGGTTCGTGGGTTTCGTGACGGCGCCGATGACTACGTTACAAAACCGTTCGGGTTGCTCGAGCTGATTGGTCGCGTGCACGCACTGCTGAGACGCGCACAGCCGTCGCGCCGCGCAAATGGTGTGACCGAAGCGAGGTTCAGATTCGGCGACATCGAGGTGCTGTCGGGCACTCACGATGTCTACCGCCGCGGCGCGCCGGTCACTCTTCGCCCCAAGGAATACGATCTGCTGCTCGCGCTCTTGCGACGAAAAGGTCGTGTCGCAGAACGAATGGAGCTGCTGCGTGAGGTATGGGGATATGGCGCGGACGTCGTCAGCAGAACGGTCGACACCCACATTGGAGAGCTCAGACGAAAGCTCGAGGCAGATCCGGCCGACCCGCGCTACATAATCACCGTTCGAAAGAGCGGATATCGGCTTCAGCCGGATTGATCAGAAAACTCTGAGGACATCCTCTATGGGGCCGGCGTCCCCTTTCGACAGGAGCTGTCGAATATAGGAGACCGCTTCCCGTTCTCGCGGCCACACAAACCGATTGGCAGCGTCTTCCGGCGAGACCCATTCGTACTTCTGATGCTCGACGCCGAGTCTCACTTCAGCGGGTTCCGCCACGAATGCAGCGAATACTATCGCGAGCTGAACGGCGCCGTACTTGTGCAGATAGAATGGATTGACGGTGACGTTGTAGAGTCGCGACAGCTCGAGTCCCGTTTCCTCCTTCAGCTCGCGACGCGCCGCGTTTTCCGGTAGTTCGCCTTCGTCGATGTTTCCGTGAACGCTTTCCCACGCGCCCGGGCAACGCGTGTGATCTGCGCGCTGAAGGACGAGAACCTTCCAGCCTTCCGCGAGTGGACGAATGACGTAAACGTCGACCACGCTCGCAACGATTTCAGTCATGCTTTGAGCGCGCGAGAGATCGCTACCATGGTTGAGTGAATCAAACTCGCCCGGCCTTCCTTGGCGAGGCTCACCATCACCATCGGGTGAGGCGATAGTGACAGCCTCGGGATCAGTGTCCTGTTCAAGAACTCTCAGCAGCTCGTCGCCGCTCGTCTCGCCGGAGACGAGGCGCGACACTCCGCATTCCCATAGCGACCGCGATCCATGGCGACGAGCGATGGACGTGATTACGTCGGACGACGATCCCGTCGCGATGGCACGCTCGATCTCTGTACCGGCGATCACTATCTCGGTCACTGCAACGCGTCCCCTGTATCCGGTCATCGAGCATGCATCGCACCCGACAGGTGCATAAACCATCGTGTCGCCCGCGACGGACGGACGAAGCTTTGCCGGCGCGCCGTCATTAGCGACGACCCGGCAGTCCGGACAGAGTCGTCGAATGAGTCGCTGAGCTACGATCCCCTTCAGTGCTGCGGCGAGCTTGGCGTTTTCGACGCCAAGGTCTGTGAGTCTCGTGATCGAGCCGCACGCATCATTCGTGTGAAGGGTCGCCAGAACGAGGTGACCGGTCAGCGCTGCCTGAATTGCCATCGCCGCGGTCTCCCGGTCGCGAATTTCACCGACAAGAACGACATCAGGGTCCTGCCGAAGAATCGACCGCAGCGCGGACGCAAACGTGAGCCCTGCCTTGTCGTTTGTCTGGACCTGAACGATTCCCGGAATGCGATACTCGACCGGATCCTCCACCGTGATAATGTTGAGTCCGCGACGCTGGATCTCGCGAAGCGCGGCATACAGCGTCGTCGTTTTCCCTGATCCGGTAGGACCAGTGACGAGTACCAGGCCCTCGCGTATCTCCAGCAGCCGGTGCATGCGCGCGGAGTCGAGCGGCTCGAGTCCGAGCTCCGCCAGACTCTTCACCGCCGAGCGCGTGTCGAGAATCCTGATCACGACCTTTTCTCCGTGTGAGGAAGGGAGACTCGACACTCGAAGATCGATCGTGACTCCATCGGCAATCGTTGACGCGTGTCCGCCTTGTGGCCGGAGCCGATCGGCGATGTCCATTCCGGCAAGAATCTTCAGGCGCGACACGAGTGGAAGCCCTGCTGCCCGCGGAAGAAGCATTACATCGCGCAGGATTCCGTCCACGCGATATCGAACAACAATCCCGTCTTCCGCCGGCTCGAGATGGATGTCACTCGCGCGCTCGCTGATTCCTCTCGAGATGATCCGGTCGACAAGGCGAACTACGGGCTCCTCATTCGCTGCGGGAATTCCGTTCGACTGCACGAACCTGCTTCGCATCGCGAGCATCGATGTGCGCGACTGTCCCGACTGAGCACCATAGGTCCGGTCGATCAATTGCTCGATCGCCTTTGGTGATGCAAGAACAAACGTCACCGGTCTCCCCGCCCAGAATGACAGTGTCCGCTCGCAATCGAGATCGAACGGCCGCGAAGTCGCTACGCGCACGGCGGCAGAGGACTCGAGGGCGACGACCGCGTACCGGCGAGCGAGCCGCTCGGGGATGACCAGCCGCGAGCTCGGCAGATCACTCGGGCGCGCGACAGATAATCCGGATCGGTCGGCGATGAGATCCAGCAGCTCGTCCTCCGTTATGTAACCGGAGCCAACGGCTGCCTCCCAGAGATCGTCTCCCGCATGAGCCAGGGAGTCGAGCACATGTCCGGGAACCGAGAGAGCGAGAATTGGAAGGAGCCACGCACTGTCGTCGTGGCGGTAGATTCGCGTCGAGTCTATGGGAAGCGTGGTAGCCATCGTTGCAAGATGGCCCGGACCGGGAGGTGAAACGTTCCTCTCAGCGAGCAACGATCACCGAAAGTTCGCAGCGGTCTCTACAGAATTCCCCAGAAGTCCCGGCCAACGTCGACGTAGAAGCTCCATCGTCCATCACGGAGTCCACGTGCGATGTCCACGCGGATCAGATCGAAGAAAGAAAGCGCTCCGATCCCGACCGACGGAAAGCACCCACTCTCGAGTCGAGTCGAGTCCGCACTAACGCGCGAAGTGCGGCGGTCGTCGATGCACACCGCCTGTGCGAATGGGACGAGAGTGATCATTCCCGGCGTTTTTCCGTAGCGCCCCAAACGGAACGACGGGAAGGGCGCGGGAAATCCGATCTCCACGCGCTGCGAGAATCCGCGCAGGCCGGCGAATTGGTGAAACCGGTACCCCGGGCCAGAGGTGGGGCCACCAAGCAACACGAGGTGCTGTGCCGGGACGCTGTCGCTACCGAAGACCCCGGCCGCGATGGTGTGGAGGGCAACGCGGGATTGTCCAACAGGACGCTCCAGATTCAGCGTCGCCGAAGCACGCCCGAGATTCTCAAAGTCGCTCGTGGACCGCTCACGAAATGCGATTCCCTGCACTTCGGCGTGGACGCGTGCCTCGAGTCCGAGGAAGGTCAGTCGCGTCGGCCGGTTTATGGTGACAGTGACTCGTCGCTCATCGCCATTGGACGCCGCAATCACTGCCTCGTAGCGCCCGAAGGCAGGTGCTGCATTTACTGCAAGGCGTGACTGCCGCTCGACAGCCCCTTCCACCGACACATTCCACAGCGCTGTCGTTGGTGACAACAGGGTCAACGATCCACCCCGCACTAGATACGGATCGGTGTAATCGCTGCCGAATTCCTGCGCAGCGATGCTGTTGCGGACGCGCGAGGTCTCGGGTTCCTCCGCTGCCTCCCGGTGATCGCGGTACCCGCTGATCGTCGCACCGGCACCGGTCGCGGTTCTGTAGGCGAGCTCACCTCTTCCCTTCACACGCTCATCGGAAAATCCGTATCTGCCTCGAGCAGTCACCGAGAAACCGTTTCCAAGCCGCTGAGTAATTCCGCTGCCGATGGCGAGACCCTCCACACGATTCACGCGAATGATGTCTGAGAAGCTTCGCGCTGAAAGCGCGGCGGTGCGTGTGCGGGCGAGCGCTTGTCCGCGAACCAATGCTCTCGCTTCTTCCTGAACTTTGGCGACATCCTCATCAGTTACCGCTCGCACATCCGGCGGCAACGAATCGAGTATCTGTCCGACGAACGAGCTGGGCATTCGCGCTCCCGGCGGCCGCGGCGCCAGCATGATCTCGGGTCCTGCGAACATTGCGGCGGAAAGTCCCCGGTTCACCTGATAGCAGCAGATCTCCCAACGGCCGCGGATAATTCCACGCGCCGGATAGTCGAGCCATTGGCCGGTGCGCCGGATCTCGATCTCCTGCCGGCGCGGAAGCCAGAAGCGCCCCTCGATAAGACCATTCTCGAGGACGACGCTTACGTCTTCGAGCTCCTTGTCGATCAACGCCGCGCGCGTAAAGCTGAACGTCATTCTGACGACTTCGCCGCTCTCGCGATCGAGATACACTGCGCCCACCGCGCGTGGTGCCCGATCGTTCTTCGGACGCACGCGGACTTCATAGACGTCGAGGATTCGCGGACCTAAATGGATCTGGAGAGAATCGCGGATCGCGAAGTCGTATTCCGTCAACCCCGCCGCCGACAGCGGGTGCGGAACATCGCGGACCTCATCACCTTCTCCGAGCCTGATGATGCTCGGAAAATTGTTCTGCACGATTCCCAGGTGATCGCGATGGTAGTTGATGTCGGTTGGAAGAAGCAGCGTGTCCCGCCGCCCGACGATCAGCTGCTTGCTCAGGTTTGGAGCGCGCCAATACACGTCGAGCGCCAGCTCGTCTGCCTTGACGATCTTTGGCGGCTCGGTGAATCCTTCGCCGAGCTGGGCGAGAAACGTGACGTAGCCGTGTGCCGTTGCGGAGTAGTCGGCGAGCGCGGTATCCGCGATTTGGCGCGCGCGTCTGTCCGCCGCCTGGCGCACCAGACCGAGCGTCCGCTCGTCATTCCATGATTGTGCGCCACTCACAAGTGGTAGCGCACAACTCGCAGCGACTAGCGAAATCAGGCAACGTTGAATCATCAAGAATTATTAAAAGCGGAACCAGGAAAGGCACAGTAGGTTCCGCAGATAATGACTGACCAGTTTCAGCGCTTCACTACTCTCCTCGCGGGAGCGCGTCGAGCCACACCGGCACGGGCGTATCTGGTTCCGGTCTGGCGCGATGCTCTGCTCGATCGCGACACACCGGTTGGTGCATTTGCCCGACTCCGCCGCGGACGCTTTGCCTTTCTGCTCGAGTCCGCTCCCACCGGAGGCGAAACATGGGCTCGCTACACATTCCTCGGCACCGACCCTCGCGCGGCGTGGCGGCTTCGAGACGGAATCGTCGAGGATTGGTCTCCGGACGTTGACTGGCACGGCAGTCGACGACCGACGGATCCACTCGCTGATCTCGAGGCGATCCTGATGTCGGCGCAACCGGTACATACGCCCGAACTTGGCGTATTCTGGAGCGGGGCCGTGGGCTTCTTCGGTTACGATGTCGTCCGATTCATCGAGCGGCTCCCGAACGCACCTCCCAAGCGGGACAAAACGCCCGATGCGCTGTTCGTCTTCACGCGCTCGATGGTGATCGCGGACAATCTGCGCGGTCGAGCACGGATAGTCACCGGAGTGCTTGTGCCCGATGACGCAACCGACGAAAGAATTCGATCGCTCTTCGACGATGCGATCGCAGAGATCGATGATATTGAAGCGCGACTCAGCGAACCATCAGGTCTCGCGCCGCTCGCGCTCGATGCTTCGGCTTCACCAGCAACCGGAGCATCGAGTCTTTCGAAGGAAGCATTCATGACAGCAGTCGAGCGAATCCGCGAATACATTCGCGCCGGCGACTGCTTTCAGGCATTGCTGTCACGCCGAATCGAGCTCGACGCCAACTTCGACACGACTTCGCTGTACCGGGCCCTCCGTGCCATCAATCCGTCGCCGTACATGTTCCATCTTGTGCTCGACGGCGTTGAAATTGTGGGTACATCGCCGGAGCTACTCGTTCGCCTCGACGACGACCGTGTGACGGTTCGACCGATCGCGGGAACGCGTCCGCGTGGAGTCACGCCTGAGCGCGATGCACAGCTGACGCGAGAGCTCCTCGCCGATCCCAAAGAACGTGCGGAGCACGTGATGCTGGTCGATCTCGGACGGAATGACATCGGCCGCGTCGCCCGTTACGGAAGCGTCCAGGTCACCGAGCTGATGCAGATCGAGAAGTACTCGCACGTACTGCACATCGTCAGTGAGGTCGAGGGTGTGACGCGCGATGGTACGACCGCGATGGACGTATTTCGCGCAACCTTTCCCGCCGGCACGATGACGGGAGCCCCGAAAGTCCGCGCGATGGAGATAATCGACGAGCTCGAGCCGATCGCACGCGGCCCGTACGCGGGCGCACTCGGCTACATCTCGGCAGGCGGTAGGCGGATGGACCTCGCGATCACGATCCGTACGTGCGTGATCGCCGAAGGCATCGCATCCGTTCAGGCAGGAGCCGGTATTGTCGCCGATAGCGTTCCAGAGCGCGAGTGGGAGGAAACAGAGAACAAGGCGAGCGCATTGCTGACGGCGATCGGACAGGTTCGCGCTTGCGGCTGAAGCTCGTCGTTCCGGGATACGAGGACCTACGTGGCGATCGCGGTCATGGTCTCGCTCTCGCTGAATGCCGTGAAGCCATCGAAGAAATTCTCGCCACGGAAACCATCTACGGCTTTGCGAAGAGTCAGACGGAGGCGCGTCAGCTGAGTGGCCGCGCGCCGGTATTTGCTCTCTCGATTCCGTCCTGTGGAGACGTTGTCGTTCGCCATTCGATGCGCGGTGGCTTGCTCGGCAAAACCGGTACTGATCTCTTCCTGCCGCCGACGCGCGCGCTTCGCGAGCTCGTGAACTCGTTCCGGCTTCGCGCGGCGGACGTCCCCACGCCGCAGGTGGTGGCTTACGCGACGTACTCCGCAGGTGGTCTGTTCAGGCGGGCAGACGTCGTGACACGCGAAATACGGCACTCGAGCGACATCGCCTCGCTTTTTGCCGCTAGCCCTGCACCGGATGTACGTAGCGCAGCGGTCGAAGCCACAGCGCGACTCATCGCCGGTCTCACTCACGCCGGGGCGCATCATTCCGATCTCAACGCGAAGAACATTCTCGTCGCCCGCGGCGACGAGAATGCAACTGTTGCACACGTAATCGATGTCGACCGCGTGCGATTTCACCTGCCCGGTGATCCAATGATCACTCAGGCCAACGTCGCGCGCCTCATCCGCTCGCTGAGAAAATGGCGTGACGCCGGCGTGGAGCTTTTCACGACAGACGAGGAGAAGATCGTTGCAACGCGCAGCTTCGAGCTCGCAACGTGACACTCGTGATGGACCGGGTCTGCATCGTCATGATGAGCGCGATCGGCGACGCCGTTCACGCGCTCCCGGTGATCAACGCTGTCAAGCGCGACGACCCGCGCCGCAGGATCACATGGGTGCTGCAGCCCGGGCCGGCCTCGCTTGTGAGCGGACACCCGTCAGTCGATGAGATCATTCTCTTTCAGCGTCATGGAGGCTGGCGTGCAGTACGTGACGTCGCGCGGCAATTACGAGCGAGAGAGTTCGACCTGCTGATCGATTTGCAGGTTTACTTCAAGGCGGGAATCATCACTGCGTTGTCAGGGGTGCCGGTGCGCCTGGGGTTCGACCGACGTCGCGCACGGGATGTCAACTTTCTCTTTACGAACCGGCACATTCCGCCGCACGAGCCTCAGCACGTACAGGAGCAGTACTTCGAGTTTCTCGATTACCTCGGCATCAAGCACGAGCCGGTTGAATGGATGCTCGGACCCACGAGCGACGAGCTGGCGTGGCAGCGAGAGTTCGTTGCGAGTGTTGGAGGCGAGTACGCGGCGATAGTCGTCGGCACCAGCCATCCGGAAAGAGACTGGATCCCGGAACGTTGGGCTGAAGTGTGCGACATTCTCGAGGAGGAACATGGGCTGCGCGCCGTGCTGGTCGGCAGCGACTCGGAGCGGGAGCGCGCCGCGGTTGAGCGCATCACGTCGCGCACAATGCGCCCACCGGTGAATGCACTCGGCAGCGGACTACGCCGGCTGGTTGCTATCCTCGACGCAGCCAGTGTCGCAATCTCTCCGGATACCGGCCCGCTTCACATCTCGGTTGCGCTGGACCGTCCTGTGATCAGCCTTACAGGATTCCACGATCCGCGCCGCACCGGTCCGTATCGACGTTTTCATGACCTGATCATTGACGCGTATCACGACACTGACGAGCCGCGCGGACCGATCACGATGAAAACGCGACCGGGACGGATGCAGCGAATCCAGGTGGCCGACGTTGCTGATCGATTGAGGAAATGGAGCGATCGCTACCGCGCGAAGGTGTAGCGAACCCCCACTTTCTCCAGCAGCTCGACGCAGAGAGCGAGCGACAGTCCCATCACCGCGAAGTAGTCGCCGTCGATTCTTCTCACGATGGTCGCGCCGTAGCCTTGAATTCCGTAGGCACCGGCTTTGTCCATCGGCTCGCCGGTATCGATGTACGCCGCGATCTCGTCTGAATCGAGTGGACGGAATGTTACCTCGACATGTTCCACATCCGATTCGAGACGTCCGTCGCAGCTCACCGCGACCGCGGTGATGACCGTGTGTGACCGCCCCTGCAGGATCGCGAGCATTCGCGATGCATCGGTACGGTCGCGCGGCTTTCCCATGATCTCGTCGTCGGCGACGACGATCGTGTCCGCACCGATGACAATTGCGTCGGAATCGCTTTCCGCAACCGCTCGCGCCTTCGACGCTGCAAGCCGCTCCGCGTACTCGTGTGGCTTCTCTCCTTCCCTGTAACTCTCGTCCACGTCGGCCGCTCTCACCTGGTGCGGAATTCCGACGAGCTGAAGAAGCTCATGTCGCCTCGGCGACGACGAAGCGAGGATTACGCGCTTCTCATGGATGTGAATCACGATCCTATTCGCGAATCGATTCGGTCAGCGCTCGAGCCAGAGCGTAACCGGGCCATCGTTCACCAGCTCCACATCCATCATCGCGCCGAACTCTCCGGTTGCCACGGATACCCCTCGATTTCTGAGGGACGCAACGAACGATTCGTATAGCGGAACCGCGGTCTCCGGGCGCGCAGCATCGATGAAGCTCGGCCTTCTGCCCTTCTCCGCGTCGCCGTAGAGAGTGAATTGCGACACAACGAGAACCGACCCGTCGACGTCCGATAGCGAGAGATTCATCTTGCCTTGAGCGTCACCGAACAACCGGAGGCCGGTAACCTTTTCTGCCATCCAGTCCGCCTTCGCAGCGTCGTCGGAGTGTGTGAACCCGACGAGAACGACGAATCCGCGGTCGATCTTCCCCGTTACGCGCTCTCCAACCCGAACCTCTGCGCGCGCAACGCGCTGCAGGAGAACGCGCAGCTGCTACTCCACCGTTACCGACTTGGCGAGATTGCGCGGCTGATCGACATTCGAGCCGCGCTTGACCGCGATGTAGTAGGCGAGCAGCTGCAGCGGTACCGACGCGAGGATCGGCATCAGCATGTCGATGGTTTCGGGAATGCGGAACTCGTAGTCGAGCATTCCCTCGAAATCCGGCTCGTCCCGGCTCGTAATCGCAATGACGCGACCCTTTCTCGCTTTCACCTCCTGGACGTTCGACACGACTTTGTCGAACACCGAATCGTGCGGCGCGATGAACACGACCGGCATCATCTCATCGATCAGGGCGATCGGTCCGTGCTTCATCTCGGCCGCCGGATACCCCTCGGCGTGGATGTAACTGATCTCCTTGAGCTTTAGCGCGCCTTCGAGCGCGGTCGGGAAGTTGTAGCCGCGACCCAGATACAGGAAGTTCTGCGCCCGCTTGAATTCCTCTGCCAGCGCTTCGATTTCCTCCGCACGATCGAGAATGCTCGTTACCTGCGCGGGAAGCGCCTGCAGGGCCTCAATGATCTCCTTGCCTCGAACGATCGACAGATCCTTGAGCCGGGCGAGCTTCAGAGTGAAGAGCGCGAGCGCCACGACCTGGCTGGTGAATGCCTTCGTGGACGCGACGCCTATTTCCGGTCCGGCGTGCACATAGATGCCGCCGTGTGTTTCCCGGGCGATTGTCGAGCCGACGACGTTGACGACGCCGTACGTTCGCGCTCCCCGATTCTTTGCCTCCCGCATCGCCGCCAGCGTGTCAGCAGTCTCACCTGACTGAGAGATCACTATGCACAGCGTTCTCTCGTTGACAATCGGATTGCGATACCGGAACTCGGACGCATACTCGACCTCGACAGGAACGCGCGTGAGCTCCTCGAGCATGTGCTCGCCGATCAGCGCTGAGTGCCAGCTCGTTCCGCAGGCGGTAATCACGATGTTGTTGAGTCTCAACAACTCCTCATCGGTCATGTTGAGACCGCCGAGCTTCGAGGTTCCTTCATCTGGCAGAAGGCGGCCGCGCATGCAATTCTCGATCGTCTGCGGCTGCTCGAAGATCTCCTTCAGCATGAAGTGAGCGAATCCGCCGCGCTCGATCTGACTCAGGTCCCAGTCGATCTTGCTGACCTTTCGATCGAGCTCCTTTGCTCGAAGGTCGATCACCTTGTAACCGTCGCGGGTAAGCACCGCGAGGTCGCCATCATCGAGGTAGATCACCTCACGCGTGTGCGCGAGAATCGCGGAAGCATCGCTTGCGACGTAGTACTCGCCGTCGCCGAGGCCAATGAGCAGCGGACTTCCTTTCCGTGCAGCGACGATCTTGTCCTTGTCCTCGCTCGATACGACTGCGATTCCGTAGGTGCCTTCGATCTGCCATAGCGCTTCGATGACCGCGTCCTCGAGATTTCCGTTGAACGCTTCCTCGATGAGGTGCGCGATGACTTCGGTGTCTGTCTCCGACGCGAACTCGTGTCCCAACTCCTCGAGGCGGTTCCGCAGCGTCGTTGCGTTCTCGATGATGCCGTTGTGGACCACGGCGATCTGGGCTTTGCAGTCCATCTGTGGATGCGCGTTGCACTGGTTCGGCGCTCCGTGCGTTGCCCACCGCGTGTGGGCGATCCCCATGTTGCCCTCGATCGGCTCGGATGCTATTGCCGCCTCGAGCCGCGAGATCTTTCCGGCGGCCTTTCGGGTCTCGACGCCGTTGCCATTCATAATCGCAACTCCGGCCGAGTCGTAACCGCGGTACTCGAGCCGCTTCAGGCCGTCAATGAGGAGCTGTGTCGCCCCTTTCTCTCCGATGTATCCAACGATGCCGCACATAATTCGAATCCTTTGAGGAACCCTAAGAATTGGGCAAGAGCCGCACCGAAGAAACTAGGTCAGTGCGTCGAGCGGCGCTCGACATTTGGCGATGAGGGCCTGCGCTTCATCCAACGTGGGCGCTTCAGCAATCACTCGAACGATAGGCTCGGTTCCCGAGGGGCGGACGTGCACCCATCGGTCCGGCCAGGTCAGGCGCAAACCATCCTGGGTGTCCGCCTCGGCATCCGAGAATGTCGCCCTGAGCGCCTGGTAAACGCTGTCGAGCGGCGCATTCGGACGATCGAGCTTGTCCTTCACTATTGAATAGCGCGGATACTCGCTTACGATCTCCGATAGCCGCCGCCCTTCCTCGAGAAGCAGCTGCAAAATGATCGCAGCGCCGACAGGAGCATCTCGGCCGAGGTGAAGCTCTGTCAGAATGACGCCGCCGTTTCCCTCGCCACCGACCGGCGCGTTTTCCGATCTCATCCGCGACGCGACGTTGATCTCGCCGACGGGTGTCCGAATCAGTCTTCGACCCTGCTCCGCGGCGATGTCGTCGAGGATTCGGCTAGTCGACAGGTTCGTCACAACGTTTCCCTGACGATGTCGAAGGACAAGCTTTGCCGCGAGCGCGAGCGTGTAATCCTCACCGATTGCTTTCCCTTCATCCGAGACGAGCGCAAGTCTGTCGACGTCAGGATCGACGGCAAATCCGATGTCCGCTCCCGACGATCGCACGAGCTCTTCCAACTCCCCAAGATTTTCAGCGACAGGTTCCGGAGGACGTGGAAAAACTCCGTCGGTTTCGAGATTAATTGCAGTGACCTGGCAGCCGAGCTCTTCGAGCAGCCTCGGCATCAATGCGCCCCCGGCTCCGCGCACACAGTCGAGAGCGACCCTGAATTTCCGGCGGCGAATCCCATCGACATCAATGAATGGGAGCGCAAGTATCCGGTCGATGTGGCGCGCGCTCGCCTGAGAGTCGGCCTCGAACTCTCCGAGGAGCTGCCATTCTGCGCGAGGTATGTCGCCGTCGACGACCGAGCGCATTTCACGCCCTTCATCGTTGTCGAGAAACAGTCCGGAAGGGCCGATGAATTTCAGCGCGTTCCACTCGATGGGATTGTGACTCGCTGTTACGGCGAGTCCGCCGGCTGCGTGATGATGCTCGACCGCAAGCTGTATTGTTGGAGTCGCCGCCATTCCCACGTCGATGACGTTGCAGCCAACGGATTGCAGCGCTGACAGCACGACACGGTGGAACATCGGTCCGGATACGCGACTGTCTCGCCCGAGAACGATGTTGACGCGCTTGCCTCCCGCGCGTCCCTTTGCCCACGCGCCGAATCCTGCCGCGTATCGCGCGACGATTTCCGGAGTGAGGGCTCCTCCAACTCTCCCCCGCACTCCGGATACCGAGACCATCAATCCATCGTTGGTCATCGCGGCAAATCTAGCAACCTCCGCTATCTTTTCAGAATCACTCACTCTCAAGCATGACTCGCATCTTCGACGAAGACCTTTCCCCGCGCTTCGGCACGCGCGCGATCCACGCCGGCCAGCGTCCTGATCTTCTCTCCGGCGCCATCATGACGCCGATCTACACCACTTCCACCTACGTCCAGGAAGCGCTCGGCGAAAACAAGGGATATGAGTACGCACGCGGAAAAAATCCCACCCGCGAAGCGTTCGAGCGCAACGTCGCTACGCTCGAAGGCGGCGTCCACGGCTTCGCATTCGCCAGCGGTATGGCCTGTCTCGACTCGATCATGAAGCTGTTCAAGGCCGGCGATCATATCGTGATGAACGAGAGCTCCTACGCCGGATCATTCAGACTTTTCGACCGCATCCTTCAGTATTTCGGTCTCGAGTTCTCATTCATCGACGCCCGCGACCCGCAGCGAATCCAGGACGCCTGCAAGTCGAACACGCGAGCGGTGATCGTCGAGACACCGACCAATCCGGTGATGCGCTTGACTGATCTCGCAGCCGCAAGCGCGGCTGCAAAACGCGCCGGGGCAATTCTCATCGTCGACAACACCTTCGCGACGCCATTCTTCCAGCGTCCGTTCGAGTATGGCGCCAACATCGTCTACCATTCGACAACGAAGTATCTGAACGGACACAGCGACATGATCGGCGGCATCGCCGTCGTGCGCGATGATGCGCTCGCCGAACGGCTTCAGTTCATTCAGAATACAGGCGGAGCAGTTCCCAGTCCGTTTGATTCGTGGCTCGCACTTCGCGGCACGAAAACGCTGCACCTGCGCATGCCCGTGCACGACGCGAATGGCCGGCGTGTCGCGGCGTGCCTGGCCGAGATGGTGGGCGAAGACAACGTGATCTATCCGGGTCTTCCGTCTCATCCGCAGCACGAGCTGGCCAGGCGCCAGATGCGCGGCTTCGGGGGCATGATTTCAGTCGAAACGGGAAGCCGTGACCGAGCTGCGGCAGTCGTGGACAAAGTTCGAGTATTCTCACTCGCGGAATCGCTGGGCGGCGTCGAAAGCCTGATCAGTCATCCGGCGACCATGACCCACGCTTCGGTTCCTCCGGAGCGCCGTGCGCAGCTCGGCATCTCCGATGGATTGCTACGCCTTTCCTGCGGCGTCGAAGATGTCGACGACTTGATCGAGGATGTCGAACAGGCGTTCGCCTGAGTGAAGCTGCTGCTTGTAGGCAGCGGCGGGCGTGAGCACGCCGTTGCATGGAAGCTTCGTCGCGATGATCCGTCGCTCGAGATCATCTGCGCGCCGGGGAACGCCGGTATCTCCGAAATCGGCGAGTGCATTCCGGTAAAAGCGACCGACGTGCGCGGCCTGCTCGCGTTCGCGCGCCGCGGCGAGATCGATCTCACGTTCGTAGGTCCGGAAGCACCGCTCGCCAGCGGCATCGTCGATCTGTTTCGTGAGGAAAGACTCACGATCTTCGGTCCCACCCGAGCGGCTGCGGAAATCGAAACTTCCAAGCGATTCGCCAAAGAGCTCATGCGAAGCGCAGGTGTGCCCACCGCGGAGGCGACCTCGCACATCTCGATGGATTCCGCCAAGGATGCGGCACGCAAGGTCGGCGCACCCGTCGTCGTAAAGGCCTCCGGGCTTGCCGCAGGGAAAGGAGTGATCGTCGCGTCAAGTCTCGAGGAAGCCGAGCGTGCAATAGAGATAATGATGGGCGACCGAGCCTTCGGCGATGCGGGCGCGGAGGTTTTGGTAGAGGAATTCCTCGAGGGCGAAGAGCTGTCCCTGTTCGGCATCACCGACGGCGAGACCGTCGTCCCCCTCCTCGCGGCGCAGGATCACAAGCGACTTCTCGACGGTGATCTCGGCCCCAACACCGGAGGAATGGGTGCGTACGCACCTGTATCGATCGCGACAGCTGATCTTGTCGACAGAGCAATCGATATTGTTTTCAATCCGACGCTTCGCGCAATGCGGGCTGCCGGCCGGCCATTCACTGGTCTCCTCTACGCGGGCCTGATGATCACCGGCGACAAAGTTCGCGTCGTGGAATTCAACTGCAGGTTCGGAGATCCCGAAACGCAGGCGATTCTCCCCCTGATGCAGTCGTCGCTGCTCGATCTCGTTATGGCATCAGCAACAGGCGAGGGGCTCGGTGCTGCTCGAATTGTATGGGATCCCATGCATTCGGTGACGACCGTGGTGGCTGCGCCGGGGTATCCGGATTCGCCGCAGACCGGAGCGCCGATTCGCCTCCCCGCCCCGCCCGCCGGGGTAACCGTATTTCACGCTGGCACCAGTCGCGACAGCGACACCGGTGAGCTGATCACAGCCGGCGGGCGTGTCCTCGCGGTGACCGGTGTCGCGCCCTCTCTGGCGGAGGCCGCCGAGAAGTCCAGGTCATTCGCCGAAAAAGTCACTTTCGAGGGACGACAGCTCAGACGAGACATCGGCTGGAGAGAGTTGGAGCGGAGTGCCAGAGCTTCCTGAGACCGAGACGATCGCCCGCGACCTCGACGCATCCGTCCGAGGAGCACAAATCGTTGGAGCCCGCGTCACTCGGCCCGACGTGTTGAGAAAGGTCGGCCCGCGAACGCTTGCCCGGCGTCTCAAGGGGACGCGAATCCTCCGATCGTGGCGCCGCGCGAAGCTCATCGTCCTCGACCTTTCCACGGGTGATCGGATCCTGGTCCAGCCTCGATTCACAGGCGCGTTGATCATCGACGAAGGCTCTATCGACCGCGCTCAGCTGCGGTATTCGACCGTCGCCCTGGAGCTCGAGGACGGTCGCACTCTTCACTACTGCGATGTACGCCGGCTCGGCACGTTCGCGTTGATGGACCCGGCTGCCTTTGCTGAATACACAGGCAAGCTTGGAATAGAGCCTCTTGACCGATCGTTTGGTTCGGCGCAATTATCGGGAGTTCTTCGGGCCTCGGCCCAGCCGGTAAAGAAGGTATTGATGGATCAGCGGCGAATCGCCGGCATCGGAAACATCTACGCGAACGAGGCCCTCTGGCGGGCGGGAATCGACCCGTCCCGCGCAGCGAATCGCGTGCGTCCCGATGAGGTCGAAGCTCTCAGAACCGCGATAGTGGACGTTCTTCGCGAAGCAGTCGAGGCGCGCGGAACGAGCTTCCGCGACTACCGCGACTCGAAGGGTGAGCGTGGAAGCTTCGCAGCGAAACTCGAGGCGTACGGACGCGGCGGCGCGAAGTGCACTCGTTGCGGAAGAAAGCTGGTCATGACCCACGCGATCGATGGCAGAGCGACAACGTTCTGCCCCGGGTGTCAGAAATGAGCCGGGTGCGAGCGCAGGGCTTCAAAGAGCCGACGTCCGACCAGCAACTCGCGGTAATGAGAGACCGAGTGCGCGAGGCGGCCGTGGACCGGCCCGGTGTGTATCGCATGCTATCCTCGTCAGGTGAAGTGGTGTACGTCGGCAAGTCGAAGCAGGTGCGCACCCGCCTGCTGAGCTACTTCAGATGCGCCTATCCGGAGGAAAAGGGCGCGCGAATTCTTCGCGAGGCCGAGGCGATCGACTGGGAGTACACTCCGAGTGAGTTCGCCGCGCTTCTTAAGGAGCTGCATCTCATCAAGCAGCTTCGGCCGCGGCTCAACCACGCGATGAAGCGCGACGGTACTCATTACGTTTTCATCAAGATCACGAATGGTGTTGCGCCGAAGCTCGCTGTAGTCCGCGGCGCTTCGACCGACGACGCTTCTGTCTATTACGGCCCATTTGTCGGAGCTCAGCGAATGGAGGAAGCGCTTCGCGAGCTCAGTGACGTGCTCATGCTGCGGGACTGTCGCGCGGATATGAAGATCCATTTCAGCGATCAGCAGGAGCTGTTTCAAATCGCGCGCACGCCTGGCTGCATCCGCTACGAGATCGGGAAATGTCTCGGCCCATGCGTCGGCGGCTGCTCGGTGTCGCAGTACGAGGCGCGCGTCGCGATGGCTCGTGCGTTTCTCGATGGAGCGAGCAACGGGCCGGTCGAAGTTCTTCGCAGGACAATGGAACAGGCGAGTGAGCAGCTTCAGTTCGAGCGCGCGGCTGCGTTCCGCGACAAGCTCAATCGGCTCGATGTTCTGCGGGAGCAGTTCAGCAGGCTTCGCTTTGCAGTCGAGACTCTCTCGTTCGTTTACACCGTGCCCGGTTACGATGGAAACGACCGCGTGTACGTGGTGAAGCGCGGAGTGGTTCGGGCTGAAGCGGCGAAGCCACGATCGAAGGCGCAGCGGGAGCGACTTCGGCAGTTGGCCGACAGCATTTTTGCCGGCGGCGATGCGCCGTCCGCGGCAGTCCCTACACACGAAATCGACGAGCTGCTCTTATTGTCTTCGTGGTTCAGGCGCTTTCCTGATGAGCTGAGACACACTCAGCAGGTTTCGTAGGCCGGTCTACGCCGCTCGTAGTTTCGGCTGTACCCGGCGGAGAACGCTTTGATTCCCCTCGAAGTGGACGCCTCGCGCCCGGGCGGCGCCCAGGCTGAGTTTCCCGGTTAGCAGACCGATGATGACGTGGGGTTGACCCGCGACAACTGCATCGGGTTTGGGGGACGAGCCGGGCCGGACCTGAACGCGTCCCTCGACAGTCTCGACAAGCATCGGCCGATCGCCCGTACGCAGCTCAATCGTAACTGGCTTCAAGTGCGGTGAATTATCGGTTAGATAAACCTCCAGTGGCAGCGCAAGCCAATGGCTTCTGAACGTCTCCTGAGGAGAAGGCTCCGACATCATTGGACCAGCCCACCGACCGAACGCATGAATGACTTCATCGAGCGCTTTTCCTCGGTCGGTTAGCCGGAACAGCGTCGTGGCGACCGGAGGGGGCGCTTCTTCGGTGGCAATGATGTCCGCGGTCTCCATCTCCTTCAGACGGTCCACAAGCATGTTGGTGGCGATACCGGGGAGACCCTTCAGGAGGTCGGTGTAGCGAGATGGGCCCGAAAGTAGCAGCTCACGAACGATCAAAAGAGTCCAGCGGTCTCCGACCACGTCCAGTGCCTTGGCCAGGCCGCAGTATTGTCCGTAGGAGCGCATGCTGGTAGTCTAGTGAAGATGATTGTTTTTCTCAAGTGGCTACTTGACAATTACAAGTCACATTGGATATGATCAGGAAGTTGCGGTTGAATCAGTCACTTTTTTCCCCGGTCTCGTCAGATGACAATGCCCAGCGACCTTCTTCGTGATGCGCCCTCTGCTGCTGACCTTCTCTACAGCGATCTCAACGATGAGCTTGCTGCTACTCGCAAGACACTCGAACGCTTTCCGGAAGGCAAAGGGGATTGGCGACCGCACGAAAAGTCGAGAACGATCGGCGAGCTTGCCGCGCATGTCGCGCAGCTTCCTGGAATTGGCATTGCGATTCTCGAGAGCGACGGGCTGGACGCGGCCCAGAGGCCACCGCTCCCCAAGGTAAACACAGCAGCGGAATTGCTCGCAATATTCGATGGCGTGGCCGGACGACTCCGCCAGGCGGTTGCATCGACCGATTTCGCCGTGCTCGAGCAACCCTGGACGCTCCGTCGCGGCGATACCGTCTTTTTCACGCGACCGAAACGGCCATTGATGCGCAGTGTCCTGATCAATCACCTGATCCATCACCGCGCACAACTCGGGGTGTATTACCGCCTCCTCGGTGTGCCGGTACCCAGCATCTACGGGCCAACTGCGGACGAGCAGTTCTAACCGGTAGCCGGTAACCGGTTACGGGTTACCGGTCCAGCGCTTCCCGAGCTGGTGCTCCACACCGAGCTGATCGAGCACTCTCGCGACTACAAAGTCGACGAGCTCGCCGATCTGCTGCGGACGTCCATAGAATCCGGGCGCAGCCGGCATGATCACGGCGCCCGCGCGCGACAGACGCAGCATGTTCTGAAGATGTATCGCGCTGAGCGGAGTTTCGCGTGGAACGAGGACGAGTTTGCGGCGTTCTTTTAGCGCAACATCCGCTGCCCGCTCGATCAGCGATCTCGACGCTCCAACGCTGATCGCCGACAGAGTTCCCATCGAGCACGGGCAAACCACCATACCTGAAGACAAAGCAGACCCCGACGCTGGAGGTGCGCCACGATCATCGTTGCTGAATACTGTAACGGTGCGATCCCACGCATCACCGACGGCACCTCGGAGCTGATCGATCGATGAGATATCCATTTCCGTCGAGAGAAGTCGCAGCCCATGCGAGGACACGATCAGCTGCACGCACTGACCCGCCGCAGCGAGACATTGAAGGAGCCGAACAGCATACGGCGCACCGGATGCGCCGGTGATTCCCATCACCAGCGGTGCGCGCGTCGTCATGCGACGAGCCGCTCCGCCAAGACAAATCCGAAGAACGCGATGCTGATCACGCCGTTCATCGTAAAGAAGGCGGCATCGAGCCGGCTCAAATCCCCTGGTCGTACGAGCGAGTGCTCGTAAAGAAGAAGAATCGCCGCTATCGCGACCCCCGCAGCGTAGATCAATCCTGCTCCCACCGCGCATCCCACGAGCGCGAGACACACAATCGTCGTCACGTGCAAGAGACGCGCGACATTAAGCGCTCTGCTTTCGCCAAGCGCCGCGGGCAGCGAATACAACCCTTGCGCGCAGTCGAACTCGATGTCCTGCAGGGCATAGAGGATGTCGAAGCCGCCAACCCAGCTTGCAACGGCAATCGCAAGAGCGACCAGCATCCACCATGGATCGCTCCACGCTCCAGTGACAGCGAGATATCCCCCAACGGGCGCAATCGACAACCCAATCCCAAGCACGAGATGGCACCACCTCGTGAAGCGCTTGGTGTAGCTGTAGAACAGAACCCATCCGAGTGCCAGCGGCGACAGGTAGAAGCACAACGGATTCAGCTCCCACGCAGCAATGATGAACACCACCGCGGCAAGTCCCACAGCCAATCTCGCGGCACCCACCGACAGCGCGCCCGAAGGGATTTCACGTGACCTCGTGCGCGGATTCAAGGAGTCGACGTCACGGTCGACAATTCGATTGAATCCCATTGCTGCGAATCTTGCCGCGGTGAATGCCACAACGACCCATACGATCTCACCTAGTGTTACCGGCGCGATGTAGCTCGCGAGCGTCACACCAACGAGTGCAAAGGGAAGAGCAAACACGGTGTGCGGAAGCTTGACGAGGTTGACGTATCGAACGAACAGCGAGCGTCCGCCGAACGTCTGCCCTTCCTTGCCTTTACGCACTGTCGTTTCAGTCATCGGCCGAGCCCGAGCCTCCCCCACATTTCGTTGACGCGCGCCTTCGTGGCGGGGTCCATCTCGATTCTCTTCGGCCAGTTTCTCGTGAATCCTTCCTCGGGCCATTTCCTCGTCGCATCGATTCCCATTTTCGACCCGTACGTGAATGCGCGGCTCGAATGATCCAGCACGTCGATCGGGCCCATCGTGAACCTCACATCGCGCTCGGGGTCGATGTGATTGAGAGCGACCCACCATGCCTCTTTTTCGTCGCGGACGTTCACGTCCTTGTCGAGAATCACCAGCACTTTCGCAAGCGCCATGAGGCCCTGTCCCCACAGGGCATTCATCACCTTGTACGCCTGACCCGGGAACTGCTTGTCGATCGACACGAATACGAGGTTGTGAAAGATTCCCTCCGCGGGCATGTGATAGTCGACGATCTCGGGAATCGTCAGCTTGAGCAGCGGCAGGAAGATTCTTTCTGTTGCGTGACCGAGATAATAGTCCTCCATCGGCGGACGGCCGACGATCGTGGTCGCATAGATCGGATTCCGCCGCATAGTGATCGCAGTGACGTGCACCTTCGGATAGAGATCTGCTTCCGAGTAGAAGCCGGTGTGATCTCCAAAGGGACCTTCGACCACCAGCTCCTCCGCTGGATCAATGAATCCTTCGATCACGATCTCCGATTCCGTCGGAACCTCGAGATCGCACGTGACTGCTTTAGTCAGCGACACATGATCGTTGCGCAGGAATCCCGAAAACAGAAACTCGTCGATTGTCGGAGGAAGTGGTGCGGACGCTGTATAGATCGACGCGGGATCGCCGCCCATCGCAATGCAAACAGGCATCGTATTGCCCGACTCGGCCATCTCACGCCAGTGGGCTGCGCCGACTTTGTGCCGCTGCCAGTGCATCGCCAGTGTGTCGCGGCTGAGCACCTGCACTCGGTACATGCCGACATTCCGAATTCCGCGCTTAGGATCTCGCGAGATGACCATCGGTAGCGTGATATATGGGCCGCCGTCTTCTGGCCAGCAGGTGATGATCGGAAGTCTGGTGAGATCGACGTCGTCGCCCTTCCACACGATCTGCTGACAGACTCCGCCAGAGCGAACACGGGGCGGGAACTTCGCCATCTCCAGCAATCTCGGAATGAGCGACAGTTTCCCGACGAACCCTTCCGGCACTTTGAGATCGAGCATCTTCGTTATTCGCTTACCGATCTCATCGAGATCATCGACGCCGAGCGCAAGCGACATTCGCCTGATCGATCCGAAGAGATTGATCGCAACGGGATATGCCGAGCGCGTCCCGTCGTCGAGCTTGACGTGCTCGAAGAGGAGTGCACGCCCCCCGCCCCGCTGCTTCATCACCCGGTCCGCGATTTCTGCGAGCTCGAGACGCGCCGCGACCGGATGTGCGATGCGGGCGAGCTCACCTGCCGCATCGATCGCGTCGATGAATTCGCCGAGCGAATCCAGACTCATGCTGCTGCCAGTTGAGCGGGCAGAGGACGCTCGGCAACGTGAATTGCAACTACTCCCAGGCTGAGCGATTCCCAGCTGATGTTGACGAAGCCTGCCTTGGATAGCCGAAGCGATAACTCTTCTTCGACAGGAAAACTCGCAACCGACCGCGGCAGGTACCGATACGCAGTCGGATGCCCGCTGATCACTCGGCCGATCAAGGGGAGAATCGAGCGAAAGTAGAGATGATAGCCTGCCCGAACGACCGGATTACGGGGAGTGGAGAATTCGAGGATTACGAACCTTCCCCCGGGAGCGAGAACGCGATGAACCTCGGCGAGCGCGGCATCGAGATCGGCAACATTCCGAATCCCGAACGCAACGATTGCACCTGCGAACGAAGCCGCCGCAAAGGGTAGCTCGAGCGCATCACCCGCGACGGGATCTATGCTTCGCCCGATCGTCTTCGAGCGGCCTTCTCTAAGCATCGGCTCGGCAAAATCGGCTGCCACAACGCACCCTCTGAAGGACGACCACGACGTGATTGCAACGCTCATGTCCAGCGTGCCCGCGCAAAGATCGAGATAAGTCCCCCTTGGCGCCGCGCCGATCTTGAGAGTCGCGATCGCTCGCCGACGCCAGGCGCGGTCGACATTGAGGCTGAGCAGATGATTGAGGAGGTCGTAGCGGGGAGCGATCTCCGAAAAGATCTGCCGAACGTAGCTCCGCTTCTCCGCTCCGCCCTGTGCCGCGTTCCTGGCGCGCGCATCCTCTGTGGCAGTGGGCATTCGCTGAAAGCTGACGGGCACTTGCAGGTAGGGCAAGCTAACTTTGTCGCTGCCAATGCCTTCCGGATCCGCAGCAGATCAGCTCGCCGGACTCCCCGATACCGAGGTCGTAGCTCTCGCGCAGAAGGGGAAAGAGGCCGCGTATCGCGAGTTACTCAAGAGATACGAGCGGCCGGTGTTTTCGCTCGTCTTCCGAATGGTTCGCGACCGCGAGACGGCCGAGGATCTGGCACAGGAGACGTTCGTGAGGGTATTGAACAACATCGATCGTTACAGCCCTGAGTTCAAATTCTCGAGCTGGCTGTTCAAGATCGCGAATAATCTGACGATCGATTATCTGCGGAGGCGTCGAGTCGACACAATCAGTATCGAGGGTGCACCCGATGCGGTCACCGCCGAGAGCGCCAAGGCAACGTCGATCGCGCTCGCATCGGGTGATGAATCACCGCTGGCAGAGCTGGAATCGAAGGAGCTCGGCCTGGCGATCGAGAGGGCGATCGGGAAGCTCAGGCCGGAGTACCGGGCGTGCATACTGCTCCGCCACGTTGAAGACCGGTCATATGAGGAGATTGCCGAGATCGTCAAGCTGCCCCTCGGGACTGTAAAGACTTATATACATCGCGCCCGGCACGAATTGAGGGCTGCTCTCGCAGATGTTCGCTAACCTGAAACCCCGGGCCGATTTCGGCCGTAGGCCAGTCGTGAGGTTCAATTGAACGACGATACCCCTCAGGATTTTATCGCGATCGAGCAGGCGCTGAAGCGGCTGCCCTACCATGCGCCCTCGCCCGATTTCGGCGACAGGGTCATGGCTCGGGTGACCCGCTTCCAGCATCTCCAGCTTGTCCCCTCTCAGGCTCCGGTCATTCAGCGGCCGCGGTTGCCCGAGCTGGCTTCGCTCCCCACCGAGATCGTCCATTATCAGCGACGACCTCTCGTGGTGCGATTCGCGGCAGCCGCACTGATTGCGTCAGCAGCGATCACTGTCTCGGCTGTTCTCCTGTTCGCGGTATTCCAGCTCGATCTCTTCGTCGTGATCGCGCGGGTATTCGGCGAAGGGGCGGTTGGATTCCTCACCGCGTTAGCCTCTTCCACGGCCACAGGTGTGCTGGGTGAGCCCACGGTTGCCTACCTCTCGACCGCAGGCCCCGGCGCTGTGGTCGCTACTATAGGAATGTTCGCTCTCGGTGCCGCCGGCGCAGCCGGGGTTCTCCGGGCAGCTGCGTCCGCAACTCGAAAGGCCGCCTAGAATGCATTTCGTCCTGACGCTCGCAATCGCCGCGACATCTCTCGTGACCCCCGTTCAGGTGATGAGGGGGAGCCATGTGATCGGGCCGAAAGCGGTCGCGCAGGGTTCGGTTGTCGTTCTGAATGGCAATCTCGACGTGTACGGAACCGTTCGCGGTAACGCCGCAGCGATCAGAGGCGACGTGATCCTCCACCGAGGCGCGACGGTAACACAGAACGCGGTCGCCGCATTCGGACAGGTTCGGAATGAGGGAGCAGCTGTCGGCGGTGCTATTCGAATGTACGATCGAAATGCGTTGCGTCACGACCGCGCGACCGCTCGACTGATCGTTTACAGACCATGGTATTCCTTTGGTCTTTCGCTCGGTTGGCTGCTGCTCGTGACGATTGTTGGATTCGCAACCGTGAGTCTTGCGGGCGACAAGGTCGATATTGTCGTCAACACGCTCCGTCAGGGGGTTGGCAAGTCCATCGTCAGCGGAATACTTGGACATCTGTTGATCGTACCGGGGGCCATTGCGGTTGTAGTTCTTCTCGCCGTGAGCATCATCGGCATTCTCATCATCCCGCTCGGGTTGATGGCGTACATCGCGCTCCTGCTAGGGATCGGAATGCTTGGATTCATCTCCGCCGCCTTGTTGACGGGCTCGGCGATTACCGGTCGAAGCAAGAAAGACGAGACGCCGCGCGGTGCGATGCTGCGCGCGTTTCTCGTCGGTGCGTCGGCGTATGTAGGTCTCTGGATAGTCGCGGCCGTGTTCAGCTGGATCCCATTGATCGGCGCGTTGCTGAGGTCGTTCGCAGCGGGTGCGACGTTCGTGGCAATGACCGCCGGATTCGGAGCGGTGCTTCTTTCGTACTGGCGCGGCGATTTCCGGGGGATCGGCTCAACGGGCTGACGTAACGCTTCGAGCTCGTAAACCGGCCTCAATGGCCGGTTTTTTTGCGACCAAACATCGCGGATGAAGAAGGATCGTCCAATGCGAGATCTCAGCCCGGGGAAAACATCGCGCTGACTCGCTCGACAGTCCGGCTGATCTCGACTGCGGCAGCGGAATCTGGCTCGGCGACAACGATCGGCGAGCCTTTGTCCCCGCCTGTCAGTATCGGTGGGTAAAGCGGGATCTGACCGAGCAGAGGGACTCCAAGCTCTCCTGCGAGCCGCGCCCCACCGCCGGATCCGAACAATGCTGTTCGCTTCCCGCATCCGTCACACTCGAACCAGCTCATGTTCTCGATTACGCCGAGCACGGGAACGTCGACGCGGCGGAACATGTTCGCGCCGCGGAGTGAATCGCCGGCAGCCACGTCCTGCGGCGTCGTGACGATGAGCACGCCGCTTACCTTGGTCGCCTGAACGAGAGAGAGCTGCGCATCGCCGGTGCCGGGCGGCATGTCGACAAAGAGAAAATCGAGATTGCCCCAATTCACGTCGCGCAGGAACTGCGTCACGATTTTCATGATGATCGGGCCACGCCAGATGGCCGGCTGATCCCGCTCGATCAAAAGACCGAGACTCATCAGCTTGATCCCGTACGCTTCGAGCGGGATGATCCGCTCGTTTTCGACGATCGGTTGCTTGTACACGCCGAGCATTCGCGGGACGTTTGGACCGTAGATGTCGGCGTCCATCAATCCGATTCGTGAGCCCCGCGCGGCGAGCGCGACTGCGAGATTGACAGCCACTGTCGATTTCCCAACGCCGCCCTTTCCACTCGAGATCGCGACGACATTCCCGAGATTCGGGTATGTGACTGGTGTCGGCGCGGGAACGGCGGCGCGTGCGGATTTCGGCTCCTGTCCCATGACCGGTAGCGCCCTAGGCTTCGCGCCGGGGGGCGCAGCGCCGCCCGGATTTGCTCCGGCGCGCGCATGACTGGTCCCCGTCTGCCCAGCGTCTCTCACGTCCACACGGACGTCCGAAACGCCCGGCACCTGCTCCAGCACCTGCCGAATCTCGCGAACGATCTGCGCGTCATCGCTCGGCGCCAATAGAACGGTCAGCCGAACCTTCCCCTCGAGCGTAGTCGCAACGTCACGAACCATTTCCGCCTCGAGCACGTTCAGGCCGAGACGGTTATTTCTCACGTGCGACAGCGCCGCACTGACTCTTTCGCTGAGATTCGGTGTCATCGTGACTCTCCTGGCGCCGCCGAGCTTGGGCCTCGGCCCCGTGTCACGCAGCGGCTACGATTCGAACCGCTCTGATCTCGGGAACTCTGCTCTTGATGTGCGCCTCGATAGCAGGCCCGAACGTTATCGCGGAGACATCACAATCGGAGCAGCTCGCCTCGAACCGGATCACGAGGTCGCCCGTAGCCACGGAGAAGCTCTCAATCTCGAACCGGCAGTGCTCGATGCGCAGCATCGGCGGAACGTCCTCTAAGACCATTAGAACGTTCCTCTCTACAGCCGATCCGGCTCGCGCCCGTCTACTCCCGATTCTTCGCATCCCTAGCGCAAGATAGGGCGCTGAGAGGTACGTCGCCACTCGCTTGCGACACGCCATTTCCCTTGCCCGGCAATGGTTTACCTATCAGTTTGCAGTTGATCCATCGCGTAGGCAGAGATGAAATACCCCGAGGTCATGAACTACGTCGGCGGCTCCTTCATCGCCGGTGGTCATTCATTTCTGGACGTCTACAATCCGGCCGAAGGGACGGTCATTTCGCGCGTTCCGCTGTCATCCCGCGAGGACGTCGACCGGGCCGTCGAAGCAGCCAAAGCCGCCTTCCCCGCCTGGTCCACGCTGCCGATCAAGGAACGGGTCCAGGTCTTCTATAGATATCGAAACCTTCTCGAGAAGAACATCGAGGAGCTGACCGCCCTCGTCACCGAAGAAAACGGCAAGGTTTATCCCGAAGCAAAGGCGGAGATCCTCAAGTCGATCGAGCTTACGGAATTCGCATGCTCCCTTCCGCAAATCACCGCTGGGGAGGTCCTCGAAGTAAGCCGCGGAGTGGAATGCAGGATCGAGAAGTTTCCGCTTGGTGTTGTTGCCTCGATCGCGCCGTTCAATTTCCCGAACATGGTGCCGAACTGGACGATTCCCAACGCAATCGCGCTCGGCAACTGTCTGATCCTCAAGCCATCGGAGCTTGTCCCGTTGAGCGCGAATCGAATCGCCGAGCTGCTGCGCGAGGCAGGACTTCCGGAGGGAGTTTTTCAGGTCGTGCATGGTGGCAAGGACGTCGTCGAAGCGATTTGCGACCACTCGGGAATCGAAGCCATCAGCTTCGTGGGCTCAACGAAGGTCGCGAAACTCGTCTATCGGCGAGGGACTGCGAATCTGAAGCGAGTTCTCGCGCTTGGCGGAGCGAAGAATCATCTGATCGTTATGCCTGACGCCGACACCGAAATGACTTCGTCGAATGTTGTCGCTTCGATGTCCGGCTGCGCAGGTCAGCGGTGCATGGCAGCGTCGGTGATGGTCGCGGTTTCCGACACGGACCACATCATTCAGCGGATGATCGATTACGCATCGCAGATCGTACCGGGAAAAAACCTCGGGCCGGTGATCTCCGCTCAAGCGAAGGAACGAATCGAGAGGTACATCGCGGAAGCGGAAAAGGCTGGTGCGGCAGTCATTGTCGACGGTCGCCACGCAGTAGTGCCAGGACACGAGAACGGTTACTACATCGGTCCGACGATCCTCGATTACGTCACGCCGGACATGAAGATCGCTCAGGAGGAAGTGTTCGGGCCTGTTCTCGTCATTATCCGTGCAAGGGATGTCGATGAGGCGCTGGCGGTCGAGAATGCCAGTCCTTACGGAAACGCGGCATCGGTGTTTACCGAGAGCGGCGGAACCGCGAAATACGTGATGGAGCGGGCGAGCGCGGGAATGGTCGGCGTCAACGTCGGCGTTCCGGTTCCCCGTGAGCCGTTCTCATTCGGAGGCTGGAACGAGTCGCGATTCGGCGTCGGCGATATAACCGGCCGCGGATCGATTGAGTTCTGGACGCGGTCCAAGAAGATGACGACGAAGTGGAACCGGGAGCACGGCACCAATTGGATGAGCTAAACAACCACTGCGAACTGCGAACTAGCTGCGAACTGCGAACTGGCTGCGAACTACGAACCAACTGCGAACTACGAACCAACTGCGCAATAACTGCGGAGGCGCAAGATGGCTGTTGATACCTCAGTAGAATTCACCGGAATCAAATTCGAAAATCCGTTCATGCTCTCGTCGGCCCCGCCGACGGAGTCCGAGAGCAACATCATTCGCGCCTTCGAGGCCGGATGGGGTGGAGTCGTCACCAAGACGATCGGACTGCATCCCGTCGTCAACGTTTACGGCGCAAAAGCGAAGTTCATGCGCACGTCACCCGATGACGCAGCCGTCTCCATGAAGAAGCGGCCGAACGCCGCGCTGCACTCATCGTGGAACTGGGAGCTCATCTCGGACAAACCGATGGATTGGTGGGAGCCCCGGATTCGAAGAATCAAGGAAGCGTATCCGAATAAGGTTCTAATCGCGTCGATCATGGCGGGTTCGGGCAACGACAAGGAGCTCGGCAACTGGCAGCTGCTGGCGAGTCGGTGTCAGGACGCCGGCGCCGATGGCCTCGAGCTCAACTTCTCCTGTCCTCACATGGACAGAAAGGACATGGGATCGAACATCGGAAAGGATCAGGTCCTCTGCTCGACGGTTACCGAGGCAGTGAAGGAAGTCGCCAAGGTCCCGGTGTGGTGCAAGCTCACGCCTGCAACCGCTGACATCGTCATCGAAGCGGGCGCCTGCTTCCGAGGCGGAGCTGACGCCATCGTTTCGTCGAACACGTTCCCTTCACTTCCGCTCATCGATCCCGAGACGCTCGAGTTCGAGATCAACGTCGACGGATACGTATCAAGCGGCGGACTCGGCGGGCCTGCAATACTTCCGCTCGCTCTCGCGAAGATGGCTTCGCTCACTCAGGCATTCCCCGACAAGAACTTTTCGGGCATCGGCGGCATCTCCGACCTGAAGCAGGCTATTTCGTACTTCATGCTCGGTTGCGGCACCGTGCAGGTATGCACAGCGGCGATGCTCGATCAGGCGATTGGGCCGAACGTGATCAAGCGACTCAATCAGCAGTACCGCGAGTTCCTCGAGAAGCACGAGGCGAGCGAGGGTTGGCAATCACTGGAAGATTTCCGTGGGCTGCGGCGCGACCGCGTTGTGCTTCAGTCGCAGATCCGGCGGCCGGACACCGTCGATTATCAGGGTGGTTACGAGGTCGTAGAAGGGTACGCCTCGCCGGAGCCTGCACAAACTCAGCTTACTGCGTAACAGCGAAATGACCGCAACGATTCAGTCGCCGACGGCGACCAGCAAAGCGCCGGTCATGCCGGCGACCGATCATCGTCCGCGTCCGTACGATGGTCCACCGCGCAGCGAAGTGCTCGCGATGCGACGGCAGTACTGCAATCCGGCCGTGATCACGTACTACAAGGATCCGTTGATGCTCGTCGAGGGATACATGCAGTGGCTCTACGACGAGACCGGGAAACGCTACCTCGACTTCCTCGCCGGAATTGTCACGGTTTCCTGTGGCCACTGCCATCCGAAAGTGACGGCGAAGATCAAGGAGCAGACCGACACGCTCCAGCACGCCACGACGATCTACTTACATCCCAATCTTCCGCTGCTCGCGAAGAAGCTCGCATCGAAGATGCCGCCGGGTCTCGACGTCACCTACTTCGTTAATACTGGGGCCGAGGCGAACGATCTGGCGATTCAGATGGCCCGTCTTCATACGGGGAATCG